>CAIQQL010000154.1 GCA_903873955.1 uncultured archaeon | reverse complement strand
TTTTTTCAACATACATAATCTCTCTAAGGTGCCCACGTTTATAAATATTTCTCTTTTTGTGGTCACCTATATCTTAGTAAAGATATTAAGTCTATAGAAATAAAATATCTCTTCTTGTCACGAACCTTCCTATACCTTTGGAAATATTCATTACATCTCGACAAATCCCTTAAAAACTGTTCATTTAAAAAAATTGTATAATTGTTGTATCGTGCTACATCCCTCGATTAGACTGCAATGATAGACTTGCTGGTCTGGGCGTCATTCTTCTGATCAACCTGAGATTATTCTTTTGAAAGATATAAAAAGACAAATATCTCTTTTATACCATGGTTAAATCTAAGAGGAGAAATCTTTGGGAGATCCCTTTGGTGTTATTTGTTTTGTTCATATTCTTTCTTTTGATTTTTTTTGGTTTGCAATATTTCAGTCATCTGAAAGGATACATCTCAGGTAAGGTCACCAATATTGGGGGTTATGGATCAGGATACGGGGGAAGTGCGTCGGGTTATGGCTATATCGGAAATATACTGGGTTATGGCTCCATGGGTAATCTTTCTGGCTACGGTATCATCAATTATGGATCCGGATATGGTTATGTGGGTTATCAAACAGGTTATGGCTATTCCTTAACTGGCTATGGCTATGGGGTCAACTGCATCGACTCAGGGAAAAACTCGAACAAAACTTTTCTCTCTGGCAACATCAGCTATTTGGGCAGAACTTTCACTGACTGGTGTGTAAATGGAAGCGAAGTCTTCAAGTTCGCCTGTCAAAATGATCAAGTCTCCTTCAGAATATATCCCTGCCAGTTTGGATGTATCGGCGGAAAATGCTTGTCTGAAGCGACGGATTTAGAACAAGCTCATATAAGCATCGCAACTTCAAATAATATCTATGTCACAGGAGAACATATCTCTCTTACTGTCTAATTCACCACTAAAAACTCCCAGCTGGCGTTTTGCTGATTGTAATTCTTATCCGTGATTGTGGCAACTATCCTGTAATTTCCTGACTCATTCAGGGTGATGTTCAATGGATTAAACACTGTCCCTAATCTCATACTCTCATTTGGTTTTAACTGGAAGGTGTAGTTTTCAAAGTATTGACGATCAAGTGTCTGATAAGTGTTGTATGCTACCTTTTTTTGTAAGACTATCGATAAAATCCCTGAAATAGTAGCGGTACCGTTGTTTAATAATTCTGAGAGGGGGTTTTGCAATGGCTCTTCTGAAACTCTTTTTGATAGGTTTTTTTCATCTACGGTTTGCCCATACTTATCTACTACCTCTACTCTTGAGACGTCTTGCGACATTATTGCGACGAAGGTACTTTGATTTGATTCCTCTGCCCCGCCCGTTATAGTCTGCTCAGTGTTCTTTTGCCCATCAAAAAACAGGAGGCTGTCATCAAAAGAGGTCTGGGTCTTCAAATCCCCTTCATTACTCTTTCCTTTGATTGTCCAGTCAGATGCTCGGTGCGCAAGGGTACTAATACACCCAATATAGGGCGTCACGGATTTTATCAGCCTTTGTCCATCCTTATTCGAGATCTCAAGGAGAAGTGAATTCTGTTCAGAACAGTTTACTGTTTCTTTGACTGCGTTTCCTGTAATCATATTCTTTGATTCAGGCATAAACTCTCTAATGATGCCTTCATCAAACACACCGAAAGTATCTGCGCTTAATGTACGCATCAACCCTTCATCTACTGAACGGTAAAGACTATTTTCTGCACATCCTGGAAAGCATCCTTCATTATTTCCTGTAAACTGCGTGCAGGTTTCTACACAGTTCTTATTCTTTTTTGAAGGTGTAGCAGGCGTATACTCATCGGATAGAAATGCGAATGCATGACCGAACTCATGAGCAAAGACTGAGGCAGGCAGTTTCGTATTCAAGCTCATCACGTTTAAATACGATGAACTACGTATGTCTTCATTCTCATCTTTTAAAACGACAATATAATCATTAGGGCAAACTGACGCTTTTTTGATGGTCTCTTTATCATAACATAACAGGACTGTACCTTTATACAATTGGCAAGGCACATCAACATTCTCTATCGCATAGACATTGAATTTGTCAGTATTCGACTTAAACGGCTCTATAGAGAGAAGATAATCGGCATATTCTTTTGCTTGTGCTTTTTGTCCAAGGAATACGATATTTATCCCTCCATTATTTGGGACATATACCTCCTGACATACCGATCCCTCAGGGGCTGTCTGAATCGGTGTAGGTCTTTCGATAACCGTTCCAGGCTGCATTTGCAAGACAACAATCAACAAGAGAATCGCAATCCCTATCAAACTAAAAATCAGAAGGACTAAAATAACTCTTTTTTCCATTTCCCTTATACCCTATCTGATTTTAAATAAGTTTAGGTATCTTTATTTTTTTATCCAAATCTTGTTCGTTCTTCTCCAATGCTCCAAATAAACTACTCTCCTTTGATGAAAAAACTGCAGCAAACTATAAAAAAAGAACCAACCATTATATTCTATGGCTTTTCTCAATCAAACCTTTATTTTTGGCTTAACCCCATATTTCCTCTCTTCTTCGAAGTCTAATCTTTCATATTTACACCCTACATGGAAACGTTAGAGTACCTTGCAAAACAAGAATATCTTGGAAGAGGAATCATCCTTGGAAAGAACCCTCTTGGAACAGAGTTTATCGCCTATTTTGTGACTGGAAGAAGCCCATCCAGTAGGGCAAGGTTCCTTAAGGAAGAATGGGATGAATCTGATGGCGTGAGGACAGAATGCACCAACCAAGAAGAACTGAGAAAAGGCACGCCTGAGCTTCTTATCTATAAGGCCATACAAAGAGTAGGGGATCTTTTTGTAGTCTCCAATGGCGCACAAACAACTGTTATTGCGAATGAAATCTTGCAAGGATCCTTGCGAAGTCCAGTGGAAGTTCTTATGCGGGCCCAAAGCAAGCCTCATTGGGTTCAAGAGCGAAAAGATGGCAAATTTACTGGAAACTATATCGATCTCTCTTCCTTTGAACCTGATGGCCCTAATTTCACCCCGCGAATCTCAGGCATACTTGCAGACGGGAAAGGAGCGCTTTCCATCGTTAGGAAGGCGGATAATAGCGAGAATGCTGAAAGACAATATTTTGAATTTCCTTTGATAGCCGGCCAGGGTAAATTTGTTTCAACGTACACTGGCAAAAATGTTCCTAAGGGGGCCACAATCCCTAGTTTTAGAGGAGAACCTTTCGACTTTTCACTTCCTGAACTTAGTCCAGGAAATTGTGACAAGGAGTATGCAAATCTCGTCTATGGATTTTTGGGGCCTAAAACATTTGAGGGTCTGGTCTCGCCAGGAGAGGATTTTAGAGTGGGAGTTAGCACAGTTTTAATTAGGCGAAATCCGAGACCTTCTCTCTTCCCTTATACTGTTAATGCTCAAGAACCAGCAAAATCTTCCTGATATCTTGTGCTTTAGCAGAGCGCAGTCTATTACTCCTTATTAAAATGGATTTGCCGTTAAGCTTATCTCTTCTTCTCCTTGATCGAGCCAGCGACATAGTCGATGCAACCTCTGCCTTTCCTTTAGCCTGATCCCTTCTTTGTTCTTTCCAGACTTATCTTTCTTGGTTATCGGAATATTTTCAAGGAGATGTTCTGCTCTCTTTCTTGCCCGAGTGACCCTTTCAATGCACATCTTTCTATCCGCTACAGTCTTTCTTACCTGCTCATTAAAAAGGGA
>CAIQQL010000153.1 GCA_903873955.1 uncultured archaeon | reverse complement strand
TCTCCATATCTTTTACAAGAGGAACTGCTTTTAAAAGCTATTGCTGCTCTCCTCCTCATAATATTTATAAAGAAATTTGGTCTTTTCGTTGCATGGAAAGAGGTCTGCAAAAGGGAGTAATCATCAGTTCATTTTTTCTTCTAGCCCTGTTTGGACTGATTTTTCTTCGTTTTACTGGGTTCGAGATCGCTTCTCCTCTCTTTAATAATACATCGAACGACTCTTTCCCTTTTTGCCATGAGATTAATGCCTCTGGCAGTTATTATCTTCCCTATTCGGTACTTTATGAAAACTTTTCTTCCTCCTCTTGTTTTTCTATCACCGCTTCAGATATCACGATTGACTGCGGTGGAAATTCATTGATCAACTCCAGTGCGAAAACCGCTTTTTTTGCCAGAGATGTCCATAATCTCACCTTAAGAAACTGTTATATCTCGGTTGCACCCGATTTCGGTTCTGGGATCATCTTTGAAAATGTCAGTGATTCCTTCATCTTGAACAGCACTTTCTCTCAAAGCTATCAAGGTATACTTCTTAATACCAGTCTCAGGATTCAGGTGATAAACTCTACCTTTCTCAGTTTGGCACAGCCTTTGAGCCTTTTCCATACCCAAGGCTCTTATTTCTCAGGCAATCTCTTCAATGTCTGTAATAACTCTAATACTACCTTTGAAGGGTGTTATGATCTTTTCGGGTCTTCTGGAAATAGTTTTGCCTCTCAAATCCTCCTATCTGCATCTCCTTTCTTTTTTGTCACTGACTATGAAGGGGCGCCTTCTTCACAAAACATGCTCAAGGACTTTTCTTTACCTTCCCCTTCAGTCATAAATTTCAGCCATCTTAGTGTCTTGAGTGAAAACTTGACGGTAATCAATGTCACGGATGACCCCTCAAATGAGTTTATTTCCGGAGGTAATTCACTTGCCCGTTATTGGTATTATCAACTAACTCTTTCCTCTTCAGCGGGCGGAAAAGTCAGAGGAGCCAATGTCAGCATCTCTAATCTCAGTAACTCAGTGATCGCCTCTTCTCTTACGGACGTGAATGGTATGAGCGACCTGTTTATCCTTCCTTATGCCCATAACAACGGGACAACTTCTTTAGTGAACAACTATACGGTTTTCATTACCAATCGCAGTTATAATCTTACGCGCTCCTTTTTGCTCAATTCAAACTTTCTTCTGGACACCTTCACCTTCACCCTGATTATCCCTGTAACCAATACATCTTCTTCATCAACCACCAGTGCGCAGACAAGCCAGCAGGCAAATACTCCTGCGACAGCGCAGGATCAAACACAAGACTCTGACACGAACGCCACTCCCAAGCAAAAAACTCTTGCACAACCTGCTCCGCCTTCCACGCCTTTGCTTCTTCATACAGCCAACACAGATCAGCTTGCCCAAGGCTATTTGGTGGATTTACGTCCTGGAGAAAAAGTCCTGTTTAATCTTACTCTTGGGGATTCCCATACACTTCTTCTCAATACCTTCGTAAAAAACAGTTTAAATTCCAGCGTCACAGTGACCCTTTCTTCAACACCTCAGACCTTTTCGCTTTCCTTAGGGGGACAGAGACGGATAGACCTGGATGGGAATAACTATTATGACCTTCTGGTCTCATTCACGAATCTTTCCTCAGACAACCTGCCTATTCTCACCTTAAAACATATCAATGAGACTTCCCTTCCCGTCTATTCATTAAACGTCTCGTTCCCAGCCTCGCCCCAGTCCATTTTCCCATCTACCGTGCTCTGGTCACTTCTTCCTTATCTTCTTGCCTTCTTCTTATTCTTGTCCCTTCTGTTATTTTTATTTCTGAAAAAGAGACATAACTCTCTTCCTGCCCCAAAAACTCCTCTCCTCAAGAAAACCTCCAGAAAGAAACGTTAACTAACGATATCTTTTTAATGAAGTAATTGCTTGCCCATTTTATGGACTCGACTACAAAGATTAACGGTCCTTGCGTCGTTCTTGCCGGGGCAGGTACGGGAAAGACACACCAAATTGTACAAAAGCTGGTCTATCTTATTGAAGGAAAACATTATGAGCCTTCGCAGGTAGTCTGTATCACTTTTTCGAACGAAGCAGCAAACAATCTGCTAGTACGAACGCAACGCGCATTTTCTACCAATAACTTTCCTTTACCCACCATCAAAACATTTCATGGTCTTTCGGCTGAACTGTTGCGTGCTCATGGCTCAAAAGTAGGGGTCGTTTCTGACTTCAAGATACTTGACCCTGACCAAGCCAAGGTTCTTTTGCATCGAAGCCTAAAAGTTGTCCCTTCGGTTTGTCACAAATATGTCGCTTCTATTGGTATGGCCAAGGATTTGGGCATCTCTTTAGAACTTCTTCAAGCGCATGTTGACCTCTTGGGAAAGCAGCTTTCAGGTGTGGATGTTCCAAAGAAGATTGAGGAACTCTCTTTTGACCTACAAACCCTTCACCTAAAAAAATCTGCAGAACATAAACATGACCTTGTTGAAGAAATAACCAATCTTCGTTCCTATGCCGATCTTAAACGTTTTGTAAACACCTGGCGGGCCTATGAAAAAATAAAAGTCAAGAGCTCCTATCTCGACTATGCGGACCTTAACAGCAAAGCGCTTGAGTTGCTTACCCGTTTTCCTGAGACGTCACAATCTTTTGGGTATATCATCGTTGATGAATTTCAGGATACTAACAAAGTTCAGTTGGACCTCCTTTTCTCTCTTGCTTCATCGGGTAATATCATGATTGTAGGAGACATGAACCAGTCTATCTATCGTTTTCGTGGCGCTTATAAAAATAATTTCAGCCAGTTTATCAGCCATCTTAATGTTCAAAAAGAAGATATCTTTACCTTGGCAAGGTCTTTTAGGTCTCCGAACAAAATCCTCAAGGCGGCCCATAGGCTAATCGTAAACAATTATGAACGGCCCGAGGAATGCTTTGAGGTGAGCAATGCACAGGGTCTTGAGGGCGCACCAATTGAGGTATTTGAGCTTTCCAACAGCCGGGAAGAAGCAAGAAAAGTCTCCGAGCTTGTTGAACGTGAACTCCAAGAAGGAAAATCTCCTGAGGACATTTGTGTCCTTTTCCGAACACATCAGCAAGGGAGACTGATCAAACGTGCTCTTGAGATGAAAAATATCCCCTATGCATCCGCTTCCATGAGCTCTTTGCTCTCGCAGAAAGCAGTGAAGGTTGTCTTCAACTATCTTTCACTTCTCCAGAAACTTTCAAAGAAAGAGAAAGGAGGCGAACAAGCCTGGTGGGAGCTTTTTTATTTCTTAAATTTCCCTGAAGAAGACCTGATCTTGCTTGGCAAGTTTATACATGACCATAGGAGCAGCGATAATTTTAGTGAAGACGTCCTTGCATCTCTTTTAGCGCTTCCTCTTTCTCCTAATGGAAAGATTCTTGATCGTTCTTTACATAATGGCATCAAGCAACTGCTTGATTTAGGTACTGCGGATATTCTCGCCTTGTTAAGGGAAATATTTGTGTTGCTTGGTTTTGCTGAACATCCTATCACGAAGGAAGCCAAAAACTCATTCTATAACCTGAGCAAGTTCTATGACCTTGCCCAGCAGCACGCGACACTTTATGCCCTCGACTTATCAAGCTTCCTTTATTATCTGGAGGTCTTGAATTCGTTGTCCATTGAAATCCCTGCCGCCACCTTTACCGACAAAGGAGTCCAGCTAATGACCCTTCATGCAACAAAAGGCCTGGAATACAAGACAGTCATTTTAACGAACCTTGTCCAGAAGCGTTTTCCTATGGAGAAAGTCGAGCTTAATTCGTTGTTGCCCTTTTCCCTCCTTCCCGAACTTAACTCTTCACCTCACCTTAGAGAACATGAGGATCTCTTCCGTGATTATGAGCGGAAGAACCAACTCCTGGAGGAACGACGTCTTTGTTATGTCGCATTCACGCGGGCCAAGGAGAAGCTTATCCTCACCTATGCTCAAACCTATGGTGAGAAAAAGTACACCCCTTCTCAATTTTTGATGGAAATTGGATATAAAACCCATGAAGACTTTGCATACCATCTCGAACCTGAACAACATCTGGAAGAGCCTTTGATTTCCCCCAAGCCTGTGCTTTCCTTTGGACTTGCGTTGCAGTCTGACAAGTTCGATGATCTTCTTTTATCAATCGTGAAAGGGCCTGAACAAGCGGACCCCTCCTTGTCTCGTTCTGATTCCCTATGTTTTTCACCTTCTGCTTTACTGACCTTTCTTGACTGCCAAAAACGTTATGAGTACAAGTATGTCTTCCATATGCCTGAAAAGAAGCTGCCCTCCTGGGAGACCTTGCGTCTCGGGTCTTTTGTCCATGCCATTCTTGAGCAGGGAGTCAATGCCCAAATGCATTCCTTGAAATCTTTTCTCGACCTTGCTATTGAAGAACATCTCAAAGAAGATTGGCAATCGATAAATCTTGATGAGGCCAATAGCCTTATCCGCATCTTCTTTGAACGCAACAAGGACCAGTATTCTGCCTTATCGAAAACCGAATTAGAGCTCACGGCGAAAATAGGAGGATTTCGTTTTATCGGTTTTGCTGACCGTATTGACTTCACCCCCCAAGGCATCGTCATTGTAGACTATAAGACTGGAAAAGAACCCATCTCTGCCCTGCATCGAAACTATCAACTAGGTTTTTATGCTCTCGCATCGCAGCATTACGGAAAAGTGCATAAAGTCGTTCTTGACATGTTGCGGCAAGAAAAGCCTGTCGAACTTATCTTTGACAACGCTGGGCAAGCGTTCACTCCAAATGGGGCCCTCGCTTTTCGAATCTCTCAAGTCGAGCAGGATTTGATCACGACTGCGAAACAAATAACCCATGCAAATCTCACTGGTTTTGCAGCATGTCCTCTTGAAAGAAACTGCGAATTTTGCAATGAGTACGTCTATGGACTTTAAATACCCCGTTTTATCTGAAGGGTGGGGAATAGCAACCTTTTTAAATTGACTTTTTCTTGCTTATTTACATACTTGAGTAACCATGTTTTATTTAACTGAAGTTGAGGACCATATCCGTGTTGAACCACGTTTGTTTAGTCTGCCTACGAAAGAGGCGGTCGAGCAACAGCTTAACGAAAGTTATGTGGGCAAAGTGACCAAGGAATTAGGGTATGCGGTAAGCGTCATCTCAGTGGACAGTGTTGAAGAGGGAGTAATTATTCCAGGAGACGGTGCGCCTTTCTATAAATCGCGATTTAAACTTCTTATCTGGAAACCAGAGCTTCATGAGCTTGTTTATGGCATCATCAGTGAAATCACGACTTTTGGCGCTTTTATGCAAATAGGCCCTGCCCAGGGAATGATTCATATTTCCCAGACTATGGAAGATTACGTTTCACTTAGCAAGACTGGAACTCTCTCAGGAAAGGCGAGCAAACGTAACTTGGCCAAGGGAGATGAATGCATGGCAAGAGTTGTCGCAATAAGCTATAAGTCTGGTGAGCCTAAAATAGGTCTTACCATGCGTCAGCCTGGTCTTGGAAAGCTCGACTGGATTACTGATGACAAGAAGAAGAAGGAACAGGCCATAAAGGCAGCTGCTAAGAAAGCAGAAAAATCCGAAAAGGGCGCTGCCAAAGGGGGCAAGAAGTAATGGCTGCTGAAAAAGTGTGCAAGAATTGCAAAGCAATCTATGAAGGTACGA
>CAIQQL010000152.1 GCA_903873955.1 uncultured archaeon | reverse complement strand
TTTAAAATTTAAAATTTTAACTCTTTATCTTTTGTGTTGGATTTGACATTCTTGGGGAGCAAGGGGTAATCTTGCGATTAGACAGTTCACCTTTTTATATCTCTTGACTGACGGCAACGAGAAAATCTTGCCTAGCCTTATTTTTATCTGTCCTTTTTTAAGGCAGGGTATTTTATAGGCCTAGCGCTTTAATGCTCTCTTCTTCAAGTTTTTGTAGCTCTTTCATATATGCGTTTACTGTCTCGGGATTTACCTTTATCCCTGCAGTTTTGCAGTTTAAAGCTAGCCTGGTGTATCTTGCTTTTAGCTCCGCAATCTTTAATCTTATCGTCGTGTTTTCTTCTTCCATTCTTTCTTTTATCTGGCGTAGGCGTTTAGTAATTGATTCTGGTATACCTGGAATCCTCCCTTGTAGTGCTTGGTGCTTATCCCTTTTTCAAGGCGCACCTCTCCAGGCCTTATGCTTCCGTTTTGTTGCGCTTTCCAGTAAGCCAGGGTTGCAAATTCTTCAAGCTTTTTTACCTCTCTTCTTCCTAATCCCTTTCGCTGTGCTGAGATTTTGCCTATGTGGTTAGCGAGGGTCAGGCCTACCTTGAAGATTACTCCAGTTATTCCCCCGATTTGCCTGTCGGCTTCAAGAACTCCCTCAAAAGGATTTAATTCCTCAGTGTATACTCGGGTGAGTATGCTGTTAAGCGCCTGCTTTTGTTGTTCGCTCATGCTTGTGGTCCTCCATTGCCTAGACTAATCGGGTTGGGCATATTTAATATTCTGTTGAAGAATCTTCTACAGCATATTATTTATTGGTCTCTAAAACCATTCATTACAATCTTCAATGTCCTGGTCTTGCTCTTGACCCCCAGGTTCTTCAATACCTAGATAACTCCTTGGTGTCCAGGCAAATTAGGCTCTTTCTTGCTCATTATATCAACTCCCTGATCCAACTAGGCTATTTTTACGCTCTGATCGGCCTACTTTTCTTTAAGAAACTTTTAAATATCCTTCAGTATTGTAACTTAACATGAGGGTGAAGGTGTGAAGAGGGTTTTATATCTGTTCTTTCTCATATTTGTCATAGGTTTTCTTTGTAGTGTAAATGTCGTTTTAGCGGATTCAATTAGCCTTAGCAGTTGTGGCTCGTTAGATCAGGCAAATACGACCTATCTTTTATCA
The DNA here is from genome assembly GCA_903873955.1 of uncultured archaeon. GTDB lineage: Archaea > Nanobdellota > Nanobdellia > Pacearchaeales > GW2011-AR1 > VGKP01. The sequence goes on along the minus strand of CAIQQL010000152.1, from coordinate 30,281 downwards.
AATGATGTCTCTGATTATAACAGTTGTTTTACATTTTATGCGGACAATATCACTCTAGATTGTCAAGGAAATATGATTAATTTTGGAAGATATGGTTATTATCAGAATGGAATCGTGGTGAATAGTTATAGTAATCCTACTATCAAGAATTGTCGCATTGTGCAGGACAGTTACCCTTATGGTCAAAGGGGTATTTTTATAACCAACAGCCAGAATGTCACCCTTCTAAATAACTCGATAAGCCTGGCAACGATTTATTCCAAGGGAATAGATTTTCAAGGAAGTGCTCATGGTTTGATTAAAGACAACCTGATCACCCTGCCTGGTGACCGGGGAATTTCGGAATCTTCTTCCAGTGATCTTTTGTTTTCCCATAATATCATCCAACTTACAAACTGGGGTTCGTTAAACTTCGGTTTTGATTTATATGCTGGGCAGAATAACTCCTTTGACAGTAACATTATCAATACAAGCACGCAGGATGTGAATAACTATGGGTTTAATTTTGTTGCTGAATCCAATTCCTTCCTTACTAATAACACCCTTAATATTCCCAATGGCCCTGCAATCCATTTCGAGCATGGTTGGTCACTTGAAAACTACAGGCATGTGATCGATACTTCAAACACCAAATTTGGCAAGCCTATCTACTATCTCTTTGGCAGGTCTGATGAAACAATCTCAAATCTTGACGTTGGGCAGCTTTTTATCATAAACTCCTCAAATGTCACCGTCACCAATATCACCAGCACCATCGATGGTCTTTATTTTCTGTGGGCTCAAGATTCAAAACTCGTTAATTCACATGTACACACCTCTGGTTTGAACAATCTCGGTATTGACATTGAACTAGGTTCAAATAATATTATCTCCAACAACATTGTCGATACCGCTTCAGACTCCAGTTCCGGACTCTCTTTGTTTGGCACTTCAAACAATAGGTTCAGCAATAATACCATCTATACTTCAGGCGTACAAAGTTATGGTGCCCATTTTGACCAGTCGAAGAACTCTACTTTTACCAATAACCTCTTCAATGTCTCTGCAGCGGCAATATTCATTGAACCCACTTCTTATGAACCCCTTTTCTTTAGCCAGGTTATTGATACTTCAAACACCAAATTTGGCAAGCCAATTTTTTATTATTTTGGAAATGCTTCTATTTCTATCTCCAATCTTTATGATGTAGGGCAACTGTTTGTGGCTAACTCGACCGAGGTTACCATCAAGGATATTACCAGCAATACAGATGGCATCACCCTGGCTTGGGTCACTAACTCTTCTATACGAAACGTGAGCATCTCTACCTCCGATCAATATGATCATGGCATTTATCTTCAGTCTCGTTCTTCAGGAAATGTCCTCTCCAACAACAATATCACTGTTAAAGGCAATCAAGCAAATGATCTCTATTTTTATCTCTCTTCAGTTTATAATATTGTTTTCAATAATACTCTTTTAACCGATGCTTACAATGCCCGGGGAATTAGTGTTCTGGGAGACTCTGATAACAACAGTTTTATTGAAAACAACATCGAAACCCTTCAAAGTGGAAGTCTAGGAGTCTATCTTGAGAGTTCTGAATCAACGCTCTTGCTCAGGAATGTGATCGCAACTTTCTCTTCAAATAGTCCGGACCTTAATCTCTATGACTCTCATTACTCTTCCTTTTCCAGCAATAACCTTTCGACCTACGGTGATTATTCCAGAGGAATCACATTGAGTTATGACAATAACCTGACCTTTTTTAACAATTCAATGTCTACTGTGGGTTATAACAGTGAGGGAATCAATAACTATTACTCTAGCATGGTCATGGTGAACAATACCCTTACTACCCTGGGCAATTACGCCTATGGTATTGACTTCGGAAACCCCCTGTATAGTATTCTTACCGGTAATGCCATTAATGCCGAGAATGCACAGGCCCTTTACTTCTCTCCCCGGATTGTTGCTTCGGATTATGACCACTATATCGATGCCTCAAACACCAAATTTGGTAAACCGATTTATTACTTCTTTGGTAACTCATCCATCACGATATCTAATTTGTACGATATTGGGCAGGTTTATGTTGCCAACGCTTTTAATATAACTCTCATAAATATAACTGGCCTTAACAATACTGATGGTATCACTTTCGCCCTTACGACCGATTCTCAGATTATCAACTGCAGTCTAAAAACAACGGCTTATCAGGATTTTGGCGTCTGGTTGCAGTCTAACTCTCAGAATAATCTTCTTATGGGTAATACTATTGTAACCTCGGGACAACAGGCTCATGGGATCTACCTATCCGATGGGTCAAACAATAATGATCTCCTGCTTAATAATGTCGTAACCCTTCTTGGTGATGGAGCGAGAGGAGTTTATCTTTATGCAGGTTCTTCTTATAGTTCTATAATCGGCAATACCTTCACTGTTAACAGCTCCAATACTGAAGGGATTAATGTTTATGGTGGTAGCTATAATAACATCACGAATAATACGATTTTTATTGGTAAGGAATATTCCGAGGGCATTAAACTCTATTCTACTTCCAATAATAAAATCCAGGATAATAACATCACCGGCCTTGACGTTTATAATCCTCGTGATATCACCCTTACTGCTAGCTCCTATAACTCAGTAGTCAATAATACGTTAACAACCCTTGGCTCGCAGGGCTATGGAATTGAGTTGTATTCCTCTTCAAGCAATAATCTGATACAAGGAAATATACTTCATTTAGCATCAGGCTCCGGGGGTTTTGGCATTCGGCTTTATTGGTACTCTGACAACAATAATGTATCTAATAATATCATCCAAGGTTCAGGAGATGGATTATACTTAGAGCAGGGGAGTCATAATTCCTTTACAAACAACCTGGTGAGCAATGCTGATCATGGTATTCGGCTCGAACAAGCGAGCAATAATTTCTTCAATAATGACTCCACCTATGGAAACACACAGGGCATGATTCTTGGATCATCACTTACTTCAGGCAACGTTTTTACTGACCTCTTTGCTTGCTATAACCGCGAATATGACCTTGTGGAAAATGGTCAATTAGGGAATATATTTAACCGTTCCATTTATACCACTGCTCTCCTTTCCAACCTTTCTTTCCCCGCATACTTTGACCAGATCTCTACTTGCCCATTCATTTCTGGGATGTGCAGCCAGACCCTAATCTCTGATGTGGCCCTTTCTCAAGATATCCTGAGCTGTGACTCTGACGGGATCATCATCGGCGCAGACAATATTGTTCTGGATTGTGCTGGGCATATGCTTTCTGGAAAAGGAGATGACAGCCCTTATGCGGGTATTTGGCTCAATGGCCATAATAATGTGACTATCAAGAACTGTCAGGTAGAAGACTTTGGTAATGGGTTATTCATCAATCCTTCAGGCGATAATAACACTCTTATCAATAATACTTTAATTCAGAACAATTATGGAGTATCGGTTTCATCTGGTACGGGAAATAATTTTAGCGATACTTTTTCCTGTTATAACACTGCTTATGACCTTTCTGAGAGTGTTTTCGGCGCCAATAGTTTTTTCAATTCAATCTATCGATCTTCTTCTCAGGAGAATGCTTCCTATTTTGGTCAAACTTCGGTTTGTCCGTTCAGAAAGGGAGTATGTGGACAGACTGTTTTAGACAATACGGTTCTAGATGCAGATATTCTTAACTGCTCATCTGACGGAATCAATATTGGCGTTCCGAATCTCGTTCTTGACTGCGCTGGGCACACCATTACCGGGTTTTATACAGGGGTTCATTCAGTTTTTAGCAATACGACGGTCAAGAATTGTACTCTTTTCGGCTTTACTCACGGAATACGTTTCGTAAATGCGTCTGATGGGCATATTCTATACAATACCCTCGAGGGAAACCTTTTTGGTATTTATCTAGATATTGATTCTAATAACAATAACCTTTCTTCTAATCATTTTGTAGGCAATGATATTGGAATCTATCTAAATTATGCCGATAGTAATGAACTTGGTTTTAATTTGATAGAAAACACTACCTCTCTACCTCTTGGAGACGCATCGGGTGCTATCGTCCTTCTTCATTCCCCTGGCACTCTCGTTCATGATAATACTCTTCTGGATGGGATAGACAATAGCTCAGGACTCTCTATTCTTGATGAATCCTCCTCTTCCTCCCTTCTCCATAATCTTATTGCTAATTTTCCAATAGGCATTCTTGTGAACTCTTCGAGCAATCTCAAAATATCTAGCAATTATGTTGAAAATACCTCTTATGGGGTTTCACTTTACGAGGGAGGAAACAGTCTTTTTAGTAACAACTCCCTTATTAATAGTATACAGGCCTCACTTTTTGTAGACTCTTCAAATAACATCTTCTTCGAAAATATCTTTTTAGGAAATGTTTGGGTCGAGGATTATGGCACAGGCAATGTCTACAATGACTATGCCAGGGGTAATCGTTATTATCTTGCCGATGGTTCAAAGGCATCTTCGGTTTATAACATCCTAGACAATAATCTTGATGGCTGGGCAGAAACAGGGACCAGTCTTCCTTTTAATTCAGAGATAGTCTCAGGACATTGGATTGGCAATGGCCAGGATGCACACCCTGCAACTGAAGACCTTGCCGATATGAACTCTCCTAATGTTAGTATTCGTGTCCTCAATTCTCAAACGAATATCAATGTGACCTATGGGAAGTGGTTTAATGTGACTTTAAATGTGAGTTGCTCGGGTTATCACTGTGGAAATGTCAGTGTTGTCCTTGATCCTTCAGATTCCAAAATTTTTAACTTCACTACCTGTGGTGTTGCAACAGGAAGAACCGGTCCCATTCAAGAACAATGTGATGAGGAGTACACCAGTACTTTGTTGCATGGTCTTGTAACCGTTGAAAATGGGATACAGTATTGGACTGTTCCTGCAACCGGAAAATATGTTATTGAAGCCTGGGGCGCAGGCGGTGGAGTTGGGAACAATGGAAGAATGCCTGGAAAAGGTGCGTTTATGCATGGGGAGTATACTTTACAGGCCGGTACCGTATTAAAGATTCTTGTAGGGCAAAAACCTAATCCTCAGGGTTCACAGGGTTATGGTGTTGGTGGCGGTGGTGGAAGTTTTGTCGCTAAGGAAGATAATACTCCTTTAATCGTTGCTGGTGGAGGTGGCAGTAGTGCTTCTTATAATGACTATAATGGCACTGATGCTTCAATAAGCACTACTGGGACGGACGGGAATCCTGGATGGTTAGGGGGATCAGATGGTGCGGGAGGTATTGGCAGTGGCGGGGGCTGGGGTGGGGCCGGAGGCGCAGGGTTTTATGGTGATGGAGGAGTTGGTTTTGAAACAACAACTGTCGCCCAATCTTTCATAAATGGGGGTTATGGTGGTGCTGGGTATGATCCTGATGGTGGTTTTGGTGGTGGAGGTGCAGGCGGTGGAGGTGCAGGTGGCGGCGGTGGATATTCTGGCGGCGGTGCAGGGTATGACTATAGTGCCAGTGGAGGCGGGGGTTCTTATAACAATGGGACAAATCAGATTAATATTCCTGGAGTGAATTTAGAAAACGGCGGAGTCTCAATAACACAGTCTGAAAAAGGGATTATCTCTACTTCAGATAGTGCAACACCGTTCTGGACCAATGCCTCAGCAAATCCTGCTATCCTCCCTCTGCTTGAGAATCAGTCAGAACTGCTTACGTTCTGGGTGCAAGCGACGGGTGATGGTGACACTACCCATACTTTCTTTGCTTATGCTGACCAAGGAGATGTTTTCCCTATCCATACTACCAGTGAAAGTTGGAATGTCACTATTGAGCCTCTTGCAGTATTGGGAATAACTCTCATAAATCCGGAGCTGAATCTTTCCGTGATTAAATCTTATGATTTTAATGTCACTGCACAGGTTTGTTGTTCAGTGAGAACTTGTGGAGAATTCAATGTAACTCTTATCAACAATGGAGAGGTTTTAACGAATTCCAGTAATCCTTTCTCAACCTTAACCAACAATCCTTCTACATTCACTTTAGATGTTGGGCAGTGTGAGAATATGACCTGGCAGGTCAATCCTCTAGGTGATTTCGGTTCTCTTGGAACTTTTGCTGTGCTGGCAAATGCTACTTGGGACTCTGCAATTTATGCTATTTCCTCAATCTTGAATGTCTCTATCACTCATCTTCCTTCTCAGGTTTCTTTGGATGTCATCACTCCCCTTGGGAATATGAACGTAACCAAAGGAAAGTGGTTTAATGTGACTCTAAATGTGAGTTGCACAGGATATGATTGTGGCAATGTTAATATTTCCCTTGATCCCATCTCTGCTTGTGACCCTGCTGCTGAAATCTGTACAGACTCTTGCGTGCAGGCATTTAATGAAGGATATGCTGAAACTGGGGACTGGTATGACAGCAGTGGCTATTGCAGTGATGATTATAACTCTTATATCGAAAGCAGTGAAGTCTGTGACCTCTCCAATGTCTCTTCTGATGGTCCTGGGACCTGTGCTAAATATCATGATAATGGTGAATCGGTAAATTATTATTGTCCAAGTTTTGATAGAGTCGGTCATGCGGTGACTTCTGATGATTGTACCTGTGATACTGAAGGGTGCTCTTTATCCAATGCAGAAATCTTCAATCTTTCCAATCCTTACTTTACTGGAGCGAGCTTAGGAACCTATTTTGGAAAGAGCAACTATCCTCAATATCCTGCCTGTAGAGAAAATGGAGAGTGTGACTGCCTGACTCCTACCCTTTGTATCTCCCGTGGGACAGAACGAGGATTATACAATGCCTATTCTGAAAAACAACCTATAGGCGGGGATACTCATGCAATTAGTCCTCTTGGATCTGAATGGGTCAGAGGGACCTGTGCAAATCCTCAGCCTTCTTGGGGCTCATGGTATACGGTGGCTGGACCTAGGGCATTTGATCGGAATATTGACCAGATGAAAGCAGCAACCTTCTGCATGCATTTGATCAGCGATAATCTGTCTTATACGGTCAGGATCAATAACTGGTCTGTCAATTCAGGTACTGACTTCGGATATACCCGAACCAATGACTCTGGAAGTGTAACCTTTGAAAAAGGCGGCATTTATCCTGGTTGTATCGCTGCTGGAACGTGCGATTGCATAAGTCCTACTGTCTGTCTTGCCCGTTCAAGCACTCGAGGTTTATTTAACGCTTATTCTGAATTCTATTCTGATGGCAGGTCCACCTCAGGTAACAGCCCTGCTGGAACAGCATGGGCAAGGGGGACTTGTGATAGTCCTACGACCTCGTTTGGGACTTGGAATGCAATAGCTTCTCCACAAGCATTCTCTAGAGACTTTACAACAATGTACGCAACACCTCTATGTGTGCACTTGCTTGATGATGACACTTATATTGACCTTCGGTTCACAAATTGGGGTTCTGGAGGTTCGGGCGGAGGGTTTAGTTATGAACGTAATAATGGAAGCGGAGTTTACACTTTTGAAAAATCTTTCAATTCCAGCACTTGTCTTGCTGAAGGAACTTGTGATTGTTTAACTTCTAACGTCTGTATTACCCGTGGAAGTTCAAGAGGACTATATAACCCCGTCACTCAAAGCTCCTATTCAGGAGATGGTCCAGCAGATACTGAATGGAGAATCGGTTCTTGTGAGGACCCTGCTCAGTTTGGGGCCTGGGGAAAAATTGCCTCACCTTACTCATTTGGTCAGGATTTAGATGCTATGCTTGCCTCCTCTTTCTGTGTCCGTTCGAATGTTGAGAACGCCACTTTCGATCTTCAGCTGACCAGTTGGACCTCTAATGGAGATGGTGGTGGATTTAGTTATGTCAGGACTAATTCAAGTGGAAATACAGTTAACTTTACCAGACCCGATTTAACTTATGCTTCCTATCCATCCTATCCTGCCTGCAAGGACGAGGGAACCTGTAATTGCATAAGCCCGACTGTCTGCTTGACTAGGGGAAATTCCAGAGGATTGTATAATGCTTATTCGGAAAGTGAACCGGATTATGACACCGATTCTTCGGGATCTGGAGGGTCTAGCCCGGCTGGAACAGAGTGGGCAGCAGGTTCTTGCGCTAGCAATCCTGAGTTTAGTACCTGGAGCAATGTAGCAGCACCGCGTAGGTTTGGAGACACTGTTGATGAAATGCTTGCCACGCCTTTCTGTGTACACTTGCTGGATGACAACTCCTATTATGATCTCAAGTTCAACAGCTGGGGGCAAGATGATGGGGGCAGCTTCTCTTATTACCTTAAGAGATTTGGTGGAGTCAAAGGCCTTATTTCAACAAGTGAAGGTGCAACACCGTTCTGGACCAATGCCTCAGCAAATCCTGCTATCTTCTCTCTGCTTGAGAATCAGTCAGAACTGCTTACGTTCTGGGTGCAAGCGACGGGTGATGGTGACACTACCCATACATTCTTTGCTTATGCTGACTGGACTGACTTGGGTGCAAATCATTATGAAACCGGGAAATGGAATGTTTCTATTGAACCTCTCGCAGTCTTGGCTATCGCTCCTTTGAACCAAGTATCTGAAATCATACAAAATCAAACGTTCAATGTTTCTGCCCGAGTGTGTTGTTCTGTAAGAAACTGCGGAGAAACAAATCTCTCCCTTAATGTAAACGGTACCTTGCTTATGGCTGAAGGAAATCCTTTCTATACCATGACCTCTAATCCTTCTACCTTAGAAAATCTGACTCTTGGGCAGTGCGAGAATGTCAGCTGGGAGATCAATGCAACAGGAGACCCGGACACTCTGCTTTCCTTTTTCATACAAGCTAATGCAACACAAGATCCAGATATCTCTGCTACGTCTACGTCCTGGGATGTGACTATTGTCCGTGCACCGGTCCCTCATCTTTCTTTGGAAGTTGTGTATCCTCTACAAGACCTCAATGTATCAAAGAACCAATTCTTCAATGTGACCTTGAATGTCTCCTGCACAAATGCGGATTGCGGAGAGGTCAATGTCAGTCTCGACCCAGTCGGAAGTGTCTACTTCACCAAGATCAATAGCTCAAGTGAAGACTGTATAACCTCTCAGGTCTGTCTGAGGAGAGGGAGTTCGGGGGTTCTTTATAACAGTGTCGTTGAAAGCAGCGCAGACAATGCAGTAAGCCCTCAAGATACCGAATGGGCGCTTGGAACGTGCGCGGCCCATGGAACCTTTGGAACTTTCCTGAACGCAGCATGCAATGGCCAGTGCGGCACGTTTATCCTCAACAAGGACCTCTGTGCACATCTTATTTCTGATGATGTTTATGTCGATGTTTATTTTGTGAACTATTCTTCTGGGCCACAGGGAGCAATATTCTCTTATTATCGTTCTGAGCCCGCTTCACAGTTTACAAAAGGATTGATCAGCGCCATTCCAGGTACCCTTCCTTTCTGGACCAATGAAAGTAACCCGAGGACCATCTCTTTAGGAGCGAGTGAATCTATGCTGGTCACTTTCTCAGTCAATGCCACGGGCAGTGCAGGAAATAGGTATCTTTTCTATGCTTATGCTAATATGACCTCGGATATGTCAATCAATAATCTCAGCTTGTTCTGGAATGTAAGCATCTTTGACACTACCAGCACTCTTCCTCCTCTGGTGACTTTGAATAGTCCTGCACAGGGATATGCCAATGACACCGCCACCCAGCTTTATATTCCGTTTAATTGCTCGGCATCAAATATGCAACTAACGAATCTCAGCCTGTATCTTACTGATAATCATAATACCTATTTTGCATTGAACCAGACGGTTGATATTGAAGGATCGAGTTATACTGCTACCTGGAACCTTCATCTTGGACTAGGCAATTATACCTGGAACTGTCGTGCTTCAGACGCTTCAGGGTATTCTTCTTGGGCCTCAAACAGAAGCATCCGTATTAGCGGGACTCCAGATACGACGCCGCCACAGTTCACGTCCAGTTTTGCACCCCTGACTCGCTATGACAATGAAAGCCTGAGCTCTCTTGTCAGTGCCACTGATCCTTCAGGCATTGGAGAGTATCTTGTCAACGACTCCCGATTCAGTATTGATGCCGAGGGCGGTTTGCTTGTCAATAGCAGTGCCCTTTTAGCTGATACCTACTATCTGAATATCAGCGTCAGTGATGCGTTCGGCAATATGAACAGCAGTATCTTCACTTTAGTTGTTTTATCCTCTTTTGTTCCAGACACTACCCCTCCAAGTATTGATGTTATCTCTCCGGATGAAGGATTTGAAACAAACGCCTCAAGAGTGGTCTTTGAGTTTAGGGCAACGGATGCTTCTCTTTTGCATTGTAGTCTATATCGTGATGCTCCAGGATATGCAGGCTATGCTCTTGTGGATACACTCACCATCTCTCCTCCAAGTGGTCCACTTTCTGTGGCTCGGTTTGATGGTTCCAGGTTTACTGAAGACCTTGAAAGCAAAGTACATTCCTGGTACATCAATTGCACTGATGCCTCAGGAAACAGCGCATGGACTGAGACGAGAACCTTGACTGTTGATATGCTCCCTCCTCAAGTCACCATCACCACACCTGTTGAGGGGGAAGCGGTTGGTTACAGAGTGCATATCATTACCTCTGTATACGATGGCCTTACTTCCGTATCAACCACACATTATTCCATAACTAATGCGACAGACACCTTGGTTGAAGGATCATTATCTCCTGAAGATTCCTGGGACACCATCTGGGACTCCTCTGGATTAGGGAATGTTACCTATCCCGTAACGTTCAACATGAATGCCGTTGATCATGTGGGCAATGTCTTTTCTACAAGCTACGCCTTTATTCTTGATAATATCAATCCTTCAATCCAACTTCTTACCCCTCCAAGGTCCATGGCATACTTCAATGACTCTTTCAACTTAGAAGCCGTTGTCCAGGACTTCACCTTGAATTATACCAATTATTCGCTTGCAAGGATCATGAGTAACTCTACTATTTTAGACAGTGGAAGCCAACTCTTTACCTGGAATGATCTGGTCAATGCATCTCGGATTGCTGATGGGATTTATAACCTCACTTTCTACGCTGCAGATGATGCGTTGAACACCCGAACAGTATCGACGTTATTTACCTTGGACCTTACTCCTCCAAATGTCACTTTAATCTCTCCTGACACTCATTTGCGGACGAATGATACAACGATTGAATTCAATTGGAAGGCAGTGGATAACATCGCCACATCCATGTACTGCTCTCTTGTTCTTGACGGTAACGTCAAAGCATCAGACGTCTTGTGTCTTAATGACACCGATTGCTCCTATACTCTCCATGGTCTTACCTGGGGAGACTATATCTGGAATGTGACCTGTCTGGACAATGCATCAAATGTGAACAATCCTGCAGGAAGAGATTTCATTCCTGATTGGAGCGACAAAGATAATGACGGAGTCCATGATTATATTGACACTCTTATTGGTAACGAGAGCAATGTCAACTTCTCAGGTCCAGCCCTACTTCAAGTCACGGTGAATGGAAGCGGTAACCTTACGACCTTCAGTGGTGTCCAAGATGTCCTTTTCACCGAAGGTTCCCAAAAGCTTGTAGAATTTACCCATGATTTCAACCAAAGCTCCTTGGACCTTAACAAGGTAGAGATTATCTTAATCGAAAACTCCTCTGAATCCGCACTTCTTGTCAACTTTTCTGGACAAGTGCAAGCGGAATATAACAAAACCCTTTACATGGTTGATAACCATTTTGTAAGATTATGCATCAAGGATGCTGAAGTTACTTCTATATCCTCTTTAAGCACGAGCTGCACTAGTCCAAATGAGATTAACTTTAGTGATTGCCTGGGATCAAGCTCAACTCATCAGGGCATCTCTTGTGTGGAAACCGCAGGGATTATCAAGATCAGTAATCTTAGGCATTCTGCGATCTGGGGAACACCTGGCGTAGCCTCTCCTAGTACTCCTTCCTCTTCAGGAGGATCAGGCGGCTCTTCTGGCGGGGGATGCCTTACCAATTACACCTGTACTGCATGGGGACCCTGCGTTGATGGGATACAGACAAGAACCTGCGTAAAGACTTTAGAGTATTGTTATAATGCCGACCTGCCCGTATTATCTCAAGCTTGCAATGGAGGGATGATTCCTCAAAGTTCTCCAGTCATTAATCCGCCAAGCACTCATCCAAGTCCTTCTTCTGGTCCTACCCTAAACCAAACCCAACAAGCTCCTGCTGTCCCTTATCAGCCTGCTTCAAGCCCTGTTGCCGATAAACTTTTTTTCAGATATCTTCTCGGATTTATCCTCGCTTTGCTCTTGATCTGGTTCTTTATCTTCTTAACGAAGAGAAGAAAGAAGAGAAAAGAACAGGCCCACCCCCATCATCCTCTTCGACATTTGTCGAGACATGAATTCCATCGCAAGCTAAATTGAGCTTTCAAAGGTCATTTGGACCTTTCTTCTTCAGTCCACAGAGGCCCGAAACATTTATATAATTCCTCGCTTTTATTATATTCTAAAAGAGATGGCCAAGGTCATAAAATCAGATGGTTCTATGGAGGACTTTGATTCTTCCAAATTAACGAATTCTATTATCAAATCTTGCAGAGAGATACATCTTGATGAGAAAAGAACAAATGATCTTGTTAAAATCATCTCCACGCCTTTAATATTGAAATATAAATCCCTAGAGACGGTTAAAAGTAGTGATATAAGGAGTGACGTGCTAGCCAAGCTTGAAGCTCTTGAAGGTCCTGTTGCCGAATCCTGGAGAAGATTCGATTTTGCCCGCGGCAAGCTAGTCTAAAGCTATATTGTTTTCTTGAATATTGATTAAATCTTGCCTGCTAGGTGTGTAATGCTTAATGCTATCGCAATGATTAACAGGTACAGGCCAAACCATCTTAAGTTCTTTCTCGAAACCAAGATGACCTTCAGTAAAAGGTGAATGCAAAGGAAAGCAACGACTGCTGAGATGAGCCCAGGTAGCAACAGATTCATTGCTAAACTTACACTCCTGACCTCAAGAATTGTGGCACCAAGAATAACCGGGATTGACATCAATAATGAAAATCGGGCGGCGCTTTTTTCGTCAATACCCTGCAATATTCCTGAACATAATGTGGAAGCGGTTCGTGAAACTCCTCTGAGAAGAGCTGCGACCGCCTGAGCACAGCCTATAATAACTGCCTCTTTACCCTTCATCTCTTTTCTTGGTTTAAGGTTCACTGAACTTGATATGAACAGCAAGATGCTTGTGATGAAGAACCCCAGGGCCAGCAACCAGAGGTTCGACACTTCAGTCTCTATGAACTTCCTGAATAATATGCCGATCACTGCAGCGGGAATTGTTGCGATTATCACCAGAACCCCCAGTCTTCCATGCTCTTCCTCAAATTTAAGATGGAAGAAATCTTTTGCAATCTTTCCTATATCCTTTACGAAATAAACAATGCCTCCAAGTAATGATCCCAAATGAAGTGCAACAATCAAAGGGATACTTGCGTTATAATTCAGAAGACGGGACACCAGCACCAAATGCCCTGAGCTAGAAATCGGGAACCATTCTGCTATACCCTGCACAATTGCAAGGAATATCTGGTAAAATAATTCACTCATATAGGGATTGGACTTGTTGCATGATCAAAAGTTATTGTCGTCTCTTCCTGCGCTTTTCTTTGGGCTTTTTGTTGTTTTCAAAGGATTTATTGATGCTTTTTCCAAGATTATAAAATGCCAGTTTAAACTCCTCTCCTACATCTTCCCAGTCGACCTCTTCCTTATTTTTAACGTGCCGGTCTATCCTATTCAATCTCCTTTGAAGTCTTTCTTTTTCTCTTAGCCATCGTGCTTGACGTCTTTCTTTCCATTTATCTTCCCAATCTGACTTTGGTTTGCCTCCTCTTACGAGAATGGCGAGGTATCCTGCAAGAAGCACAATGAAAAACACCACTATCTTCAAGAGGCCGATTGGAATTGTCATCCCTGATTGGATGTATTGGTCTAAAAATATCCACAGCGCATACATAAACGTTAAAACACAGAAACTGAGTACTGCACTTGTTATTGGGGCGATAATATTAAATGGAAAATTCATATTCCAGAAAATGTCATTAACCATCCCTAGAAGCATAAGGATCAAAAGTAATAGAAGACTTTCATTGAAGAAGAAAATGATGCTGCGGTAGGTCTCATTATGAACACTTCCAATAAGCATGTTTGCAATAGCAAGCAAGATTAAGAAAAATATAAATCCGGTAATTCGGGATAGGATAATCTTTGCAGTTGATCTCGGCATCTTCTTTAAAACCTCTTTCAGTATAAAAATATATCCTGTGAGAGTTGAAATCTCCTTCTCGGTAAGACTCTCGACGATTATTTTTCTTCAGGGAGAGTTCGCGTTAATTTTTTGGCGCATATGAACTACGAAAAAATAGCCACAATAGTAAATGAGGCGCGAAGCGCCGAAGTGCGCGCGACATATACAAAATACCGACGTTAAAAGGGCGCTTAATTATCCTTATACGAACTTTCTTTTTTACAAATTTGCCTTATCCGAGACTATTCAAGAAAAATCTTTTCTTCTTGTTTGATAATCAATCTTTCTTTGAGCATTTTATTGATAATCACATCAAATTCTTGATGGGGGTACAATTTTTTTAGAGCACTGATGCTCTCGGACTTGTTTTGGAGGAGATGCCTGAGTATTTTTCCCCGTATGCTTCTGGTTGAGCCTTTAAACATCGACTGTTTGGAAATCGGCCCAATCCCTGTTTTTTTGGCAGTAACGTATAATGCTCCATAATCCATAATGGCATTATGCCAAATACGTGATTTTCCCTTAGGGACCATTTGCATCGCGATTTTTTCAAGTTTTTTTGAAGAGATGTTTTCATCGAGATTCAACTCATGTATCAATACCCTGCGAATATTTGTGTCTATGACTGGAACCTCTTTATTATATGCGAACGCCAGAATTGCATTTGCTGTGTACGGCCCTATTCCTGGTGAATCTATCAGTTCTTCATAGGTTTCTGGAAAAGATGATCCTTTATGCACTATCACTTCTGCAAACGTTTTCAACCTTAGGGCTCGGCTATTATATCCTAAGCCTGACCATAAGGAAAGGAGACCCTTCTTTTCAGACTTTGCCAAGTCCTGGATTTTTGGATACTTCTTTAAAAATCTTAAATAATAGGGTATGACACGATCAACTTGAGTTTGCTGTAGCATCACCTCTGAGATGAGAATCTGATAAGGGTCTGTTGTATTCCTCCAAGGCAGTTCTCTTTTATTCTTTTTGTACCAGTCCAGGATCTTTTGTTGTACTTGCTTGACTCTTTTTCCTTCCATCTGCTTTATTCACCTTCTCTCTTTATTATTCTTTTGAAATCTTTTCTTACAGGGTTATTTAAAAAGCCTCTTTTCTTAGAGGTCTTTAACACCAAACTATGTTTTTATTGTCTCTCAGATGAACCCTTCACTTTTCCAACAAGAAGATCTTAAGTACAGCCAGCTTTGGTCTAGAGACTATCGCGAGGCCAATTGGCATAAACTTGCTTCAGCGTTACTCTCGCGAGTGGACAAGCGCGTCCCAAGTCTTCCTAGAGTTATTGATTTTGGTTGTGGCAACGGAAAGGCTTTGGAGTTTTTTACTCGAGCAGGCCTTAGATGTACTGGGGTAGATATCAGTTCTTATGCCTGTGAGCAGCTTAGCAGGAAAGGTTATTCTGTTGTTCATTCAAGCCTTGACTCCCTTGCTATGTTTGAGGATGGGGCCTTCTCCTATGGTTTCTCCAATGATGTCCTAGAACATCTGCCTGAGTCGTGCGTGGAATCTTCGCTAGCAGAGATGTCGCGCTTGGTCTCACATGATCTTTTCGTAAGTGTTTGTCCAACTCCTTCCCATAGGAAGTCTCTTGATGGACAGGGGTTGCATTTAACGATCAAACCAGTTCAGTGGTGGGAACAGCAATTAAGCGCATATGGAAAAGTCACTAGGCTGAGATTTTATTTAAGTCGCTCACAAAGATTTATGGTTGAAAAGTCTGCTTAGTCTTTTGTTATGTTCTTATTCAAAGGAAGTTTTGTCAAGACTTCGAAAGTTTCAGGGGCAAGTTCTCGGCCGCCAGGGGCTTTTTCACTTTTTTTCGAGTTTTGTAAGAATTTGGCTTTTTCTGATTAACTTTCTTTATTTAAAAGATTTATATTCTTTTTTTATGCAGGTTTTCTAGTAACTCTGCCCTTTTTTTCGGTCCCCTAACCTTTTTTTCATTCTTTTCCTTTCAGTAGCCTCAATGCTTCTGTTTGTCTTTAATCTTATAAGATAGACAACATCTCCTATCAATGAACGTAATTCTTTTCCAATGTCTCTCCAGCTTTTCTCTTTCGGAAGCGCATCTTCTTTCACAAATGCTTTTTGCCTTTCCTCTTCTTTTATTGCCTTTCCTCTCTTTGCAAGAATGAAAAAGCATCCTCCGAACAAGACCAATAAAAATACCAGATAATAGGCTAGCGGGGCCAGAGGATATACCTGTTTGAACAAATCCTGGTTCATGAGTATCTCAAGAAGAGCCATTATCTTGAATATTATATCAAGAAGCAAGGTACTTCCCGCAGCGTAGAGTATCGGGGAAACCAGATTGATGGGGAACTTTATGAACGAGAATATCTCTGCTATGAAAAAGAGAAGACTCATCACTATCAACTCGGGTAAATTATTGTCGATAAATCCCCCAACGCTGCTAAATATCGGATTAGGAATCTGCCCTGTCAAATATCTTATCGCATAGACCAAGATGAGGAAACTGGCGAAACTAAAAAAACCCGACAGGACGCGCCAGATAGGGAACCCCTTCTTTTCCATAGTTTTTTTAAATCTTCTAACTATATAAAACGTGCGTTAAAAATTTAAGAAGTTCCTTGCATAATCCTTAAATAGGCACTTTTGCATCTCTTCGTATGTCTAACGATAAATCAAAAAAATTGAATTTCATCAGGCCTTCAGACCTTGTAGAAGCTATGCAATGGCGTTATGCGACTAAAACTTTTGATACTTCAAGGAAAATTCCTGCCGAGGATGTAGATGCCCTTCTTGAATCATTACGTTTGTCTGCGTCTTCTTTTGGTCTTCAGCCATGGAAATTTATTATCATTGAAAACAAGGAGTTGCGCGAAAAGATCAAGTCTTCTGCTTATGGCCAAAGTCAAGTGACCGATGCGTCACATCTTGTGTTGTTTTGTGCCACCAAAAAGATGACTCCTGAGATGATTGACCATTTTGTTTCTTTTACTGCAAAAACCCGAGGGGTTCCTTCTGCTTCTTTAGACAGCATGAAAAACATGATTGTTGGTGCAACTTCAAGCGTTACCCCTGAGCAATCCTTTAATTGGATGGCTCATCAAACCTACTTGGCATTTGGTTCCTTTCTCACTTCCTGTGCGGTCTGTGGCATAGACGCCTGCCCTATGGAGGGATTTGATGCCGCAGCTGTCAATAAACTCCTTGATCTTGACAAGCAAGACCTGCAAGTGCTCGCCCTCTGTCCTATTGGATATAGATCACCAACCGACAAATATGCTGGCTATGCTAAAGTAAGATTTAATAAAGAAGACGTATTTATCTTTAAGTAATCAGTGTAAGTGATTGTACCCTATCATGGCACGAATATCAAAAAAAGCAAATTCTTCAGGCGACACTATGGATGTGGCAGTCTCAGAGTTTATGCAGCAAATAAAGGAGTCTGAAAAAGAAGGCGAGATCAAGTCTTCGCCTATTATCCAAGCTGATGTTCCAGCCGTAACAAAACCAGATTCATCCTCTCCTGCCTCAATCCCCTCTTCCGTCAAGGAGATCCGTTTGCCTTCACCTTTACCTAAGAGAATCTCGCTTCCAATCAAAAAAGTGAATCAGCTTCCTTCTTCAACCTCAACACCTGCAAAGGTTGTCAAGTCCTCATTATCCTCTCTTTTTGGCAGTGGAAAGGTTGCTTTGATCACCGGTGCTTCAAGCGGTCTAGGTCTTGAGTTTGCAAAACTTCTTGCCCAAAAGGGATATCATCTTGTGCTTGTCGCGCGTAATGAGCAAAAGCTTAAGGATCTCAAGTCTGACCTTGAGGTTGCGTATCCCATCAAGGCCCATATTATCGTCAAGGATCTTGCCCAACCTCGTTCTCCGCAGGAAATATATGACGAGCTCTCTTCCCAACATATTATTCCTGAACTGCTCATCAATAATGCCGGTTTTGGTTCGTTTGGCGAATTCTACACTCTAAACTGGGTTGTTGAATCGGCGATGATTCAGGTGAATGTGGTCGCGCTCTGTCAGCTGACGCATCTCTTCTTACCTGACCTTATTAAACAAAAACGAGGGAAGATCCTTAATGTGGCATCTCTTGCGGGTTTTCAACCAGGTCCACTTATGGCAACCTATTATGCTACCAAAAGTTATGTTCTCTCCTTTTCTCAGTCATTATCCAATGAGCTTCGGGGGACAGGTGTCAGTGTGACTGTTTTATGCCCGGGTCCTACTGCAACCGAATTTGCAAGAAATGCCAATCTAGAAAATGTTTCAAAACTTTTTAAGAGAAAGCCTATGTCCGCCGAGGTAGTGGTCAAGACAGGTTATACTGCATTAATGAACGGAAAAACTATCGCTATTCCAGGATTCTCTAATCGTCTCCTTATCTTCCTTGAGCGGTTTATCCCTCGAAAAATGCAAACACAGATTGTGAGAAATATGCAAGAAAAAGTCTCTTCTTAGCTAAATCTTTCCAACAAGATTAATACTTGGACTCAATGTTTTTTCACCAGGTTTCCAATTCATCGGGCAGACTTCGCCATGATGTTCACGGACAAACTTTGCAGCCTGCAATTTACGTATGATTTCATCAACACTTCTGCCTATACTGTTTTCATGGAACTCAAACGCTTTTACAATCCCCTCAGGGTCAATGAGTACCGTTGCTCGTAAAGAGAGTCCTTCTGCAGGAATCAAGGTATCATATTCCTGGCATACTCTCCTTGCAGGGTCAGCTAACATAGGATAGGTTATCTTTTTTATAGTTGGAGAGCTGTCATGCCAGGCCTTATGCACATAGGCAGTATCGGTGCTGACGCTGATTACTTCTGCCCCCAGCTGTTTAATAATATCGTACTTGTCTGCAAGTTCTCCCAGTTCCGTTGGGCAGACAAAAGTAAAATCTGCAGGATAAAAGAAGAGAATGACCCATTTACCTTGGTAATCCCTTAGGTTGATCTTTGTTATCTTATCATCAAAATAGGCATCTTCCGAGAAATCCGGAGCCGTCTCATTTATTATCAACATACCCTAAGGGTTCTTCATTCTTTTAAATAGTTTATGTAGCGTTCTTTTATTTTAGGGTCCTTTCTGTGCAAATAGGTCTACAGAGACAATCTTCTTCCTTTTCTATCGAGTAATCTACGCGTCGGTAAACGTCTGTTTTTCTCCTCTCCATCCAGAGCAAGAATCTTAATTACTTTCTGTAGAATTTTGTGGAGGTAAAATGCATCTTCTTTATAAATAAAGTTGGGACCGTATGATTATGAACTTGTTTATATCCTTAACAAACACGACGGCAATCTTGATGATTTTCTTTAGTGCAAAACTCGGAATGGCGTATTGCCGACAAGGTCCGTTCTCTTGTACATCTAAGTCTCGTATCGCAAGGAACCTGCCTCTCTTTCTCTCTCATACTTCTTACAATACTCGAACTGGTCGATTCATCAATGAGGTTGCAGTAAAATGAAAACTGACGCTCTTATCAAGATCGATAATGTCTGGAAGAAATATGACATGGGTGAGGCTGAGCCTTTGATCGTGCTCCGAGAAATCTCTTTGGAGATACGGAGGGGAGAATTTGTTGCCATTACAGGTCCTTCAGGTTCAGGGAAAAGTACTATGCTTAATCTCGTTGGTGTCTTGGACAAACCTTCATACGGTGAAGTTTACCTAGATGGCCAGGACATCTCTTCAATGACTGAGTCCCGTTTGGCCGTTTTACGAGGCAAGATCATAGGTTTTATCTTCCAGCAGTTCAATCTCTTAAAGAATCTCAATGCTATGCAAAATGTCATGCTACCTATGGAGGCATCGAATATGTCTGAGAAAGATGCACGTGAGCGAGCACGGATTTTGCTTAACGCTTTAGGTTTAGGAGATCGACTCCATCACAGACCCGGCCAACTTTCAGGAGGGCAACAGCAGCGTGTCGCCATCGCACGAGCTTTAGCAAATGACCCCGAGATTATTCTTGCTGACGAACCGACCGGAAATCTGGACAGCCAGACAGGAAGATTTGTCATGGACTTCCTTGGAAAAATGAATGCTGAGGGAAAGACCATCATCCTCATCACCCATGATCTGGACCTTGTCTCCTATGCGCGAAGGGTGGTCCATATCAAAGACGGAAAAATCGAAAAGGAAGCTATCAATTCTCATTGGAGGAAGTATTCATGAACAAATCCCTCATCTTCCTGCTGGCACTCTGTCTTTTTTTCATCCCTGGAGTCTTAGCGACAACTAGCTCACCTTGTATCCTAAATGTAGCATTAGTCAATCAAGACCCTTCCCCTGCACTTCCTGGCTCATATGTCAATGTCCTTTTTCAGGTTTCAGGGGTCACCACCAACTGCAATGATGGGGCCAGATTTGAAATCATCCCTGCCTTCCCTTTTTCATTAGACGACAATTCCAGCCTTAAAGTCTTGAGCAAAAATACCTGGGTCTCTTCTGATAATTATAACACAGCCTGGACTATTCCCTACAAACTGCGTGTCAACAAAGACGCATTGGACGGTGACACGCCTATTGAAGTTCGCTATGCCGACGGTGCGGATTCCCAATCTTATATTACGCAATATTTCAACATAACCGTACAAGACACCAGGACCATGTTCGATGCAGTCCTCCAAGAAACTTCAGGATCTGACGTATCGATTGCCATTGCAAATGTGGGCAAGTACACTGCAAACTCAGTGGTTGTAAGGATCCCTGAACAAGAGGATTATAGTGCTAGCGGTACCGATGGGCAAATGGTGGGAAATCTTGCCAGCGGAGATTACACTATCGTAGGTTTTACCCTCGCCCAAAAATCTTCAACTCCTCAAAGCCCTGGTGCGTTCAATGCGACCCGAGGAGCATCGCCTACCCCGGCGGCTCCTATGCCTTCAACTACCGTATCAACCACAAAACAGCTGAAATTCGATATCTATTATACAGATAATATTGGACAACGCAGAGAAGTCAACATGACTCTTTCTGTAAACTCTGGGAACAACTCTTCCACCTTTACTGGCGGTATGCCTGGGCAGAGCACAACCTGGTATTCTTCCTGGACCGTCTGGGCCATCATCCTTGCTGTCTTGATTGTTGTATCCTTTTTGATCAGGTATTTTCTCAAGAAGAACAAGACTTCCTCTGACTCTGATTCAAGTAAGACCCCTTCTTGGGTCAAGAATGCGAAAGACAAGGAGAAGAAGTAGTCTCTTGTGATTCCCCATGAGATTAAAAAAAGCTGCCCAGCTTGCAATCAATATTTTTATACACAGTAAATTACGTAGCTGGCTGACGATAATCGGTATCATCGTCGGTATTGCGGCCGTTGTCGCAATCATTTCTATGAGTCTTGGTGCTCAACAGCAGTTAAAGGACCGGCTTGCTAGCCTGGGTGCTGATGTTCTTACTGTAAGTCCAGGTATGCAACGAGCGATGGGGCCAGGTTTTGGCGGAGGCCCACCAGGAGAGGGCGGTGGCAGTCAGACCAGTTCAACATCGACATCCAAGAATATCACCGAACGGGACCTTATAGTCCTGAGAAATATCCCTAATGTGGAGTATGTCATGGGTCAGGTCTCGGGGACGGCGACTGTATCCTACTCAAGCAAAACTGTAAAAAAGTTTACCGTAAGTGGCGTTGATGTCACGGTCTGGAAAGACATCACTACCGACACTCTCACCTCAGGCAGGCTTCTTAAAAGCGGCGACCTGTATGCTGCAGTAATCGGAAAGGATGTCGCTACCTCTGTTTTTGGAAAAGATATCCCTATCAACACCAAGATCACCATTGGAGGAAAGACTTTCAATGTTGTAGGGATCTTGAGTTCAGGAAGGTCTATCTATATCCCTCTTGATGCCGCCAGAAGCACGCTGGATGATGTTGGAGCAGATGAATTTGATTCTGTGTCAGTCAAGATCAAGGATGTCACCCTTGCCAATGAGACTGTGACGCAAATAACCAAGAAGTTGATGCTTGCCCATGGTATCTTGCAGGAAAAGAACATTGATTTCTCCGTCTCAAACCCTGCGACCATGCAGGCTACCATGGAGTCTACGATGAACACCATGACCATGTTTCTTGCCGCCATTGCGGCAATCTCCCTCGTTGTTGGAGCCATCGGCATTGCCAACACCATGTTCACTTCGGTCTTAGAACAGACCCGTGAGATTGGCATCATGAAAGCGATTGGCACCCAAAACAAAGATATCCTGACCATCTTCCTTCTAAACTCTGGTTTGATTGGCCTGGTTGGAGGCATTGGGGGAATAATTGTCGGAGTCCTATCTTCGACAGCAATAAACTCTCTTGCAGGTATTAGCACTACGACGGCAACGCGTGGAGGGCCTCCTGGTGGAGCTTTTAGTATCCTTGGTTCATCTTCAGTCGTGAGTCCACAACTTCTTATCGGAGCACTTCTCTTTGCTGTTCTGATCGGTATGGTCGCTGGAGTCATTCCTGCCTATCGGGCCTCTAAACTGAATCCGGTAGACGCTCTTAGATATGAATAATCTCCCTCTCTTTAAGAAATCTTTTTGTCTCGGGACGCTGTTACATCATACCGTTTAATTCGAAATCGTCTATAAAACCTCTAATCATCTGGTACTTTTCCAAAAACTTGAATCCTTTATCAGTCAGCGATATAGTCTTTCTTCCCTTCTCATTCTTATTCTCCTGTACGAACCCTCTGTTCAACAGTTCGCCATAATACTCTAAAAACCCCTGGGAAGAAAGGTTTGAATATCGTAATAGACGGGTGGGTTTTATCGCGTTTTTATTACTTCGTATAACGTTCAGAACATCAAATATCAACGTAAGTTTGTCTCTTTTTTTACCCATTTTACTTCAATCTTTTGAAAACTCTATGTGTGATTATTCCAAACAAGACCAAGGATACTGCATAAAACCCTATCTTGATGCCAAAATCAATCTCCTGCAAGAACAGGACTAAATTGCAAATCCAGAATATGAATAATAGGATGTATAATACATTCATTTGCGTAAAGAAAATCTTTCTTGTGACCTTTGTCAGATAGATCTTTATTATTGAATAGACCAACAGACATAACCCTAATCCTATCGGTATCACTTCATATCTCCCAAAAAACACTAGACAGGAGAGTGCAACTGCGATTCCATTGAGGAGATTATCCTCTGCATAATGCTCTTTATTAGGCTGCCATAATGTCCCATAGGTCAAAGAAAACAAGGCCATAAAACTGAAATAGATCAGTAAAAACAAGGCAATATCATGCAAGGGCATAAATATCATCGATGCTGAAGAGGGGTTGATCATCAACATAGCCAGGAATACTGATCTCATGATATAAGCGAGTATAAAGAAGATGAAGGTCTGGCGGAAATAAAATATGCCCTTATGTTTTGTAAGATTGTATACCTCTTTTGTCTTTAAGAACGTGATAATACACAACGTTATTCCAATGATGAAATACAGTATCTCTAAGGTCAGCAAACCTACAGGGGGATGAGGCGCAAAACCTGGAAAAGAAAAAGGAAAAGGTGCCTGTTCTATCATCCTATATCCTCTGCTTTTTTATTTATAAACGTAATGGACTAAAAATGTATTTTCTAAGAATCAGTTTTGCAGTGTTCTTTGTATTCTCAATCTGGAAAGTGCCCCTTAAAAAACCGATAGGGTCTTTTCAGGATGGGGCTGCCCGGATTTGAACCGGGGTCGCGAGTACCCTAAACTCGAAGGCTAACCAGGCTACCCCACAGCCCCTATCTGTAGAAAATGCTCTATTCTCTTAAAAAGTTTGTGGAGTCTAGTCTTTTGCGAGGTCTTTTAGCTTCTTCAAAGTCTCGGCAAGCTCGTTATTGGAATTCTGATTGGATGTGCTTTGTTCCTGCTGATTTTGAGGCAAGGATTGCATCTCCTGAGCAATCCGTTCACGCATCTCTTTTTCAACTATCCTTTCAGGAGAGGGTAACGCCGGCTCTTTAGGAGCACTTGTTCTTATGCGTCCTTGTTTGATTAAGTCTTTTCTAATGAGTTCATAGATATACTTTTGAACATTACGATATCCTTCTTCTTCACCTTTCAGCCTTAATTTTTCATGGGTTGAAGAATCAAAGGTCAAAAGAATTCTTTTTACTGCCATGATACTTTCTGATACCTTATGATATCAGCATCCTCCTGTTTTTCTCCTGCTTCTGATAGTCTTGTTGATTTCTTTAGATAACACATGATATCACCGAACTTCTTGGAGGGGCTTCCTCCTTGAAATCTTTTTGATGTTTAATGATATCCTCTTTCTTTTATAAATATTCTTCTTTTTAGGGCTCATTTGATTACAAATGATATCTTTTATTTATTTTCAATTATACTCTTGATTACAAATGATATCCTTTATCGTCGATAAAATCTTTCAAAGTTCGTTTATTTCCTCGTTCATTTTTCAATAAAGTTTATAAATTAGTCCTGTCTTCTGGTTACGTAAAAAGGTGTAAATGAATAATCAAGCAAAGTCGCTTCTTAGTCTGTTGATACTCGGTGTAGTTGTCAGCGCTATTGCGCTTTATGTGGCGGTGGCCATGAACAATGACTCTGCATTTTCTAACGATACTGGGTTGGGATCAGATACCCTAAACTCTTCCTTTGACCCTACCCTGCTTAACCTTTCCTTAAATGCCAATCTCTCCGACCTTAATTCTTCGCCCCCTCTTGAAGTCAATTTCACCCCTATCAAATCCTCTCTTTCCTCCTCTTCTTTGGTGACCTTGCAGAAGAATTCCTCAGTCTTTCATGACAACTTAAGTACCTCTGCCTTCTTATTTGCCTTATCTAACTCTGCACTTTATACTCAACCCTCCTCTCCTCAGGCTTACTCTAATTCCTCTATTACCTCCTTTTATTCAAACTGGACCGTAATGGATGGAGTATTCTCTTTCAATAACTCTGTGTTTTTTCTTGACGGTGCGCCCTATCCTGCGGATTATACTGGCTGTACAAATTGTCTCGCTGCGCATGCGGTAGGCCTTGCTCCTGGTGCTCATACTTACTTCTTCTTTGGTTATGCCGATAAATCTGATTATTCCACTTATCAAATCATCAACACCTCGGTGGGGACTTTTGTAGTCACCGGTCCTTCACAAGCATTCGTATCAAATACGTCCATATTCACTGTAAATGCCACCATCACCCAGATTGTTCTCAACAGCACTTCCCAATTAGGCCAGGTGGTCATCCCTAGAACGGTTCCTGCAAATCAGTCCGTTGTCCTTAACCTCTCGTTTTTGGCCGGTTCTGGGCAAGTCATCAATTTCAATGGGGGAACCAATCTTTCTCGTGAAGTGACTCTTGGAAATCAAAGTGTCAATTATTCCTTGCAACTTCCTGCCAATGTCACCTTCTCCACCAACGGGACGTGGGATGGTTCATTGCTTGCTCCGATGCTTAGGCTAAACACTTCCTTTTCAGCACCTAACGGCTCAGCAGTAGTCCTTGCTTTTAGTGTAGGTTCGGACTTGGTAGGCATCAATCTCTCTTCTCCCGCTCGGCTTGTTTTGGGAGGGTCAGCAGGATATAGTGTTGGATGGAGCGAGGGCTCTCAGAACCTTACCCCTATCACTCTTCTTTGCAATAACCTAACCTTTCCAACCAACATCAACAGCACTACTGGTCGAGAATGCTATATCAACAGTTCTGATAACAAGGACCTTATTGTCTGGACCTATCATTTCTCCACGTTTGGAGTCTATCAGGGAAACAAGAGTGTGCAGTCCGGCACTGATGCCTATGAACCTGACAATACCCTCGGTCAAGCCCAATGGATAACCACTGATGGTAAAATCCAGCAACATACCATCGATCCCGGGACAGATGTGGACTATGTAAAGTTTAATGCAAGTGCCGGAGCCAAATATGTCATACAAACCCGAGATTTGGTCAACTGGAGTTTTGTCAATGGTTTTGATACTGTCCTTGATTTATATGCTCCTGATGGAGTAACCTTGATCAATGAAAGTGATGATCTGATCTATCAGGATATCATCAGATCAAAAATCACCTGGACTATAAATCAGACAGGGACCTATTACGCAAAAATCACCAGCTATGCTGGAACTTCGACTGGATCTTATAATCTTTCTGTTCTGCAGATTCCAGTCGTAAACATAAGCATTGTAGGCCCATTTAACCGAAATGTATCCTTCAATGGGCTTTTTAATTTTACCGTGAATGTTTCCTGTCGCGGTGTAGCTTGCACAGCACTTAATATCTCTCTTGATCCTCAGCAATTAACTACGACAAGCGTTCTTTCTACTCCTGATATAAACCTTCTTTCCAAGGTTGCATCACTTTCTGATTCTGAAGTCTATCCAGTGATTGTTCAGCTCAAGGATATTTCCCCTCAAGAACTTGCGACACAGTCTGCTCTTATTGTTTCTGGCAAAGTCGCTCTTTCTACTCCTAAAGGAGTTGCCTCAACGGTTTCTACAATTAAATCCGATGATCTCAGTGTGAGAAGTTTAGCTGTCGCTGACAAGCAGGATAAAGTCCTCTCTGTCTTGGGAATAGGAGGTAAACAAGGGCAGTCTGTTCAAACAACTTCCTTATTTACCCTTGGCAGAAAATATGCTTTAATCAATGCTTTTTCTGGAAAGATTACCAAGGCCGGTCTTCTTGCTCTGCAGAGTGACCCTAATGTTGAGAGCGTACAGCTTGTCAAGAACTATAGTGTCGCCTTAGATCAGTCTGCACCCCTCATCAGGGCAAATTATTCCTGGATGACCCAGTATGCTGGAGCGAACATTACTGGTATCGGACAGACCGTTTGCATTCTTGACACAGGAATCGTCTACAATCATACTGATTTCGGTGGCTATAATTACTTCCCTAACCCAAAAGTTATCGGCGGTTTTGATTTTGTGAACAATGATGCTGTCCCTTGGGATGATTTTTCAGGTAGCTGGCATGGGACCCATGTTGCCGGTACTATTGCTTCAGAAGACGCTACCTACCGAGGAGTTGCTCCAGGTGCACGCATTGTCGCTGTTAAAGTCATGGATTCTGCTGGTAATGGAGATGATACCAACATTGTCGCAGGAATTGACTGGTGTCTCCTTAATGCAAAAGTCTACAATATCACCGTCATCTCCATGAGCATTGGTGACAATGACCCCAATGGCACACATTATCAGGTTCCTTGCGATGCAGACTCTTCCGCTAAGGCAATCAATTATGCCGCAAGTCTGGGAATCCCGGTCACTGTCGCAGCAGGTAATCAAGGTTGGTCAGATGGTATCACTACTCCAGCTTGCGCGAGCGGAGCCATTGCCATCAGTTCCATCAGAAAGGATGATTCTACTTTGAGTGACTTCAATCGAGGGAATTTGACGGACTTCTTGGCACCTGGGTATAGTATTGTTGCAACCTACGGCGGAAGTTCCTCTTCACATTGGGGAATGTCCGGTACATCTATGGCGACTCCTCATGCAGCAGGTGCAATCGCATTGATGAACCAGTATTATTCCTTGCGTGATGGTCTTCGATTGCATACGGCCCAGATTGTCAGTGTTTTGAAGAGCTCAGGAATCCAAAAATATGATGCTGCCAGTGGCAATAATTATTCTAGAATCGACCTGCAAAGGGCGCTCAACACATCCATCTCTAAAGGCCTTATCTCCACCCTTCCTGGTACCTTGCCCTTCTATTCCCTTAATGCAAATCCACAAACAATCACCATCCCTGCAAATAATTCGAGTCTGGTAACCTGGGTCGTGAATGCAACAGGCAATCCCAGCTCTTCTTATTCCTTTTTTGCTTTTACTTCTGTGAATGGCGAAGACAATGAAGTCAGATCATCTATTGCCAATATTACCATAGTCTCTCCAACGCTCACTCTCTCAATTGCAAGTCCGCAGCAAAGTCAGAACTATTCGAATGGCACCTTGCTTTTGAATATCTCCAGCAATGGAAATGTGTTCTATAATTGGAACGGGACGAACATGAGCTATTCAGGTCCTACCTGGATAACCTTCTTTCAAGGCCATAACACTCTTTTTGCCTGGGCCAATGACTCTACTGGACAATTCATAATTGCTAACCTTAGCTTCAATGTGATCTCTGTTCCCCTGATCTTTGGAGCACAGTATCTTTCACCTGATTTTTTCTTTTCACCTGCAGATAATCTTGTAAACTTGAGTGTCAATGCTTCAGCAAACACTGATCAGGTTGTTGCAGACCTTACCAATCTCTCTTCTAGTATCTGTGAAAATGGCGATGGCACCTTTAATTTAACCTATGATTCTCTTACCGGCCTCTGGCATGGGGGTTGCGTCCTGGATAATGCGTTGTTTGCAAACATCAGTTCAGTAGAATTCCATCTGATATCTGTTAAAGTGTCGAACTCCATGTCCAACATCACCATACCAACCTACCTTCCTCTCTTACTACAAAACATTGGGGTACCTTCCATGGGTGGAGACCCTACCTGTGAGCGATTTGGCAACCTAACCACGAACTTCACGCTTGAAAACAATTTCAATTCTATCGACCTGATTGTCCAGATTGAGCGCAATGGTTCTTGTTCAGGTAATCGGGGTATAGTCCCTTGGGAGGGTTTCACTCCCGTCTTTTTTATGAATATCAGTAATCTGAACTTCTCAGACCAAAATATCGCCTCGAGACTTGCAGGTCTTTCAAATGCCATCCAAGTCAATGTTGTCGGGCCCCAGGAATTCGGAGACAGCAGAATATTTGTCAATACGTCCTATTTTGCACAACTCGATCGCAATGCTTCCCTTGCTTTCTATAATCTTCCTTTTGCATCTTCTCCTGCAGTAGTCTCTGAGACAAATAAGTCTGCAAGCAATATTGTCTGGAACTCAACTGGTTATTATAGTATTCCGACAGGGGGAACTTGCAGGTCAAATGTCCAATGTTCAGATTATAGCCGCCCTTTTCCTGATGCAGGATCTTGTCCTCCGTTAGGTTATGGCTGCACTTGTGCAGATATCGCCTCCTATGGTTGTTCAGTGGAACCTGTTTTTGGTAATGGCGATCATGCCCCCCCAACATACTTTAATTGTGTCGATGATCTTAGTGCGTTGTTTAACAATACCTGTACAGGATATACCAACAATGAAAGTGGATGTACGGGTGACCCTCTTTGTATCTGGAATCCTAGCGTGATTTATGTTCCTAAAGGAGATTTGAGCTTTACAGTCCAAGGCTTTTCAGGGTATAATGTCTCAGACCTTACTTCACCTGTGATCACAATCTCCCTACCCTCTAACGGCGGTAATTATACCGATAGTTTCTTTGCAGATATTTTTGTTAACGGTACAGGAACTGAACCTAGCTCTATTCTTATCCAGGTAGGGAACATTACCTTTATCCATAATTCTACCTATGATGATGCACAATGCTTAGCTATTGAAGCAGGTAGCGATACTTATGAGTGTACTCCTGTCATTCCTGCTCTTGATAAGGGGATGTATATACTGAACGTCACTGCTTTTGATTATGGGGGAGTATCTGGGAATATGGCCTTTAACACTTCAAGTTTCCTTTTTGGAGACCTTGTTTTACCGGTTATTATTGTTGATAGTCCTGTAAATGGAGTTTATACCAATAATTCTGTCCTCGTTAATTTTACTGCCACAGATAATTTTGGAATTAATACCCTGTGGTTCTATAATGGGAGTGCAAATATTACTTTTATCTCGCCTTTCTATCTTGATCTATCCAATGGAAATTACACGTTCATTTTCTATGCCAATGACACGAGCGGCAATGTCAATTTCACGGCTGTGAACTTTTCTGTAGCAGTTGCCGCACCGGGCCCTGCTGCAGTAAACCTTGGAACAGCCGGCAATTTTACTATTCTCGCATCTTCAGGGATCAGCAATACGGGCCCTACAACCGTCTCTGGGAACATCGGATCCTATCCGACAGCAACCATTGGCGGGTTCCCCCCCGGGACGTTGAACGGGATAAACCATGCGGATGACGCAGTCACCCAAGAGGCCAAGGCCAATCTGTCTACTGCATATGCTGATGCTGCAGGACGAGCAGCAGTCACCACAGACACAGAA
>CAIQQL010000151.1 GCA_903873955.1 uncultured archaeon | reverse complement strand
TTGTAGAGAGAAAACATTCGTTATTGATACACAAAGAAAAGACCTAGTACAAGTGAAAGAAGAATGTGAAAGAATTTTATTATCTTTAAAGGATGAATATTTAAATCGGAGTTAGATTATTTTATGATGAAACTATTATTAGCTGGAGGAGGTAATCTAGGACAGAATGTGGAGTTAGATAAGATTTTTGTTTCGTTATTAAAGACAAAAAAAGTATTGTACATCCCTCTAGCATTAGATATGAAGAGGTATAGTTTTGATAAATTTTATAATTTGCATAAAGATTATTTCCTATCTCTTGGGGTCGAGAGATTAGAAATTTTAAATAATCACGAAAGTTTATCCTCTAGTTATTTGGAAGAATTTGGAGGAATATTTATTGGTGGTGGAAATACACCGCAGTTGTTATATATTCTTAAAAAAACTGGAAATCTTAAGCTTTTGAATAAATTTATTGAGAAAGATAAGGTAGTTTATGGAGTTAGTGCAGGAGCAATAATTCTGGCAAAAGATATACTTACCTCTCTTTATTATGATAACAATGATATCGAACTTACAGATTTTGAGTCATTGGATAAAATAAGCGGATTCGATATATGGCCACATTTTGATGACAGCTTAATAACCTCAGTTAAGGAATATATGTCTAAAAAAAGCATTAAAAAGATAATCGCAATTCCTGACGGGGCTGGAGCGGTTATTAATAATAAAAAATTGCTTGCCCAAATAAAACCATTGACTATTTTTGAAGATAATCAGGTCAAAAAGCTTTTTCTCAATAATCCGTTATATTTAAATTAAGAATATATCCAAAAGAGATTTAAAAATTATTAATCAACCCAAGGCTCAATCTTTTCTTTAAACATCCTCGATGCTGATTTCGTATATACCTCAATATTCTTTTTATAATACGGTTTGTGCTGCTTCTGGATTTGCCCGATGACATAATATCCTAACGCAATCAAAGTCCCATAACCTGCTTGTTTAGGTAAAGGAAGATTAAGGCGATGCTTGCCAAACGTACGATTATTATATCCCAGACCAATGAACAATTCCTTATCTGAAGGTACCAATGTCTTTGCATGCATTGCCTGCTCAGCGGTGAATACCCTTCCTGAGACCTGGGCACCAAAAAGTTCATCAAATTTGGTGAGGAACATCTCACGTACAGCATCAAACTCTTCCGGGACAATAATGAAGTAAGAGTCATATTTTTTAAGGTTTTTAGGGATTTTTTTCTTTGTTTGTGAAAGATAATGCATGATCTTTTGCGGGTCTTCCTGTGTTTTTGCAAGAACCATCCCCAGATAGGTAGAGGTATTGTAAGTATAGGGTTCTCGATTTTTAGGGAACAGAAGCGTCTTATTGACCAAAGAGTCCGCAAGACCCAAAGGATTATTGGTGATGAGCGTCACGGGGAGGTTGCGTTTCTTCAGTTCTTGTGCAATGATCGGTGCGTGCTTTCCACCTGAAGCAGAGATAAGGACAGCTGTATCGATTGCTTTGATATTGTCCAACTTATGCAGGTAGGTACTCTCATCGGCAAAGACTGCATCGCGATGTTCAAAAAGGATCCTTCCGACCACGGCGGCATTTCCGCTTCCGACCACCAGAGGCCTGCGTCCCACAGGTATCTCAAGACTAGGCAATGCTTGGGCACTAAAGAGGGTTAGGGCATCTAGAACACAGACATCCAAATCAACAATCTTTTTTTTATCCAGCATCTTTGCAGGGCACTACTCTTCTTCAAAGAAGGTGTCAGCGTTATTTAAACATATAGTTCACTATCTACCCTTCTTCTGTTTACCTAGAGATTAAGTCACTATTATACTACTATATAGTAACAACTAATAGTAAGGTTTATATAGTACTATTACTACTCTTAAGTAACATGGTATTACAAAGTAGTGTGAGTCTCTTGAAGAACCTGCAGACAAAAAACGGGTTATTCTTAGCTGCGCCCAGCGCGAATACAGGTTATGACAAAGCCTGGCTCAGGGACAATATCTACGCCTCCTTAGGGCTTGAACTCGTAGACAGGGCAGGAGTGCTCAGGATGATGCATACCCTGTTTGATATTTTCAAGAAACATGAGTATAAGATTGACTGGGCCATCAAGGAAAAACCAAAAGAAGCCTACCAGTATATCCATGCAAGATATCATCCTGAGACCCTTGAAGAGTTCTGGGAACCTTGGGGAAACAAGCAAAATGACGCCATTGGAGCATTCCTCTTCAGAGTAGGAGACCTGCTGCAAAAAGGCTATCCCCTTCTCCGTAATGAGGCAGATGAACGCATCCTGCGCAAACTTGTCTTATACCTCGCCTCAGTTGAATACTGGCAGGATCCTGACAATGGTGTCTGGGAAGAATATGAAGAAGTCCATGCTTCATCCGTTGGTGCCTGCCTTGCAGGCCTTCAGATGATCTCCCAGTTCATCCCAGTGCCTTATTTTCTCATTGCCAATGGTTCTGCGGCATTGCAACAGCTATTGCCTAACGAATCATATAGTAAAGACGCGGATCTGGCACTCCTTTCCCTTGTCTATCCCTACAATATTGTAAGCGAAGAGATGAGACAACGCATCCTAGACAACATTGAGACCAAACTTGTACGTAACAAGGGGGTCATCCGTTATGTCGGAGACCAATATTACAACAAAAACGGGGAAGCAGAATGGACCATGGGTTTTCCCTGGCTTGCAATCATCTACAAACAGCTCGGCAACAAGAAGAAGTTCGAACATTATATGAAAAAGACGCTCGAGTGCTTCAATGAGAAGGGAGAGCTTCCTGAACTCTATTATGCCAACGCTGAAAACCACAATGAGAACTCTCCTTTAGGGTGGGCGCAGTCCTTATATCACGTAAGTGCACTCTAAATCCATAAACTTTAATAAGTACTTTCAGTCTTTAGTGTTACTTAAAAGAGTTAAAAAATGAAGGTTTTGATGTTTGGATGGGAGTTCCCTCCGTTCTACAGCGGAGGCTTAGGGACAGCCTGCTATGGCTTGACCCGCAGCCTCAACAAACAGCATGTCGCCGTCTCCTTTGTCCTGCCCAGGCGTCTTAATGTCGACGCCGATTTTGTCAAGTTTGTCTTTGGTGATGAAGAGCTTTCTCCATCCACCCGTTATGTCGTCAATTCACTCATCCAGCCCTATAGCACCTCCGAAAGTTATGAGAACAGCCTGCATTATGAAAAAGGGACCCCTAATCCTAACCCTGCCTATGGCAATAATCTTTTTGAAGAAGTAGAACGCTATGGCGCTATCGGGGAAAAAATCGCCCACATGGAGACCTTTGACATCATCCATGCCCATGACTGGCTCACGTTCAAGGCCGCGCTTGCTGCAAAGAAGGTCTCTGGAAAATATCTTGTGGTGCATATGCACGCGACAGAATTTGACCGCACGGGCGGAAGCAATGTCAATCAATATGTCTATGATATCGAGCGCAAAGGAATGGAGGCAGCAGATAAAGTCATTGCCGTGAGCAATTATACCAAGCAAAAGATTGTCGACCATTACGGCATCCCTGCTGAAAAGGTCGAGGTGGTCCATAATTCTGTGGACTTTGAAGACTATGTGGTCGAACAGATCCATGACCTGAAGAAAACCAACAAGATTGTCCTCTTCTTAGGCAGGCTCACCTTGCAAAAGGGACCCGATTATTTCGTCTATACAGCCCAGAAAGTTTTGGAGCATTATCCAAAAGTCATGTTTGTCGTAGTCGGGAGCGGAGACATGGAACGCATGATCATCCGCAAGGTCGCAGAGCTCGGCATTGCAGACAAGTTCATCTTTGCAGGATTCTTACGCGGCAAGGATGTTGCCAAAGCATACCAGATGGCTGATCTCTATGTCCTCCCCTCAGTCTCTGAACCGTTCGGCATCACACCGCTTGAATCCCTCATGAATGGCACTCCTGTCCTCATGTCCAATCAGTCCGGTGTCTCTGAAGTGGTCACCCATTGCCTGAAATCGGATTTCTGGGACACTGATGACATGGCCAATAAGATTGTATCTGTGCTCAAATATGACGCATTGCAGCGATGCCTGAAAGAGAATGGAAGACGAGAAGTGCAGAAGATGAGCTGGGACACCCCTGCTGCCCGAGTCATTGATATTTACGAGGACCTCTTGAACGGGCAACACTAATGGTCTCCATCTGTTTTTATTTCCAAGTGCACCAGCCTTTCCGTATCAGAAAATATTCCATTTTTGACATCGGCAACCGAAGCGATTATTTTTCAGACCAAAGCCAGACCAGCCTCAATAACGTCCATGTCCTCAATAAAGTGGCCCAGAAATGCTATCTTCCCGCAAATGCAGTCCTTCTAGAACTGCTCAATACCTATCCAGAATTCAAGATCAGCTTCTCTTTTTCAGGTGTCTTGCTTGAGCAACTCGAAAAATATGCTCCAGAGGTATTGGCTTCATTCCAGGCACTCGTCAATACCGGACGAGTCGAGATCCTAGATGAGACGTACTATCATTCTTTATCCTTCCTGTATTCCAAGGGAGAATTTAGAGAGCAGGTCTTGCAGCATCGGGCCATCATCCAAAGGCTTTTTGGCCAGACCCCTAAAGTGTTCCGTAACACCGAGCTCATCTACAGCAATGCTGTCGCCCAGGAAATTGAGGCACTCGGCTATAAAGGCATCATCGCTGAAGGCGCAGATTTTATCCTTGGTTGGCGATCGCCCAATTTCCTCTACCGACCCGCACAGGCAAAAAAACTCAAGGTGCTCCTGAAAAATTATCGGTTAAGTGATGATATCGCATTCAGGTTCTCTGAACGCAGCTGGAAAGAATGGCCCCTGACCGCTCCTAAATATGCCCAGTGGGTGCATGCCGTGAACGGGAATGGAAATGTCATCAACTTATTCATGGATTATGAGACTTTTGGCGAACATCAGTGGAGCGAAACTGGCATCTTTGATTTCCTTCGCCATCTTCCTGGCGAGATCCTCAAGAACCCAGACAACAATTTCAAGACCCCTTCAGAGGTGATTGACAGCTATGAACCCTTAGGAGAATTCAACGCCCCGAACTATATCTCCTGGGCTGACGTCGAGCGGGACCTGAGCGCCTGGCTTGGCAATGACATGCAGCATGCCGCGATCAATCGGGTCTATGCCCTGGGCCATAAAGTCTTGCAGACAAAGAACGCCGCCCTCATCGATGCCTGGAGAAAGCTGCAGACCTCTGACCATTTCTATTACATGTGCACCAAGTGGTTTTCCGACGGAGATGTCCATAAATATTTCAACCCTTACAACAGCCCCTATGATGCATTCATCAGTTTCATGAATGTCCTGCATGACCTGGAGATGCGTGCCGATACTTTGTCACGAGAGAATGAACACGAGATCATCCCCTACAATCCCCTCAAAGAAAATATTTATAAATCAGGGGACGTTTTTAGAGATGAGGTAACCTCTTGAGGTTAAAAAAAGATGATAACTGATCCGCAAAAATATTTCTATGTATGCGACGGCAAAGTGCTCAAGGATCTTGTAGACATGCTTGCCGCGTTACGCGAGATCGATGATGAGACCTTTGCCCATCATGTGAACTCAGAAAAAAATGATTTCTATAACTGGACCCGCGACGTGCTCAAAGATGCTCCCCTGGCCAAAAAACTTTCCATGACTATCGACCGTGCCGAGATGATTGCCGCAGTGGAGTCGCGCGAAAAGGTTGTCAGCAAGAATCATAAGAAAAAAGCAGTAATCTCACAGATACAAGAGGCAATCGCAAGTGGCTAATGCAAAAGTTTACGGAGTCATCGCTCTTAAAGGTGGCGTCGGTAAAACAACGCTGGTCGTAAACCTTGGTTCTTCCCTAGCCAGGGATTTTCAAAAAAAAGTCCTGCTCATTGACGCCAATTTTTCAACACCTCATCTCGGCCTGCATCTCGGCCTTGTCAACCCCAAGCACAACCTGCATCAGGTGCTCAACAATGAATATCCTGCCTATGAAGCGATCTATCAGCATCCTTTAGGGTTCCATATCCTTCCTGGGTCTCTTGTACCCCTCCCTGGCGATCCGCTGGTCCTGAAAGAGAAGATTGACCCTCTCCGCCAGATCTACGATGTCATCCTCATCGATTCATCCCCTTCCTTGAATGATGAGATGTATGCGACCATGATGGCCTCAGACGAGCTGCTGGTCGTGAGCTCGCCTGATTATCCCACCCTGAGCTCAACCCTGCATGCAGTCACCGTCGCCAGGAAAAAGAACGCACCCATCCGCGGCATCATCCTCAACAAAGTACGCAAGAAGAAGTTCGAGCTCACTGCACGGGAAATCTCCAAGGCAGCCAACATTGAGGTTCTTGCAAGCCTGCCTGATGATGTCAAGGTCCTTGCCGCCCTTGCCGAGATGACCCCTGTTGTCGAGCATACCCCTAACCATGAGGTCTCGCAGCTCTATAAGAAGCTTGCAGCGTCCCTCATTGATGAGACCTATCGTCCTCCTCGCATGTTCAAACGGGCACGCCAATCCTTAAGCAAAATAGGAAAAATGCTCTCAAAACCTGAAGCAGGGGAACCCCATGAAATTGCCTGATTTCGACCTCGCCTCCCATTACCTGGACGCGGTCCCTGAAGACAAAAGATTCTTTTGCCATGATGGTTATATTTTTGCGACACTCGAAGACCTTGCAGGAGGCCTCAACTCCATGAAAGTCTCGATTTTCAAATACCATGTCACTTCCGAGAAGAATGATTTCTGCTCCTGGGTCTATGATGTGATCGGAGATGTCGAGCTTGCAAGCGCCCTACGTTCGTGCAAGGATAAAAGAGCGGCCGCCAGGCTTGTTCGCAAAAGAGTTGATGATCTAAAAAATATTGTTCGGAAAGCCTGAACATTTGGGGTGACTTTTTCATATGACACGGCATATAATCTTAGGAAATGGCAATATCTTGGTCTGTCTAGACAAACATGCGCGCATCCGCGACTTCTATTACCCTTATGTCGGCCAGGAAAACCATGTCTCAAGCAACATGCACCGTATCGGTGTCTGGATCGATGGGGTGTTCAGCTGGGTATCTGCCGACGACTGGAAGATGGACCTCTCCTACAGGAAAGACGCGCTGGTGAGTGAAGTTGTCGCCTTGCATGAGCGGCTGCAGGTGCGCCTGACCATCACGGAAGCGGTCCATTATGAGAAGAATATCTTTCTGCGCCATGTGCAGGTCGAGAACATGAGCCTGCAGGAACGGGAGGTCCGTGTATTTTTCAGCCAGCACTTCCATATCTCAGAAGCAAACATCGGAGACACGGTGTATTACAATCCCCTGCTCCAATCCATCGTCAACTATAAAGGAAAACGCTATTTTCTCATCAGTGGCCAGGCCGAGGGCAAGAGCTTCACCGATTATGCGACGGGAGTCGCCGGAGTCGATGGCAAAGATGGTACCTTCAAGGACGCGGAGGATGGTGTCCTTGGAAAGAATGCCATTGAGCATGGTTCGGTCGATTCCACGATCGGGTTCAGTCTGCGTATCAAAGAAGGCACCAGCAAGCATATCGATTATTGGATAGCTGTCGGGCAGAAATACCATGAGATCTGCCAGCTTCGTGATATCATCCTCTCCCATACCGCTGACAAGCTCATACGCGACACGGAACATTACTGGATCACCTGGGCAAACAAGACCGATGTCAATTTCTATCATCTGGACCAGACCATCCAGAACTTGTTCCGGCGTTCACTGCTTGTGGTGCGGGCGCAGACCGACAACCATGGAGCAATCATCGCCGCCAATGACACCCATACGTTCCATTACAAGAAAGACACTTACAGTTATATGTGGCCCAGAGATGGCGCGCTCATCGCCCGTTCCCTCGATAAAGTAGGACATCATGACATGACGAATAAGTTCTTCATCTTCTGCTCAAACATCAGCAGCGAAGACGGGTACCTGCTCCACAAATACCGTCCTGACGGGTCACTTGGAAGCTCCTGGCATTCCTGGCTCAAGGGCAACAAGGTCCAGCTCCCCATCCAGGAGGATGAGACTGCGTTGGTCCTTGACGCATTGTGGAAACATTATGACAAATACAAGGACTATGACATGATCAATAAGATGTATAGCACATTCATCAAGCGCGCGGCAGATTTCATGGTGACCTACCGTGACCCCGCGACGAATCTACCCAAAGAAAGCTATGACCTCTGGGAAGAAAAGCTAGGGGTGCATACGTTCACCTGTTCAACCGTCTATGCAGGACTAATTGCCGCAGCCTCTTTTGCCGAGATCTTCGGCAGCAAAAGCGACGCCAAACGATACAGGAAAGTCGCCGCAGAGACTAAGGAGGCGATCATCAAATATCTTTATGACGAGGAAGATGAGACCTTCATCAAGGGAGTGTTCTATAATGAGCAGGGGGACATGCTCAAGGACAAGACGATTGACAGCAGCACCGGTTACGGGCTTTTTGAATATCGCGTCCTTGATGTCGACGACCCGACCTTGGTCCGGACGATGGACAAAGCGTTCAACCGTCTTTGCGCCCACCAGGCCACCTGCGGAGGGCTTGCAAGGTATGAAAATGACCATTATTATCGCGTCCCTGGAGCTCCTGAGAACCCCTGGTTCATCTCGACGATGTGGTTTGCGGAATATATGATCGCCAAGGCAAAGAACCTTGAGGAACTGCGCACTGCTGAGACTCCTCTGCATTGGGCCGTGAGCAAAGCGCTCTCCACGGGCGTTCTCTCTGAACAGATCAATCCCCTTACCGGGGAACCCTTGTCCGTCGCCCCCCTCACCTGGAGCCACGCAGGGTTCATCATCGCAGTCATCAAATACCTGGACAAATTCGAGCAGTTATCGGGCATAAAGGACTAATTTTTGCGTGTCAACGAAAACTTAATAAACCAAACAGCGTTTATAGGTAAAGAAAAGAGATGAAAGTAGCAATCAACGGTTTTGGCAGGATTGGGAAGCAGTTTCTCATCGCCTGTCTTGAAAAGCAGGTGAAGTGGGAGTTCATTATCAATGACATCACCAGTCCGGAGTATCTGGTCTATAGCCTGAAATATGATTCTGTCCATCCTTCCTTTCCTGAGACGGTGACCACTGACGGCAAATTCTTATATGTCGGCAAGAAGAAGATCAAGATCCTCAATGAACTTGATGCGACCAAACTTCCCTGGAAAGCGGAAAAGGTAGATGTCGTCGTTGATTGCACCGGCCTTTTCACCAAGGCGGAAGAGGCGATCAAGCATGTCCATGCAGGAGCCAAGCGTGTCCTGATTTCTGCGCCTGGAAAGGGCCATGATGTTACGATTGTCTATGGAGTCAATAGCTCCGCTCTGAAAAAAGAGCATACCATCATCTCTGCAGGAAGTTGTACCACAAATTGTGTCTCTCCTGTCCTCAAGGTCCTGCATGATGCCTGGAAGATACAAAGTGCGCATTTCATCACGACCCATGCTTACACCGCAACCCAAAAGCTCATCGACGGCTTTGGCAAGAAAGATTTCCGCGGGGGGAGATCCGCGGCCATCAACATCATCCCTTCGACCTCCGGGGCATCCATCTCGGTTGTTGAAAGCATCCCTGACCTGAAAGGAAAACTTGAAGGGTATGCCCTACGTGTGCCTGTTGCTGACGGCTCCATCACCAGCATCGTCGCAAGAGTCGGGAAGAAAGTCACCGTAGAAGAAGTCAACGCTCAATTCAAGAAACAGACGGCAGGAGCTTTGAAAGGGGTCCTAGGCTATACGGATGAGCCCATTGTCTCAGGAGACATCATCCACAATAGCAATTCCAGCATCTTTGATGCTGGCCTGACGAAGGTCGTAGATGACCTCGTCAGTGTCGGCAGCTGGTATGACAACGAATGGGGATATTCCTGCAGGCTTGTGGATGTCGCAAAACTTATCGAGAAACTTTCTTAGGAGGCCTCATGCGATTAAAAACCCTCAAAGACATTGACCTTAAAGACAAACGCGTCCTTCTGCGTGCTGACCTGAACTCGGATGTAGAAAAGAAAAAGGTCATCCTCTCAGAACGTATCAAAGAGGCAGCAACTACGATTGCCTATCTCCAGAAGAAGAAAGCAAAAGTGGTCATCTTGGCCCATCAGGGAAATGCAGGAAAAGATGATTTTGTAAGCCTAAAAGCACATGCAAGATTCCTCAACAAATACACCCCTGTCCAATTTGTCCCGGATGTCATCGGTAAAAAAGCTGTCAAGGCAATCTCGGCTCTAAAATCTGGGGAGGCGCTCTTACTTGACAATGCCCGCTTTGTCGATGACGAGCTCCATCCGGAAAAAGTCCCTAACGCACTCGTCACCACGCTTGCACCGTTGTTTGACCTCTATGTCAATGATGCCTTCTCCGTATGCCACCGAAGCCAGACTTCGATTGTCAGTTTTGCCCCGCTCCTCCCCAGCTGTGCAGGCCTGCTTCTTGAAAAAGAGGTCAACGCCCTGCAAAAGATATCAATAGGCAAATGCCTGTATATCCTCGGCGGAGCAAAACCTGAAGAGAACATCAAATTACTCAAGGGGAACAAAGTGCTTGCCTGCGGGCTCTTTGGCCAACTCTGTCTTGTCGCGCAGGGAAAAGACCTGGGCTATCAGAATGCCTACCTGAAAAAAGCGACCCTTGTCAAAGAGGAGTATACAGACTTCCTGGCAAAAGTGAAAAAGAAACTGGTCAATGTGCAGAC
>CAIQQL010000150.1 GCA_903873955.1 uncultured archaeon | reverse complement strand
GGTATATCCGCTGTAAAAACTCTCTTCTGGCTTTATCACGATAAAACTCCCAAAAATAATCAGGTTTTGTCTGTTGCAACAGTTTCCAGAAAATGTCATTGACATTAGGGTTCGGATATTTTGTAAATATGACGGAGTTGCATGTGTCTCCTGGGAAATCAACCCCTCTTGAACATTTTGTGGTATACAATCGATGGGTCTTCTTTGATTTAAATTCAGTGATCATCTTACCAGTCTTGTCCACATACTGCATGTCCTTCAACGCCTCTCGAGACATCAAACCAACCAATTGATGTTCCTGGATCTCCATCTCGCTTGGAAGGTCCTCAAAAGCGTTGACATGGATAAGGACAGGGAGCTTTGCCTTGTCCAAACAAGATTTCAAGGACAGGAGATAATCTCGACGCGAAAACTTCTGGGCATTAAAATTGGAATACCTGCAATCAAACTCTTTTCCTGTGCGATGGATCTCGATAGTCCCCTGGTTCTTTGTCTCCGCCTCGACTACCTTGAAATTGGTCAAACCATAAATGTTCTTGAGCACATTTTCCGAATGCAAAGTTCCAGACATAAGGACAAGGACCTTGTTTTTATCGATGATCTCATGAAAACGTTTTGAAAGATTTGTGGTAACCAACGTCACATAGATGTCCTTTTCAACTTTCCTGTAGGTCACATACGTCTCGTCAAGGAAGTCCTTGAAGTTCTTCGCAGCTTCCAAAGCCTTGTTTGCATAACTTGCCTCATCCAAGGACACTTCCGCCTCGACTTCCGGGCTCTTTAGGAACAATCGGATGATGTTTTGCCATTTCGTCTCCTTAGCATGATAAATCTTTTTGTCATCAACTCCAAGAGCCTGCTTATTTTTCTCCTCGAGGGAGATATATTCGAGGATCTTGTCGATGCACTCTCTTGCGATGGGATTCTCAGGAAAAAGGGACTTCAATGAAGAGGCGAGGCGAGTCATATTAAGATCCTCTTGCGTAGAGAAGTTGTCCAGAAACTCATCCGCCTCGTCGATGATGTCTACCTCTGTGAGAGGTTTTCTGTCCAAGGCCACTTCAATCTTGTATTTAGCCGCATTGAAAATAATAACATCTGCGTCACGATACGCGAGGTATTGGTCAAAATACGAACACCCGGGTTTCCTATGATAAAGTATGAATTCCTTTCCCGACAGACCTTGATATCTTATCTTTTGCGCATCCTTTAGCGTGGAAAGTTCGAATGTCGCTGGCAGAATCGGGCTCCAGTAGGGATTTGCCGGGGCTATTGCAATACGTTTCAGATCCTTAAGGTCAGGCATGACTTTG
Source organism: uncultured archaeon (assembly GCA_903873955.1). GTDB lineage: Archaea > Nanobdellota > Nanobdellia > Pacearchaeales > GW2011-AR1 > VGKP01. The sequence goes on along the minus strand of CAIQQL010000150.1, from coordinate 9,492 downwards.
TTTTTCAAATAAGGATTTTGTTCATAGAAACTTTGGAGTTTAGTATAATTCTTCTCAGTGATCTTGATCAGGTCAGGCAAGTTTGCATCGGCACATGAGACTCCCGGATCAATAATAGAGTCGTGGTTATCCCTTCCCGTGATCATCGCAATCTTAAGTTTTGAACCCCTCTTGCCCAAGACATATTTCTTACTGGTATAATCCTCTTCATACTGGCGCTGCAGGCCTTTAATGGGCACTACAATCGAAGATTTTCCTAATGCACGGGCAATGTTCAGAGCTATCGCAGATTTCCCTGTGCCACACACACCATGTATAAAGATAACCTTTGTACCCGCATTAGCCAGTTCAACAACCTCTTTAACAACATCTTCCTGCGTCTTATTATTTGAAAACCGTAACGGCTCTAATGCCTTCCCTTCAGTATAAAGGCTCCAAAAGGGCTTGTCAAAGATGGGATGTGTTGACCTCTCATCACGTAGAAACTGCATATCCTTGGAAGTATGCAACTTTTGAGCAGGTTCATAGTCTACCGAATCAGACTCATCATCATTGGCATATTGCTTATGCGTATACTTCTTGTTGTTCTCAAAAGTTACAAGACTGCCGTCAACACCCCGTAACTTTCCCTGAGCATCAAATTCTAGCCTCTTCATCAGGATATGTTGAAGATTGCGTTTAAAAGTTAATCGGTAAATAAATTTTATTCAATGCCGATTCTGTTCTGCGCAGAAAAAATGATGACCTTGTTCTTTATTTCAGTCTTTATTCCTCGATCAATGGTTGCAATATAGTATCCATCCCTTCCTTTTTCAATAAGACCCTGGTCAACAGAATGCTTTCCCAATGAAATCCGTTTGATATCTTTTTTCTCGAAGATCTGAAATGCCAGGTCAATAGCCTTACGTTCTTCAGTAGGACATTTCTGCCTAAGATCCTTCAGTTCCTGTAAAACTTCCCGAGGTAACAGAACCTTGAATCCTTGCTCTTCTAACTGTGCCAGAAAATCAATCTTTTTTTTAATGCAAGAAACAATAAAGCTGCTGTCCAAAAGGACTTCCATGATATATTGGAATCTTTAAAGTATATTAAGCTTATGATTCTAAGAACATGGAGATTTTTCAGTTATTGGCTAAAAAATATGCAATTGAGGAAGTGGAGATAAATCCAATTAGTTTATATATTCGTTTTACTATATTTGAATGTCGGTATTTCTTATGAAGGTTCCAGGAAAGGGTCATATTGCAAGATGTTCTATACACATAGATGCATTACCTTCCCGAGTCTGGAACGGACTCACAAACCCTGTAATGATCAAACAATATTTCTTTGGAACGGATGTCATTTCTGACTGGAGAGAAGGGAGTACAATCAGGTTTAGAGGTAATTATGAGGGAGTAGATTATGAAGACAGAGGAGTTATCTTGAAAATGATACCAGAAAAAGAGCTGGTGTTCTCCTATTTCAGCAGTTTTTCAAACTTGCCCGACCTTCCGAAGAATTATCAGCGAGTCAGCTATGTCCTCCAAGCAAAAGGCGCATCGACTATTTTATCTGTTAGCCAGGAAAATTTCCCTACTGAAGAAAAAAAGGTGCATAGTGAAAAAAACTGGGCAATGGTACTTCAGGGATTGAAGAATCTAATGGAAAGATAATAACATTAGCCTGCAATGTCTCATCAACGTTAACCCTCTCAGAGGTCTTGTTGTGTATATCCTCTTAAAATAAGATACTACTATAAAGTAACGAAAAGCTTATAAACCTTTTCAACCCTCCAGAGTTATGACGGTAGGGCTTTCATTAACCAACAGTCTTGAAGCAGTGGTCATCACCGATAGCCGAGTCTCCGGATTAGGAAGACAAAGCGACTCAGTGAACAAAATGGGCGTTTTCTCGAAATCCTCTCTCTTTCACGGCGTCATCTTTGGCACAGGCAGTGGAAATCTCATCGAGGGCGTTACTAGATCCTCACAAGAGGTCAATGCTCCGACATTGGACGACTATGCCGCACAGACACAAAGAATTTTCACTGAGAGATATACCGCCCTCAAAACCCAGGCCATTGCCACATTACGTCATGAGATTGAACTGAAGATGGGCTTACTTCCCGAAGCTGAAAGAGGAAAACCCATGGAAATCGAAATTCATCGGGCCATGGATGCCTATGAAGAACAACTGCGTAACTCCGCGACCTATTTTAGTCTCTGCGCCTTTGATAATAAACAAGGGCATATTCGACAATTCTTCATCAACAACGGAAGAGAAAATGAATATTTTGGGGACCATCAGGAAATCGGTGCCGGATCAGATGGAGCAAATATGTACTTTTTCACCAAACTACAAGGAGTCAACCCAAAAAAATTAACTACCTTTGACCTTTTTTTCCATGGCGTAAATGCTTATTCCCTTGCGACCGTTAACCAGGGAGTAGGTGGTACACCAAAGATTGCCTTCCTTAATAAAAAAGAAGCCCTTATCCTTGATCCGGTGAAGGTCCGTGCGTTGACCAACCTCAGCGGGGCATATCTTGCAGATTTCATCAAACCCTCCAGACGAAAAATTGAGGGCACCATCCGAGATATTGTCTTTGCAAAGCGGCCCGACTATGACTCTTTAGCAAAAGACCTTCGCTTAAGTCTCCATTCCCTAAAAACTACAGCTATCCCTTATTCTGCCTGGCAGGAAAGGGCTAATGCTTCAGTCTACAGATAAGACCCTTGTCGCGAGAGACAAAAAACAGCCAGCCCTATTTTTGTCTAAGTCAAATTTATATACTTCTATGCGTATAAGGGTAGATGGAAGAGGTCGAACATCTTATCTCTGTTTTAGAACAAACACGACAGGCGATTATTGATAACGATTCTCTTAAACTCCGGGACCTTTCCAACCAGACAGTTCATTCTGCATCCACTGTGCAAGACCCTGGAAGCATCGCTCTTGCGGTCATTGTATACACGCTGGGTAAATTCATTGAACGTGGCGATAACACCAAGATAAAACAATGGTCCAAATTCATCAAGAAGGTTGACGGCTATCTGGCCTTGGCAATAACCTCTCTCAAAGAGCAGAACACCACAGCATACGAGTCCTACCTGGAAAGAATACGTCAAACGATACCGACAGTCTCGCCCAACCTGAAATCATACATCCAAGAAGTATTAAGAAAGGCCATGATCAACAAAGCATCACGTATCTATGAACATGGGATCTCCATGGGTCAGACTGCAAAGCTTCTTGGTATAAGCCAATGGGAATTAAGTGAATATGCCGGACAAAAAGAGCAGGGAAACATCCAGTATGACAATCCAGAATCGGTTAAAGAAAGAGCTGCGCTCGCCTTGGAGTTCTTTTCATGAAAGCGCTTCTTTTTGATTCGGGAACGTTGATCAATCTTTCAATGAACGGCCTTCTCAATATCTTAGAAAAGATGAAAGAAAAATTTGACGGTAAATTCATCATCACCCGTGCAGTGAAATATGAGATCATTGACCGTCCATTAGGGGTCCCGCGGTTTGAATTAGGCGCTATGAGGATCCAAAATCTCCTGAACAAAGGGATTCTTGAAATGCCCTCCGCACTAGACATCAAAGAAGAGGAGATTGACCTTGAGACCGAATCTCTCATGGACCTTGCGAACCACTTCATACAGATCCGCGGGAAGTGGGTGCAGCTTGTAAGTGAGGCGGAGATCTCCTGCTTGGCCCTGAGCGATATCCTCAACAAGAAGAGCATCGAGACGCTAATCGCCATAGATGAAAGGACAACCCGCTGCCTTTGTGAAAACCCCGTACGTCTTGAAAAGATCATGTCAGACAAGCTTCATCAACGTGTCACTGCAGTCTCCAGAGACCTGAGTCCTTTCTCAAAATATAGGTTTATCCGCTCTACCGAACTGGTTTTTGTAGCCTATAAAAAAGGAATCATTGACCTGCAAGGTGCCAAAGCCCTTGAAGCCCTGCTTTATGCCACGAAATTTAGTGGATCATCAATCTCATTTGAAGAGATAGACATCCTGAAAAAACTTTAAATTCGGCAATGCAGACCCGTTTCTAACTATCCTCAAGTAAAAAAATAGTTCTTCTTGACTATCGGCAAACTTTAAATGCTTCAACAGCTCTAAAAAACCATGAGAGGAGTCTTTCTAATCTTCAGCATACTATTGGCCTGTTCGTTCATGGTAAGTGCCCAAAGCTTCCCACAATATACGAATCTTCGTCTCAATGATTTTGCCCATCTGTTCAGCAATAGCGACTCAGCACAAATCCAATCGCTATTGGACAGGCTGGAATCGGACACCACTGCCCAAGTGGTCGTTGTAACCATGAACACCACGGCCCCAGACACTCCTGCGGAATATAGGACCAAACTTTTCCAGGCCTGGGGAATCGGACAGAAAGATAAGGACAATGGTTTGCTCATCCTCTATTCGCAACAAGAGCATAGGATAGAGGTAGAAGTAGGATATGGTCTAGAAGGCATTTTACCTGACTCAAAAGTTGGAAGTCTGCTAGATCAATATTATGTCCCTCTTCGTGACCAAAACCAGACAGTTCAAGGAATCATCGCATTTACCAAAGCCGTTTCCCAAGAAATAAATACACATGCTGATGAAGTCCGCTCAGGGAATACAGCATCAACCTCCCAAAAAAACGAGGTCATCCCTGCAATCATTGTTTTAGTGATCATATTCTTTGTCATATTAATGGTTTTACGAGCCAGGAGTAGCCGTTTTGCAGGGCCTGTATTTTGGGGCGGAGGTTTTGGTGGAGGAGGATTTGGGGGTGGAGGTTTTGGTGGAGGAGGATTTGGGGGTGGTGGCAGTGGAGGCGGCGGTGCTGGAAGATAGGTTTTTAAATTACCGTAGAGTAGTATTTTCATGAATAATAAAAAGGGCCTAGGCGCCGGAGCAGTAGTGCTCATTGTTCTTGCAGTCATTTTGGTGATAGGTCTTATCATTGTAGGGTTTGTCTGGTCTTCATATAACAGTCTTGTGACACTTGACCAGGACACCAAAGGAAAATGGAGCGAGGTAGAAAGTCAATACCAACGACAGGCAGACCTGATCCCTAATCTTGTTTCCGTAACCTCAAGTTCAGTCAATGCGGAGACGAAGTTTGTGAAGGATGTGGTCACAGCAAGAGCAAGCTGGGCAAATGCACAAACCCCTGCAAGCAAAGACGCCGCTGGGCAACAGATGAACAATGGAATAACCGCATTTGTCTCTGCAGTTACAGAAAATTACCCCGTACTGCAGGCAAACAAACAATATGTCGCCTTAACCGATGAACTGACCGGGACCCAAAATAGGATTACTGTAGCCAGAGGAAGGTATATCCAGTCATTACAGTCATATAATGTTGCAATTCGACAGTTTCCTGCCTCAATCATCGCAGGGATGTTCGGCTTCAAAGAAAAAGAGTATTATACTGCCCAAGCAGGGTCCATGCAGACACCTAGCTTAGGCAACGGAAAATTACCGTAAAATCTATCTTAGACAAAAATAAAAGGAGGTACTATGGCAAGAGACACAAAAGAGTCAAAAGCGAAAAAATCAAATAAGTTCATTGGAAGATGGGCTTTTTTTAGTGGTATGATTCTCGCAATAATTGTTGGCCTGCTTTTTGAATATATGAGCAAAGTCGATGATATTTGGTTAGTCACACTAGTCGTCATCGGTTGTATTATAGGATTACTTAATGCGACTGAAGAAGAGACCGTTCCATTCCTTATGTCTGGAGCAGTGATCATCATCGCAGGCGCCCTTGGTGCAGGAGTGATGAATCGAGTCCCAGTTGTAAGAGGCATCCTTCCAGCAATGATGATGGTTTTCGTTCCTGCTACTATCATTGTAGCAATCAAGAACGTTTTCGCGCTCGAAGAGGACTAAGTCCCTTTAATTTTTTCTTTTTCTTTTTTATCCATTTTATTTTAACGACGGCTATGATGACCTCCCTCCAACACAAATATCGAGCTCTCATCTTTGACCTAGATGGGACCCTCATCGACTCCCTCCCGCTCCACGTCCTTGCATTCAAGGACCTCTTGCTGGAACGCAATATCCGCATCGAAGAAGAACATATGCGACGCATCATCGGACTTCCTACAAAAAAGATCCTTGCTGAACTCAAAAGAAGATATGCCCTCAAGGAAAACGTCAATGATCTCTATGAAGAAAGGAGATACCATTATTTCAAGTTTTTAGGCAGGAAAAACATCGTCTTTCCAGGGGCCATGAAAGCCCTTGAAGACCTGCGCTTCGACTATATGCTTGCCATTGCCACAGGTTCATCAAAATCGACCGCGATACACTCCACCAATAGAGATTTCCAGGAATTGTTTGACGCCATCATAACCATCAATGATGTGAAAAAGGGCAAGCCTTTCCCAGAAGAACTTTTACTGGTCTCAAAAAAATTAAGGGTACCTCCACAGCGATGTCTGATGGTCGGAGATTCAGTCTATGACGCCCTTGCTGCAAAGCGAGCAAAAATGGATTTCATTGGAGTGACCACAGGATACACATCAGCCAAGACCTTACGTGAAGCGGGAGCAAAAGCCATTCTCTCCAAAGTAAAAGACCTCGTACCAGAGCTCAAAAAGATTGAAGCATAACCTGCCCATTTTCTCCTCTCGATAAATTTAAATCCCTCCTTTTTTTACTAGCTAAAGGAAGGGCATATGGACCAGCCACTCATCATTGTAAAGGATTTAAGCATAACACATTTTGGTAAGCTGCTTCTTTCTCCCGTGCATTTTTCAGTTTTTATGGATGAGCGCGTCGCTCTGGTGGGATCAACAGAGCAAGGGACCCTTGAACTTCTTTTAGCCCTCTCTGGAAAACTTAGCGGGATATCACGACAAGCAGTCCAAATTAGACCTGCCCTAAAAAAGTCAAGGGATTTCTTTTCTTTTGGCGCACAAGACCCTTTTTTTCCACTGCTTCCAACCATGACCTTACAAGAAAGCCTATGTTATTTCTCTGCATCAAAGGGAAGAAGGCTGACACGTCATGAAGCAGGCCATTATCTTTCCATGTGGGGATTTGCCAAATTAAAAGATTCAAAAGTTTCAGCATTATCCTTTCTTGAGTATGCTCAATTTTGTGCAGCACTGAGCCTATTACATAACCCCCATTGCATACTTTTACATGAACCAACCAAAAATCTGACAGACCCTGAAAGAAAAAAGTTTTGGGATTTTTTCCTCTCCCTTCGACCCCCAGCCCTGCTTTTCACCACTCCCTCACAAGAAGAAGCAAAGATGGCCCATGCAAGAGTGATTGAACTGCCCAAAGGAGAGCACCATGCTAGGAGATAGTTTTCGTATCGCCAAAAGCGATTTTATCAGCATCAGTAGAGACAAGTTCAAGCTATTTGCCATATTCGTCATCATCCTCCTGCCTTTAGCGTATGGTGTCCTGTACCTTTGGGCATTCTGGAATCCTTATGGAAATGTTGACAAAATCCCTCTTGCCATAGTCAATCTTGATATGGGTGGGAACAATAATGGGACCTACACTAATGCGGGAGATGAACTTGTATCACGTCTTCAAAAAGAGAGCAATATCAGTTTCTCCGTTGTCTCATTGACCAAAGCACATGCAGGTCTTTCCCAGAGACAGTATTATGGAGTGCTCACCATACCCAAGGATTTTACCCAGAACATCCTTTCCATCACCAATCCTTCACCCCATAATGCCACTCTAGTCTTTGAATCAAGAGATGCGACGAGTTTTCTAGGGGCCAAGATTGCCCGCAGTATCGCTGAAGAACTTGCACAGGAGACCAACAAGCATGTCAGCGACCTCTATATTGAAGAGGCATTACGACAACTACCTTCCCTTCGTGAAAACATCTCTAAGATGAACACAGGTACTGGAGACCTACAAACAGGACTTAGGGAGGCCTATGATGGATCAGTAGACCTCAAAGAAGGTCTACAGGAGATCAATGACGGGAGTGACCAGCTCTCCAGAGGCCTTATCTCTCTTTCCGATGCTAGCAGCGCCCTCGCTTCAGGGTCCAACATGTTATCACAGTCAAGCACAAACCTCTCTTTTGCACTGGACACTATCTTTCTTTCCTTAAGCAAATTACATGCTGCAGGCATGATCAATGATTCTTCCTATGCACAAATGCTATTGGTCAAAGAGAAGAAAAACCAACTGTTCTTCGCCCAACAAACTCTTTCAGATGAGCTAGCCACCTATAACGAAAGCATAGCCACTGCAGCCGCATCGGCGCAGTCCTTGGATTCAGGTATTAACAAAGCATACCATGGAAGCGAAGACCTCTCTGATGGTATACGACAGGCATATCGTGGTGCCACAAACATCAGCAGCGAAGTGAACAAGGAGCAAGGAAGACTTGATCGCGAATATCCTGATGAACGTATACGAAGCATAGCCTATATGCAGCTCCATCCTGTCGAACTAAAACAAGACCAGACGACTGAGATAACCTATGGAACTGGACTTGCACCTTATTTTATCCAGCTTTCCCTCTGGGTCGGGGGCCTCATCTTACTGCTCGTCATTTCCCCTAAGGAATTAAAACTGGCCCTTTCAGGGTTCTCGCGCAGATCTATCACCCTCGGCAAGTTTATTGTCCCCGCAAGCATAGGGATGCTGCAGGCGTTGGTTCTTGACCTGATCTTGTTCAATGTCTTAGGTCTCGAAGTCAAGCATACATTCCTTTTCGTCCTTTTCACCATCCTGTTGTCTTGGACATTTATTGCGATCATCCAATTCTTTATTTTCCTCTTCGGAAAAGCCGGGGAGATCCCTGCAATCCTCCTTCTTATGCTTCAACTGACCTCTAGTGCAGGAACCTTCCCTGTCGAGACGAGCCCTGCATTCTTCCAGAATGTGAATCCCCTTTTACCCATGACCTATGGAGTCATCGGCCTTCGGGAGCTTATTTTAGAACGCAGCCTTTCCATCGCAACAACAGAGTTCATCATCATAGCAGGATTTTTGGTTGGGGCGCTGATCATTCGAATGCTCATGACCAGAAAGAAAATCACTCTTCTCGACTTGCATCCTCCCTTAGAAATATAACTGGGTCCAGGAGGAATCGAACCCCCGCCAAACGGTCTGGAGCCGTTTATACTGCCATTATACTATGGACCCTTTCTTCAGATTACTTTGAAAAGGAAGGTTTTAAGCTTTACTGCAGTCAGACCTTTATTCTCGGCGTTGTCAACGGCAACATTTATAAACAAAAAGCCCTTGCTTTTCTTATGCCGGAGCAAAAAACAAGAGGTACCACTCCTAGTAAGAAGGAGATAAAAGAAGCCCTTGTTGCTTATGAGCAACTGCAGGAAAGGCTTGTTGAAAATCTCGTTGACTTACAAAAAGTTCATACTAATCTCGCAGAAAAATTTGACAGGCTTTCGCACCAGATTGAAACTCTTCTCACTCTTTTTGAAATGTCAGCCAAAAGTTTTGCATCCCATCCGGCAAATCAGTTTGTGGATAAAGACAAAGACTTC
>CAIQQL010000149.1 GCA_903873955.1 uncultured archaeon | reverse complement strand
TCCTTTCCTTCATGGACATATCCACAATTACGACACTTCCATTTGACAACCTTATCCTTCTTGAAGACCTTTCCTGTTTTGACATTGTTGAGGATAGCACGATACCTTCGTTCATGCTGTTCTTCGACTTCTCCAATCTCCGTAAATGCTTTTTCCACTTCCAAAAATCCTTCCTTCCGAGCTATGGATGCAAATTGAGGATAAAGTGTTCCCCATTCGCGCTTTTCACCATCGGCAGCAGCAAGCAGGTTCTCTGCAGTGGTACCGATCCGCCCAGCAGGATAGCTGGCTACAATTTCAACATCACCGCCTTCAAGAAATTTAAAGAATATTTTCGCATGTTCCTTTTCGTTGTCCGCAGTCTCTTCAAAAATCCCTGCGATTTGCTCAAATCCCTCCTTACGGGCCGCACTGGCAAAGAAGGTGTAACGATTCCGAGCCTGGCTTTCACCAGCAAATGCCTTAAGAAGATTTTTCTCAGTCTCACTTCCCTTTATACTTTTCATCTTAGGGATAAAAGAAGTTCAGATTTATAAGGCTTTGGAATTGTCCCTATTTCAGGAAGAAAGTATCTGCAAGAGGAGACAGCTTCATAAACTATATATACTTTATTTGGTCATTAAGTAGATGCAAACCCGGTTCAAACGTCATCAAAAAGTACGTCTTCTTATCGACCCGGATCCAGAGTATGTCGAATATTACGGTGATGAGACCATACCTATAAAAAAAGGCATGGTCGGAAAAATAAACATCCTATTACCTAATGGAAAGTATCATGTTGAGATCATCGATGATGCAGGAGAGATCATCGCTTATATCCCAGTAGGAGAAGAGCATTTAGAGGCTCTAGAAGATTTGCCTGAGGGCGAATCAGCGGACGATGATCAAGAAGATGCAGATGAGAATTAGGCAGGATTAGCCTATAGTTTCTAGACGAGTCTTTAGATCTTCCCAGCGGATAGAGCTTGCCCAGTTAAGAAGAGGAACATGCCTGAGTATCCATTCCTTCTCCTCACTGTCGCCAGAATAGGTATCAACACCTTCTTCAAGAATAATGACCTTATAACCCCGAAAACAAAGCTCCTGGGCTGTGGAAAGGACGCAACAGTCCAAGGTAAGACCAATAAGAACAACATCCACTTCGCCAGGCAGGCCAATGACTTTGGTAAGCCAGTTGGTGAGTGAGAGAGGGTCTTGATAGGGGACTCCGGGCTCTTCCAAAGGATCGCCAATATTTTCTCGAGTCCACAACGGAGAATTCATGCACTTGACCCAGACTGGAAATTGCTTTACCTCCAGGCTCAATTCAGATTTGTATCCTTCTTCACCAGGACGTGTGGAGTCATCAAGGTCGCCGGGACGGGGTTGCCTATAATCTGAGATGATCTCTGCGACTTTGAGATCTCTCTTTTTAAGATAAGGGACCAGGACATGTTTGATAAAGTCTACTCCAGGACGTTTCTTATAATGTTTTCCGCCAGGAGCACTGAACTCTTTTTGGAGATCGATGCAGAGAAGTTTTATCTGAGGCATAATTTCACTAAATCTTCCTGATTTAAAGATTTTTAGATTGGAAGAGATAGGGGAAAGGAATTGTAAAAAGTCTAATTGCCGGAGACTTGATTGTCAATCTCTTGGTTGCTCACTTTAGATTCGCTGGCAAGAAAGGACCACCAAGGCTTATGGGTGCTGATGACCTGTCCGGTTTCAGCATCGACCTGAGCAGACACGGTCATTTTCTTGTTGATGAGGAAGAAAAGTTTGGAGTCTTTTTGTGTTTGCACATTATATGCTAAACGGGCCGTGTTTCCCTGACCTACTTCCTTTAATTCAACATCGCAGTTTGTGGTGTTGCACAGTGCCGAAAGGCGTTTTAAAGCAATGGCCGAAGCACGGTCAGGCATGAGTTTTACAGTTGCATTTCTTCCATTGGAGAGCGTGGCAAGTAGATGAGAGATATTGCCAGCAATATCTTCTGCACTAAGACTCAGATTGAATTTTGCATCAATCCTACCAGCGATAAGATCCTTGCGGGACTTGTTTAAATTCTGGAAGGTGATATTGGATCCATCAACCAAAAGTTTACCTTGTTGACCCTGAATAAGTTCTTGTAGCTTAATGATCCCATGCAGGTCATCACGTACTGCTTGAGCATCCTGTTTTACATCGCTTAAATCTTGTTTGATAGCAAGGTGCAGCGAATCACGGATTTCTGCCCGAATGGTTCCATTACCTATGGAATCAAGTGTAAAGCTCGTATTCAGACGCAGGTTTATCCTGTCTAGAATATCTTGTTTTTGGGTATTATTCAATGACTCCCATAATTTACTGACATTTCCCATTGACCAAGCCCAAAGACGTATTTCTTCCGCACGTAATAGATTAATGGAATGCAAGTCTTGAGTAAAATTCTTTCGATCTTCTTGTAACGCAAGAGTTAAGTTTCGCCTTTCATCTCTAAGCCCAGAGGTGATGTTTTGTTTGTCAGATCCTTGGGAGACGGTATGGATGACATAACCTTGCCCACCGCCTTCGCCTAAGGTGTCATTGAGGGCAGCAGTGCATTGGGCAATGGTAGAAGAGGAGGAATTAAAAAAGTTCGCACATCTCCACTCATATTGATAAGGAAGATTATATCCTTGATTCAAGGAGAGACAGCTTAAGTCCAATGAGACATTAGGTACCAGGTTATACATACGTATACACTGTCTACAACAGATAGGGATAAGATAAGATTGGGAAGGGGCGTTGGGAACAGTCGCACTACGTGGCTGGATCATAGGTGCTGGACCAATACTCTCTGCTGCGACAAAGCTGGCAAGTGAAATACTAATCAACAATAGCAGAAAAACACCTTTTTTGAATTCCATAAGCAGAAAAGAGGAAAGATGTATTTAAATCTTATGAAGAGATGACCTTGACACTGATAATTTTAACGTCTTGGACAGGTCTATCTGACTGGTCAGTCTGTACTTTTGCAATGGCATCAACAACATCCATCCCTGCAACCACCTTTCCAAAGACAGGGTGTTTAGTGTCCAGGAAGTTATTGCTTACAAGATTGATGAAGAACTGACTGCCTCCAGTGTTAGGACCTGCATTGGCCATGGCGATAGTTCCACGATTATTGCTATTTCCTCCGGAAAATTCATCAGTGATGGTATATCCTGGCCCACCCGTGCCCCAAAGTCGTTGTTTACTCAGGTCCTTTGTCAAAGGATCTCCGCCCTGAATCATAAAACCATCGATAACACGATGGAAGGCGGTACCATCATAGAAACCAGAGTTTACAAGCTTTAGAAAATTAGCCGTGGTGATAGGACGATTAGCTGTATCAAGTTCTAAGGTAATGTCTCCTTTGGAGGTCTTTAGGAGAACTTTGGTGGAGCCAATCGTTCCGACAGAGGGAGAGGAGGTATTCGTTGGAGATATTGAAGTAGCGCTGCCAGTAGAAGGACTCTTTCCGCCTGCTCCAAAAGATAAATTTCCAACCATTGTCTGAGTGATCAATGCAACAACGAGTATAGCAAGGAGGATTATAAATAGTTTTACTTCCGTACTAAGCCCTTTCTTGTACATGCTCTTATGGTCCATATTGTCATTTAAATAGTTTATGAAAAACCTTGTTTTGGAGGGATGGAAAGATTAAAAAAGGGCGGAAATGTTATAAAAAAAGAGGAAATAGACTACGTAAAAGAAGTAACAAACAAGAAAATGAAATACACCTTACCAAAAACGATTTTACTGGGGTCTCTGCTCCTGGCTGGGTGCTCCAAAGAAAGACCTGGAGAGTACAAGACCGAGTCTACTAATCGCAATTATGCAGTCCAGGCCGTACCTGCTAGACCTCAGACTATAAGCGAAGCTTATCGCAAGGGAGATTGGGAGAGGATTATCGAGTTGCACCAGGCAGACTTGCATAGACGATTCCCAAAGGGGTTTAGTGACATTGAATTAAGGGTGTTGGATGATGCTTATTACAATTCTGCGACAAATCTCTTACGGCAGGGGAAGGTCTCTGTTGCAGTGGATCATTTATTTGATGGCTTAGTCTATGGAAGAGGGATTGTCGATGAGAGTGGGGTTCAGAAAGATCCAGATTATCGGGCACGAATAATTGAGACATGCTCTACGATTAATCCTGGCCTGGCGGCACGAGAGGTCGGAGCATATACAAACCTGTGTAGTATCATTGGTCCGTTTATAGACAATATTGTAGACTCCTATGTCGAAAGCATCACAAGTTGGGCTATTGAGCGGGATGCCGATAGAAAGGGGATAATGGGCGAAGGTA
>CAIQQL010000148.1 GCA_903873955.1 uncultured archaeon | reverse complement strand
CTTCGGGGATTTCGTCAGGATGAATACTCAAAGTTAAAACAAAGCCAGTTCGATCTTGCTTAAGGGCAACCTTTACACATTCAAACTGGAGTGCATTCATTGCGTACCCTTTAAACCTAACTGGTTCTCAAGGTAAGAAACGACTGCCCTATAGCCAATAGCTTGATGCTCCAAGTTATCAACTTGTTTCTTGAAGTTTCCAAGCTCTATTAAAAGATTAATATGCTCGTTTAATAACTCTTGTTCACGTTGTTGTTTAGCAATCCTAGACGCAGAAGCATTAAATTGTTTAAACGTTTTAACAGTTCCAACTTTGCTTGGTTTGTTTTTAGATCCCAAAGGTCTGCCACGTTTTTTAGAAATCAATTTCGTCATCTTTAAACTCCTGTGTTGGTTGTGTTGGTTGTTCTTTAGCTACGTAAGGCTTAGATGCTGAAAGTGAAAGCATCGTACCGCCACTACCCATCACCTTTTTCCAGCCACCTAAAGTGATAGCTACTTGGTTATTCACCACTTCAAAGGCACTGAGATCAATCAATAAATCACCACGATAGTCGGGTTGATTAGGTGTCTTCTTAATCTTCACAGCAAAAAGAGCACCACTGTTTGGTTTAGTTTCAAATTTCTTTTGCATCATTACTCCTTAAATTTAGCTTTATATTCTGCAAATTTTGTTTGCAGTTCTTTAAACAACTCAGGATTTACTTTTTTCATTGCATCAATCTCTGATTTATTGTGCGACCAAAAACTACTCAACTCTTTTAAATCTTCACAAGTAGCACCAAACTCAATCATCATCGATGCAAGAGCATCAAAGTTTTCGGTTGGTACAACTGGTACAACTGGGCTTACTGACTTCACTTCAATTGCTGGTTTTGGTTTATCTTGCTGAGGCAATGAATCAACTGAATCATTCTCAACAATCTCCATCGCCATCAACCAAAGATACCTACGCAAATACGTATGGGTACTTCCTAGTGATTGGATTGCTTGACCCTTAGCATTCTCTGCGTAGACGATAGGGGTGGCAAAGACAATCTGTCCATCACCATCTGTATCAAAGACGGTTAAGGTAGCTTGCTCATTAAAGCTAACTACTCCACACAATCCAACCTTGTCAAAGATTGCATTGATCGTAGGAATAAAGTCTCCTAATTCAAAGTACTCATAGCCAGCAAACTTATTCTTGCCTGACTTCTTAATACTAGATTCATTCAATAGAACTCTAGCCTTTTGCAACTTTTTATAAACACTCATGCTTGCTCCTCGATTAATGTTGCTTGATACTGACTACACCACTGCGATACTCCGCAGAAGTTACCTGTACAACGTACTGCTTCACCTTTGCGGATCTCTACGAACCCTTTGTCCTTCGCTGGCAATTCTTTTAAGACTGCCTCTGCCTCTTCCTCTGTATCTAGTACTCGTACTGCTCTCTTACCGCCTGTCTTCATGACGGCAAACTTCGTCTCACGAATCCAACGATCCTCTTCAGTACACAGGGGCAACTCTTCACCCATGTCCATTTCAAACTTAGCGTTGTTATGCATCGCTATCCGTTCCTTGATAAAGCTTTCAGTCTTATCAAAGTCCCATAATGGGATCTGTATTACTTGAATAGGAGCTTGTGGATAGTCAGCCCTGACCATTGATTCCCTACGATTCCAATCCCTGATAAAGGCACAGATGCGAACACCTTTGACCTTCTCTTTTTTGACCTTGTGGACTAACCATGCGTAGATATTTTGTTGCTGTTCCCAGTCAGGCTTGTCATTGCGTAATGCCCAAGCTGAGGTGAACTTATAGTCAGTGATATTGACCCCATCCCCAGTGTCATGCTGGAGGTCAATCGCACCTGAGAGAATGATGCCACCCACCTCTATAGATAGACGTTCCTCGTTAGTATGGTCAGCAACCTCAGAACGCTCCGCTACCACGTGTAAAGCCGTTCCTAGTAGCATCCATAGCATATCGGCTACGTCTTGTTCTATCTCGTTGTAATGCTCCCTACGCAGTCGTTGAATACGTGGTGGAGAGATGATCTCTGTAACAGAGTAGTCAGACTTGCCCTTACTGTAGTAGTCTCTAGTTGCTAGAGCGACAAGAGTTTCGGGAACATTGTGTTTATTCGTAATCTTCATTAAGCCTCCATAAGAACTTCCATACTAATACTATCTTTTTTAAAATGCAAACACTTTCATTAAAAATATTTGGTGAGCCAGCAAGTAAAGCTAATTCTAGAAGAATGGTCTACTCAGGCGGGAAGCCAATGTTTATAAAGAGCCAGAAGGCTTTAAATTATTCCACGATGTTTAAACAACAATGTGTTGTAGCTCCAACGCAACAATTTACAACTGATGTTGTTGTAACAATTCGCATTTGGTACGCATCACGCAAACCTGATTTAGATGAGTCATTGATCCTTGATCTATTACAAGGGGTAGCCTATGAGAACGATAGGCAAGTCAAAGAAAAGCATATCTATTGGATGGGTGTAGATAAGGTTAATCCTAGGTGTGAGATAGATATTAATAAGTTAACAGTAACCTAACGTTAAGTTAACAGTGCAAAAAGAAGCCGAAAAATCTCGGCTTTAAACACCTCACGTAATATTAATTTAGCATAAAAAAAGCCACCTTTATGGGGTGGCTTTCCGACCTACTGGTCTATCGACAGGAGGCTTAAATTCCGTCTATGGGTCTAATCATACACAAGAACAAAAATAAATGTCAACTAGGCACATTTTTTTATGGATGTCTACGTACTAAGTACTTAATGCGGATGTCATATTTTAGCCCCAGATCAGCATTAGGCTGTTTAAACGTCCTAACCTTTAGCCGGGCATCTTTTCAGGAGAACCCGGATACATCTCAAACCGTTTAAACATTGCAAAAAAAGATTTGCACGGCAGGAAATTTATGATATTGTTCTTTCATTGAGG
>CAIQQL010000147.1 GCA_903873955.1 uncultured archaeon | reverse complement strand
CGCCACAGAGCCATCGATTGCCCTAAAAGGTTCACAAACAATATTTCCACTCGATCTTAATCACTGTCTGATTTTGACAAATTTAGAATATGCCAAAGCCCCAAAAAGTATTGATCCTCTAACAAATCGAACTCATGCAAGATTTCACGGATCAACCTTGGCCAGAATTGATACTATGATTCGGATACGACAGTTAACCGACACTGAGGTAATAGCTATCAATTTCGCCCTGAAAGCCCGTGCCCGATCATTCATCGCCGCAGCAAAAAAAGAATGGCTATTTCCAGAAAAGTCTTTTGCTGGACACTGGCACACCATAAGCGATGTTCTACTACCGCCAAAAGATGAATTATGGCAGTTCGGCGGAGAAATCTATGCCGGTGGAAAGAAGGGTGATCCAGTCTACTATCAAGATGCGTTTGGCCGAACTATGCACCACTCAGAAAAGTTGCGCAAGGAAATCAAGAAAAAGATTGGCGTAAACAATCTCTGCCCGTGCGGCAGCGGAAAGAAATACAAAAAGTGTTGCAAGGATAAACTCCCGTCTCAGAGACCCTCATTCGAAGAATATAGCATTAGAGAAAGAAACCTTATCCTCATCAGGGCTGTTATAGATATTCTGGGTCTAAATAAAGGTAAAACGTGGGAAGATGTCAAAAGAGAGCTTAATGATCAACATGTGAAGCGGATTTATCAGGTAGTTGGCGGTCTTTGGTCACCAGAAACAGATCTTATGAGCCTTCTGCCACATCCCGATCCTAATGTATTAAGAACGCTATACACAGGGTTTGTTGATCCTAGAGTTATCTTAAGAAATGTTGTCGGATTTTCTCCATATGTTGATGAGATTATCGTCTTGAGCCCTTTTGTTAATCCTCGCTGTGTGAATGAAGAATTCAGTCCGATCATGTGCCCACAGCAGTATAAAGGGCAGACGCTTAAAGATGTTTTGCTACTCTTGCAGCTCGCCCCTTTCATCGAGGCAGGGCTTGTTAATCTGATACCTGACCCTTGTGACTTCGATTATCAACTGCGGAAAGACACATGGAGTATGGCTGAAAAGAGGATCAAATACAACCCATCCAATGAGCAAGGAAAAGATAAAGAAAAATTCGAGGCTTTGTTTAAAGATGACTATATACGAAGCTTGTTCGGTTTGCCTAATGAGAGCATCAAATATCAATTCAAAAAGGTTATCCCGAACATAACAGACGAAGTGCTAGAAAACATCCTCGACTACATTAAAAAGACAAAAATCATGGATCCTCTAGCCCTTTTGCAACCGATTGAACCCGGAGAAAATAATGCTCAGTATCTTATAAGCCATTTCGGACCGAACCTTGAACTCAACCTGTTCACCGCTCAGGTCACTGGTTCTTTTGCATACACCGATAGTCCCATAAGATGGAAAGAAATTTTAGCCGCAGATGATACTGCCAGAAAACCTGGGGTATCTATTACTACCAAAGATATCGAGAGGACCTTGTCTACCGACTTCACTCTCTTAGACCGGGTCAATCCTGAGACCGCTCTCAGGTTACGACAGTCAGCCAAGTTGGGTGAATATAGGAAACAACTCAGACAATTATGGAGGAAAGTTTTAGCCCAATCGAATGAAGATGCTTACCATGGCGAGAAGCAACAATTATGCGATAGATTGGCAAAAACGCACTTGTCTGTTACAGATGAATGGTCATCTGTTCAGACCATTCTACAAAAAGAAACTAAGGATCCACTGGAGTTGTTAAATCCAACAATCGAAGCAAAACTCGATTGGGTTATCCCAATTAAGGGATTCGGCGTGAATAATGTTTATCGGTTGTTGTTGACGCATTCAAGGCGAACCGATTATTTGAGATCCTTACCTATGGCCGTATTTGTTCAGTTTAGTGAAAAGGAGTAAGGATACAAAAATATATAAGTTACTTCAGAAATTCAAGTATT
>CAIQQL010000146.1 GCA_903873955.1 uncultured archaeon | reverse complement strand
GCAGAAATCCCAGATCCTCTCTCGTTTTCATGAATTGCTTTCCCTTTTGGGGCTAAATGGCTTTCAGCATCATCTTATCAAAC
The DNA here is from genome assembly GCA_903873955.1 of uncultured archaeon. Lineage (GTDB taxonomy): Archaea > Nanobdellota > Nanobdellia > Pacearchaeales > GW2011-AR1 > VGKP01. The sequence goes on along the minus strand of CAIQQL010000146.1, from coordinate 6,837 downwards.
AACTTTCCGGGGGGATGATCAAACGTGCAAACATCTTAGTCTCGCTTATCCATAATCCTAAGCTCCTGATACTAGACGAACCAACAACCGGTCTTGATACTCTTTTAAGAAGAGGCCTATGGAACTATATCCATCAAATCAACCAACAAGGAACTACGATATTAGTCACTTCCCATCTTCTTGACGAGATTAATGACAACTGTGACCGGGTCGCATTCATGAAAGGCGGGGCCATATCTACCGTCATAAACCTCAAGGATTATCAATCTGAGCAGGGTCCGAACAAATCCTTTAACGATCTTTTCGTCGAGGTTCTTGGAGAATGAAGTTTTTTACAATTCTTCATAAAAATCTCAGAAGCGTCTCACGTAATTGGAATTATTTTGCTGTCCTTATCGTCTGCCCTATCCTGCTCATTCTAGTCGCAGGAGCTATGCTGAACTCTGTCGATTACAATAACCTGCGTGTGGGTATTGTCAATCAAGATCCCTCCAATAACCTGACCTTTGCTTCGCTTCGTCATCTTTCGACTTATCCTGCCTTAGAACCCTGCCTCTATGACCTTACCAATGCATACGTCAGCATCTGCATCGTGCTCAATCAGAGCGAAGGGACGCATTTCTTTTCAGTCTATGTTGACAACACCAATCCGAAAATCACCGTCTATGCCCATCAGTTCATTCTTGAAAAAGCGTTTCAGCAACAAACCTCATACATAGAACGTATCTCTGAGGATGTCCGTTCCAAACTGGTCCTCTTCTCTATGTCCCTCAACGATTCCCGCAAAGAACTGAACAATGCGTATGCTCAACTTGATTCCCAAGAACAGGACTTGATACAATACCAGAAAAATATCACCTCTATCAGACAAGAATTTAACCGTTCTTATGTTCCTATCAAAACAGCATATCTTCTTTTAGAGCAACAATCTTTTCTTTTAGACCAATCAACCGCTTCTCTTCATGGAAATATCAGTCTTTTTCGAAAAGAAAAAGCTGCCATCGAGGGAAACATCTCTTTCTTGAATGATTCACTTGCAAAGGTCCTCCCTCCTGCAGACTACCTTCCCATCACTCTTACTCTCTCTTCCCTGACCAACCAGCTTGATGCAATCGACAATAACCTTGCCTCCATTGAACAAGTTACCAATCTCTATAACCGAAGTGCTCTTCTTGACCCTCTTAACCAGACTATCAATGAACTTGATATGATCCGCGATCTTCTTGACCGCTCTGACCGAGATATATCCAATCTCATTGTAAAGACCGAAGAGAGCAAGACCAAGATCCTTTCGTTCATCGCCAAGGTCAATGAAGGGCAAGGAGAAATTGAGACCTTCTCACAACAAATGGATTCCAAGGGAATGATTGTACAGTTTCTGAATGCCTTTAACCTTTCTTCAAACCCTGTCTTTCTTGCATATCCTCTTCTCATCGCAATCATCATCACTTTCACCTCACTTGTCCTTTCAAACATGTTCATCCTTAAGCAGGTCAATCAACCCAGTTATATCCGAGATCTTATCACTCCCACAAATGATTTCTATTTCTTTCTTGCAGACTACCTCATCAATCTGTTCTTCGTCTGCCTGCAAGCGATAGCCCTTCTGGCTCTAGGCATGTTCTGGTTCCATTTCAATTCCCTTGACCAGCTTTTCTTCATCTCTTTGTCCATCTTCCTTTCCTCCTCCTTCTTTATCTTCATCGGGATGAGCTTGGGTTACCTTATCCGTTCACAGGCACTTTCCATGCTCCTTTCCGTCTTTTTCGTCATTTTTCTCTTCATCTTTTCCGACCTTTTAGCCCCTTCAGCAGTGGTGGGGGACATTATGCGCTCCTTTATCGATCTTAACCCTTTCATCATCATCACACAACTTCTTATAGGGTCCTTGCACCTAAACAAGTCATTTGGTGGTCTGTCCTCTCTGTTCATGAAACTGTTTATCCTTTATTGCGTGGGTTTTCTTATAGCCTATCTTGCAAAAAAGCTAAATCGTTTCCAGATGATGCGGTAATAATCTTGATTAAGCGGGTAAAGAGCAAGATTTAATAAATCACCTACCCCACGTTAAATCATGGCTAGAAAAAGTAATCCTCAAAATGAAACCCCTCCTTTAAATGACCTTAATAAAGGCATTAGTGTACGTAAATCCGAGAACTTTTCAGAATGGTATACTGAGATTGTCCAAAAAGCTGAGCTTGCAGATTTACGCTATAATGTAAAAGGCTTTCTTGTTTTTCAACCTTGGAGTGTCCTATCCATGGAAAAGATGTATTCGATTCTTGAACGCGTCCTGCAGAGAAAAGGACATAAACCGTACTGGTATCCCACTTTAATTCCTGAGGGAAACTTCAAAAAGGAAAGTGCGCATATCAAGGGATTTACTCCAGAGGTTTTTTGGGTAGATGAAGCTGGGGAAAACAAGCTTCCCGAGCGACTTGCCCTAAGACCCACTTCTGAAACTGCTTTTTATCAGATGTTTGGTCTTTGGATTCGCAGTTATAAAGATCTTCCATTCAAAACATACCAACGAGCAAATGTCTTTCGGTATGAAACAAAAGCGACACGCCCTTTTTTAAGAAGCAGGGAATTTCATTGGGTTGAAGCCCATTGTGCCCATGCTACTAAAGAAGATGCCATGAAACAAGTCTATGAAGACATGGAAACTACCAAAGAAGTCCTCCATGACTCTTTTGGATTGCCCTTCATCTTTTTTGAGAGACCTGCGTGGGATAGGTTTCCTGGAGCTGAAAGGACTTTTGCAGCTGACGTCTTGAATCCGGATGGGAAAGTCGTTCAACAACCCTCCACTCATCTGCTTTCTCAAGAGTTCGCAAAAGCTTTCAATGTACAATACAAAGATAAGGATGGCAAGGATAAGTTTACCTGGATAACCTGTTATGGTCCTGCAATCTCTCGTATCTTTGCGAGTGTGGTTATAGTCCATGGAGATGATAAAGGTCTTAAATTTCCTTGGGCAATTGCTCCTTTGCAAGTAGCTATTGTACCTATTAAGTCCGATGAAGCACTCCTAAAAAAAGCAGAAGCCTTGCAGGCAGAACTCTCGCCTTTTGCAAGCGTGGAAATTGACCGGAGCGAAAAAAGTGCTGGAGAAAAGTTTAACCATTGGGAAATGAAGGGCGTCCCTCTGCGAATTGACCTTGGCCCTAAAGACCTTCAAAATAAGGTTCTCACAGTATTTAGAAGGGATTTAGACAAAAAAGAAGTCATCTCTGAAAAAGAAATCCTTTCATTCATGCAACGTGTGGCAAAGGAATCTCAGGAGAATCTAATCAAAAAGGCCGACGCTCTCTTTGAAAGTAGAATCCGCGACGTAACCACCTCCGCGCAGGTTAAAGAGGCAATCGAGGCTGGAGGCATAGCCAGGTGCAATTTTTGTTCAGTTGAAAAAGAGGGTTCTTATTGTGCTGAAGTTATTGAAAAGGAAATCGGTGCACAAGTAAGAGGTACCTTGCTTGAAAAAGAAAAGCCTTTTGGCAAATGTGTTATATGTGGAAAAGAAGGGCATGCGGTAGTATACATCGCACGTCAGTATTAACAACATATCTTTAAATAATCTGTTTTTCTTTTTTTTCTATGGTTGAACTTACATTTTCCCCTGGGGACGAAGTCCGCTTACGTCTTGCTCAAGAGGAGGTAGAAGGAACCGTTCTTGAAAGTTTTGATAGTTCCATTGTACTCATAAAACTCCTATCGGGATATAATGTCGGCATACCTAAAGAGAACATCCTCAATGTCCGAGTTTTAGGAAAGAATAAGACCGCGCTTTCTTCGCCAAAAACCTCGGCCTTGCCTGTCCAGAACCCTTCTCTTCCTTCTATAGGCCTTATCATCACAGGAGGAACTATTGCAAGCAAGCTCGACCCAAAAACCGGAGGAGTCAAATGGCTTACCGATGTCTCTGAGTTCCTGCGGTTCTATCCTGAGATGAAAGAAATTGTGAACATCAAACATATCGAAGTCCCATTCATGATTGCGTCAGAATCCATGAACAGCGAGCATTGGATAACCATTGCGCAAACTGCAAAGCAGCTTCTTGATGACCCTGATATCAAGGGCGTCGTGATCACCCATGGTACAGACACTTTGCATTACACTGCCGCCGCACTCTCCTTTTTCTTAAGAAATCTTGGTAAACCTGTCGTCCTTACCTACAGCCAACGTAGCATTGACCGTGCCAGTAGCGATGCGCATCTGAACCTGATTTGTGCAGCACGTATGGCTCTCTCAGATTATTCTGGTGTCACCCTTGTGGGGCATGCTTCAACCAATGATGACTATTGTTATGCTTTACCTGGAGCCAAGGCCCGTAAATTGCATAGTTCCAGACGTGATGCTTTCAAAGCAGTCAATGCAGACCCTATAGCAAAAGTATATGCAGACAAGGTAGAATTTATCTCCTCCCACTCTGCCAGGAATGACAGCAAGACTGAAGTGGACACCCAGTTTACCGACAAAGTTGCGTTAATAAAATACTATCCTGGACAAGACTCAAGTATTCTTGATTTTTGCGCACTCAAATATAAAGGAGTTGTTATCGAGGTGTTAGGCCTTGGGCATTTACCTGTTTCTGAAGCCTCAAATAACTGGTTACCTGCCCTTAAAAAACATATCAAAAACGGACTTGTGATCTGCGTTGCGCCCCAGACCATCTATGGGCGGCTTGACCCTTATGTCTATTCCAACGGCCGAGAACTTTTAGATGCGGGAGTCATCTTTCTTGAAGATATGACCTCAGAAACTGCATTTATCAAACTCGGTTGGGTACTCGGTCATTATGGCTGGAAGAAAAACGTCCAGGAAAAGATGCTGGAGAACATCGCAGGAGAACGTAGCGACCGTCTCCTCTCGTCGTGACCTTTCGCGTTTTGCTTCGGTAAACGGTCACCAATCGCATTAAATATATAAACCTCTTTTTCATTGGTGTATCATGTTTAAAGAGTGGGGTGTATTGCCGAAAGCGTCTTTTGTTTTAGTAATCATCGGATTCTTATTAGTCGCCATGCTTGGAGTCTACACTCTCTATCATGCCAGTCAGAAAAAAGCCACTATCTATGCAACCAATCTTGACCAAACCAAGCCTGTTTCAACCGTTTATGCGGATATCGCCCAAAAAGGTGCGCCTACCTGCAATCAAGTCTCTGATGAGGTCTTGCGCAGGGAATGCCTAAACATCGCCATCAAGCTTGAAGCTACCCAAAAAGGGGATGCGAGCATCTGTGATGGGGCTGCAGGAGAGTCTTTTATACGACAATGCAAAAGAGATGTCATCTCAAAACAGGTAGCACAGCAATACTTCAAGGAAGTCCAAGCCAAAGGTAATCCAAACATCACTCCCTCCAATATTGCGCTTTGTACGCAGTTAGCTTATGCGGAAGATCGGGAGTATTGTCTCAATCCCCATAATTATCCTCAGTTATGCACAGGAGGGGCTTGTTGATGGCAACTCCTCGCTTTCTTTATGTGTCCTTTGTGACGCTTTTAAGTTTGGGCATCATCTTTCTTTTTGCTTTCAGCATCTCTTTTGCGTTAGCCACTGATGATGGTGCGACTATCTCCACAAAGAAAGTGGTCATGGGTTATTGGGACCACATCACCTCCTTCTTCTCTTCGTTCTTTGGCAAGCACTCCGTTCTTACCGGTCATGCAACTGATGGTTATGGTTACGGATCCTTTTCTCAATTCCCTACTGGTCTCATCCACTATTATCCTTTTAACGGAGTCGTCCAGGATGCAGTCACTTATTTCACCCCTTCAACTACCGGCTATGCCTCTTTGACCAGCGAGGGATTGAATGGGGCATTATATCTTACTGGTGGCTCTGTCAATGCCTTTACCCAGCAGTTTTCAAATACTTTCAGTTTTGGTGCATGGGTAAAAACCGTGAATGGCTTGGCTATCGGTGCGGAGTCTACCTCTGGCACCAGTGGGGTATCCGGTCAGCAATATATCTTTGAACCTACCTATGGCGGAGACTATGACTCTGGCGCAGGTCTGTCTGTGGGCACCAATGGCGTTTCAGTGTTTGAGCATGGAGCCTATTATCTTCCTTCCCTTGCCGTTTATCCTGGCTCTCTAGGGACGGGATGGAACCACATCTTTGTCACGTATATCAATAAACAGCCACGAATTTACGTCAACGGGAGATTAGTCCGAGTGGGACTTACTTCAACTCGAGCAAACGTCCATTCTCCCTTGAGAATCGGGACTACAGTCTATGGTTCTTATACTGGCTTTGTTGATGAAGCCATGGTATATAATCGCGCTCTCACCGATAGCGAGGTGCTTTCAATCTTCAATGCACAGAAGACTGCTTTTGGATTTGCAGACAGCTCAACTGGTTCCGGTTATGGGACTTCATGCACCTATACCTACAGCTCCTGGTCCACCTGTTCTTCCTCTGGCACGCAGACCCGTTCCGTTGTTTCTTCTACACCAACAGGATGTGTTGGAACTCCTGCTCTCCAACAAACATGCACGCCTGCTGCAACCAGTGTATGCGGGAACGGGATTGTTGAGCCTGGAGAAGATTGTGATTCGGGATTAACGTATGATACGGTAACCTGCTCTTCTGATTGCCGATCCATCGTCAAAGTCACTATTACTGCAAGTGATCTCTCTGGCACCTGCACAGGTTATGGCGAACAGCCCTGCTTTACAGCCATGAAAAACTCTTTAGGTGGTGGAAATTGTTGTGCAGTCAATTGCACCAGGGTTTTACCAAATTCTTTTGTCTCTCAGTTGAGCGGGTCTTATCCTTGGTCTATGTATAATTATGGCCGGGTCCCTACCGATACTATGTTTGCAGGTGCAGCG
>CAIQQL010000145.1 GCA_903873955.1 uncultured archaeon | reverse complement strand
AGATATATAGTACTAGTCCCGTGTCCAAGACCTTATGGTCCTACATTGCATTCATCAATTATATTCCCATCATTAGGAATTAGTCTCCTACTAGTAGTTTAGAGATGCTCTTCATATTATATTACATTTCACGCTTAAACCATAATTAACAATAATACTTTGATTACGGATTATCTCATTATCTCTTCGTTCCCATTCGACAATTGTTAAAAGTTTTAGCGTTTCATAATGTCTTTATTTCAGAAGTTGACTGTATCAACATATACTACCTTCCTAGTTGCTGTCAAGGTTCTTCTCCTTGCGTTTGGTGATGCTGGTAAATCTCTCTCAAGGCATTTGTCCTTGCTGCCTGTGGTAAAGCCCAAAGACATTTTATTTAAAGATTGGCTTCTAGTCAAGTATCCCACAACATTAAAAAGTTGTCAGATTAACGCGCATACGTAACGTCGCTCATCTTTACATATTCCTGCTGACAGATATGCTACTGATAATGGTATTTCGCCCGCAGATATTTTTGCTGAGCTTGAGCCAAGTATCGAGGACTCTCTGACTGACAAGCAAAATTTTGACTTATCTCTCAAGTTTGATACGTATGTGGACGGGCTTCAAAGTAAGCATGAAGAGCTTTATTCCAAATGCTTTGCTGAGTGGTTTTCACCTGAGATTATTACAGATATCAAAGCTGAATTAGAATTTGCGAGTATTTCAGAAACGCAGGATGTCTTTGAACTATTTACTTTGGCACGTAAGATATGTCTTCGACTTGCAGGAGATCAAGAGGGTGATATCTTGGATCAAATTAGGAAGACAATGCAGCAACTCGGCACTTCATTCGCACAGGTCAAAGTTGGTCTTGATGGTCTTTTTGAGACTCTAGAAATTTACCGAGGTGGGGGCAAACTGGAGAATCAGTATAAAGTTCGCAGTATGTTGGATGCACTTAATCCTTTTCTGTATGAGAAGGAGAAACTGGAATATCACAGTCTTGCTCTGTACCCTGCTTATGAACTTGTTTGTAAGCGCCTTCAACAAACTGAAGATGCCGCCAAGAAACTGGCCAGTGATAAGCTTAGATTTTCTTCCTTTGCTCCCCCTGTTTCTTTAACGCCTCTTTTACTTGCTGGAGCTCCTTTCATCCGACCTTCTCCTGTTAAGAACGATAAGGGAACATTTGGCGATTATCGTCTGCCACACTGTCCTCACTGTGTCATTCGTACAGGCAATTTTTATCCTCATACTGCGGCTCAGTGCCATAATCCTCAGTCTGGTTCCCAGACTAGTGTGGGCAGAGTGCCGAAGAAGGAAATGGCAGCAATGGTGGCTCAATATCATGCCAATCAGGCCGCTATTTCTAGGGACGCATTTGAAAGCAACCCGTGACGGTTAGGGCAGTATACATCTAGTTCAATTAAATTATTATCTCCTCTTGTTAAACATACTCGTGATGTAATTAATCAACTTGATTCATACCCAGCCCTTACTTCTACTTTAATCGCCAAAGCTAATTTACCTCTTCAAGCTAGTTTTTGGGACAACGGAGCAGCTCGTACTGCTGTAAAGGACAAATTT
>CAIQQL010000144.1 GCA_903873955.1 uncultured archaeon | reverse complement strand
TTTGCTCATTTAGCCTTAACCAGTAGGCAACATTGGCCATCCTCCTTAATACATGGTCAAAGAACTTGAACCCATCTTCTGAGTTGAGCCTTGCGTCTGCAGAAGCAAATAATGTCCTGGCATAAGGCATCTCGCTGTTGAGCACGGCAGTCAAAAGATTGCCTGCCGCATAGTTCCTATGGGAGACTGTTTGCTCTTCAGCAATAGGGTTGCCATTATGCGCATCCTTGTGCGGCATTGCTGCTGACCCTTTCTGTTTGTTTGGTGATCCGTTGACAAAAAGTCCGACATCATCACTCCTTCCCCAGATAAAAAACCTGGCAAGATTGCCTAACGTCTCTCCAATGCGAACAATAACATAGGTTGAGTCCATCTCAAATTCCACTCCCGGAACCTGGGCAGGAGCGTCCATCCATTTTAGCCCTAGCGCTTTGCAATAATGCCTTTGTAGAGCTGGGCCATCAATGTCAAGTGCTGTTGCTGAATGATGGTCTCCTGTTGCATCCCCCCATTTTCCAACCATGGAATTATCATAAACAAACTTCAGAAAATTTAGTCCAGACTGGAGCATCTCTGCATAATGTACCAAGGGCCTCCCGGCAACCGATGGCAATGCATCATATCCATGCGTGCAAACCATAAAAGGTACATCAGCCCACTCTGCTGCCCTTTCCAATATTATATCTCGGACATTTTCAGTGGACTCTGCAATGACCTCAAGTGACCTTTTCAATTGCAGTGCCCTTGCCGTGCTTGTTGTGTCTGCACTCGTTCTTCCTTTATTTATATCTGCTCCAGCTTCGGGACTAACCACTTCTTCAAGTGCAGTATTGATAGCGATTACATCATGCCCTGTTTGCTCTTCTAATATCCTGATACGATCAGGCTTTACTGCGGTGACATTTGCTTTTTCATAAATTTCCTGAGCATGCGCAGGAGGAACGACCCGAGGGTAGAATTTGGAGAGGGTCATAGCAGCCTGTCCTTGGGCCTCTAAACTAAAACCGAAGGTCTGTTCTGGACCCCAGATCTCAACAGTCTCTAGCGTCCCATATCTTCCTGCGGCAAGTGTAGCAGGATCAGGAGTATGGCCTTTGGGAAACCTTAGACGCGGTTTTGTTCTTTGCTCCTCGTTTATTCCAAGAATATCTAGCCCCATGTCTAGATGTGCACAAAGCATCTCTCCAAAGTAAATGCCATCGCCATTTGATACCTATTCACGGCCTGGATGACCTCTAAGTCCTTTACAGAGCCCCCTGGCTGGATAATCCCGCTGATTCCAACTCTTGCTAATAACGCGATATTATCAGTTTTTGGAAAAAAGGCGTCAGAAGAGACTACTGCTCCCTTCAAAGGTGAAACTTCGGTGATACATTGCATAATCCCAAAAAGAGGGTCATACTTTATTTGCTGCCGGTCTGCATATTTCTGGTACCCTTTTACAATCGCCTGTTCAACCGCTCCGACTCTCTCCTGCTGACCAGATCCGATTGCTAGAGTAACCCCATTTTTTACAATCACAATCCCATTGCTTCTCACTCCAATATTAATGTGCCAAGCTGTCAGCATGTCTTCAAGTTCGGAGAGTGTTGGTGCTCTTTCAACAAAAACCTCTTCAGCCTTTCCTTCTGCAGTTCGCTTAACTAACGGATCAACAATCAAGTCCTTAGGTCCTTTGATACTGGTCAGATAAGGTTTCTGCATGAGAGTCCTGCCGAAGGGAAGGCCTTTTGCATCATATTCTCCGTCAAGTGCCTCATCATTGAATCTTGGGATTTTATCCAGACCGGATATATGAATCGCTCTTAGGTCTTTTTTTGCGTCAAGGATTGGCATGACCCCTTCCTCAAATTCTGGAGCGGCAACAGCCTCAACATAAGTAGTCATCAACTCTGTTGCAGTCTCTTTATCCAAGGGCCGATTCAATACGACAACTGACCCAAAAGCGCTCCTTGCGTCAGCCTCTCGGGCATTTCGATAGATCTCTTGTAACCTATTACCTCCATACTGCACGGCAAAACCTGAAGGAATGAGATGCTTCATAACTGCTGCCGCTGGCTTATCGAAGAATTTCAGGATGTCCATCCCCCTTAACACATCCATATAATTTGTCGCAGACCATCCTCCCTTTCCGGATTTTACCAGTTTGGCAGAGACAAGTTTTCCTAAGGCGCTATTCGAATCTATATAAATTGCTGCAGGTTGGTTTGGGTTCTCACCGTATTTTAACTCCTCTTCCCTTCTCAAGTTTCTTTCGAGAACCTCAGCAAAGTCACCTCCGACAGGGGTTCGATAAATCCTTTTAAAATCTGAAACATCAGTTGGCATGTGGTGCGCCTCCTTTGGTATTGGGTGTAGGAGGATTTATCCTAAGAATTCTGTTTGTGTCGTTGTTGAGACATGCCTGCCCTGTAATTCCCGTTCGTGATGTCATCTTAATTATTGCCAATATTCTCGACGATGGTCTGTAATCCGGAAATTACCCTTGAGTCCCTTGGGCTCATGTCCGGAACAAACCTTCTTCCTAAAAGATGCTGTATCCCCTCAATATACCTTACCGCAATAGCTATTCTTTGCTCAGGGTTATATCCTCTTTCCCCTTCTGAAAACCCTCGCGCGAACTCTTTTGAATATGACTTAGGATTTAATTCCGCTATTTCTCCCCTTTCTAAAAGCTGACGTTGAGCGTTGTAATCCTGTTCTAGCCAGAACCTTGAAGAGTCCATGGTCCAGATCTCATCTTGTGCGACTATCCTCCCTTTTCGGCTAACTCCGTGCTCGGTCTTTGTGTCTACTGCGATGAGCCCTTTGTTTCTCAAGAAGACAGAAACAGCCCCAAATGCAGCCAGAGCGCCATTTCTTGCAGGAATATACTGTTCAGGCGTGCATATTCCCCTCCTAAACATCTCTTCCGGGGCTAGTGACTCATCGTGCTCTTCTGATTTTGTTGAAGGGGTATCCATAAGATACGGTAACGGCCCGTTCGCAATCAATCCTTCTGGAAGAGGGTGACCACAAAATGACCTCTCTCCTTTAAGATAGTGCTGATAAAGAGAGGTTGAAGTAGTGCTTTTTGCCATATAAGCCCTCATCACATTTTCAAATCCTAACTGCACTAGTTCTTCAGCAACAATCGCGACAGCATTATCTTCTAAGCCAGAAATGTCCAATTGTGAAGTTCCAATATAAGGTGCAAGCATTCTTCGCATGAAGTTATGATTTAACGCGAGGATTTGGTCTTTGAAGGGAATAGAGCCACGATTGATATCATGGGTTGAAATTCGGTCAGTCCTGACCATTATTCTTAGAGGGATCCCATCTCTTGCAAGCAAGGGAGGGTTTTCGAATTCGACTCTTTCTCCACCTTTTTTGACGTAGGCCCCTTTCCCACCAAAAATAGAGTCAGAGACCTTTCCTGGCCTTACAGTATATCCTTTTAATCTAGGGATTGCATTGGAATTCAAGATATCTTGCGTTGCGTGGGTATCACCCTCATGCTGCAGATATTCTTCGACCATCTGTCGTGCCTGATTGAGATTCAAGAATTCTTCCGTCATTGTGGTTTTCCTTGCGAGGCATATTTTATTTGCATTGTTGTATCATCCTCTACTAAAGATCCTCGCTTCTTTTCTATCTCGGTAGTCAGTGCAGCCCGATAGGCAGGATTAGCATATGAAAAAATCTGCGCCACTGCTCTTGCAGCATTTTCTGGCCTGGTAATATAAAGATTGGAACTTCCAGGAGGATTTGTCAGACAACTCATATTTGGAGCATCAGGCGGACAGCTAATGGTCGGCCTGTAGGATATGAACGAAGAAGTTCCGGATAACGCATCTGTACCTCCTGCAACGGCGATATATGCCAAAGGCCCATTCAAAGAGTCATACTCTGCGACAATCTCCCGTAGCCTGTCTCCTTGTTTATGTGCAGAAGCAATCCTCACCTCGTAGGGAACGCCGTACTTCAGCAAAGCGTCTGCAACCTTTTTTATTTGAGGATCATCACTTCCAGATCCCGCTAGAATTACAACACATCCAAGTCCTCTTTCCACTTGCTCTCGAAATATCGGAGTTATGGTTGACATGGTAATCACTGCATACAATTAGTTAAATAGTTTTCTCCAAAAAATTCATCAAAAAAGAGTAGTCTCGTTTCAAAAGATAGACAATCTCACGTCTATAATTCTATCAGATTGTATTTGCTTGTTCCCAACTTCAGTTTTTCTGCAAATTCAATTTGTTTATCCTTATTTATGGCATTTATCTTATTGAATTTACCACCTGAAGATTTATTGGCAAGGTCCAAGCTTGCCTTATCGACTGCAACAATGTCTGTTCCACAGAGGATGCCTTGATCCTCCATGATCGGTTTTTGCTCAAAATCCATACAGTCACAATCTTTGGTTATGTTCTCAAGAACGTTGATAAAAACCGCCTTGGGAAACAAGGTCAGGACTGCGGAGGCGTAATTGGCAATTTTATTTTGCAAGCCCTGCGGGTTCTCGCTTCCCCAGGGAACAGAAATGGCTCCTGTGGAGCACAGGGCAATACACATCGCACAACCCTCGCATTTATCCTTGTCTATGACTGCCTTGCCATCAACCAAAGTTATTGCCTTGGCATTACAATGTTCTATGCAGACCCCACAACCAATGCATTCATCTGAGACTGAGGGTTTGATATTGGCATGCATCTGTAGTTTCCCCGCCCTGCTGGCGAGTCCCATGCCTATGTTTTTTAAAGAACCTCCAAAACCTGCCATCATATGCCCCTTGAAGTGAGTTAGCACGATAAGAGAGTCGAATTTTTTGATTCCCTTCCCGAGCTTACATCCTTTGACGAGTGTGTATTCTTGCCCTTCTTCTCCATCAAGTATCTCAATAGGCCTGTCAAAACCATGCTCCTGAGCTGTTTTAAGATGGTCAGTACTGTTTGTCCTGCTTCCTTTGTAGAGGACATTACATTCAACCAATGTCGCCTTCTTTCCAAGACTCACGACCTTGTCGAAGACCTTATGCACAACCTTTGGACTTAGATAGGTCGTACACCCTTTCTCTCCAAAATGCACCTTGATCGCCACATTTTCTCCTAACATTGATGCATCTATCTTTTCAAGAATCTTTTCTATCTTTTTTGCCGAGTATATGGTTGCCATCGAAGTCTCTCTCTTTTTGGTAAGGACCATATTTATAGTTTTTCACTCGGTTAGGGGAATGAACTTCCTTTAAGTCCGATACATAGCGATCATTGTTCTAAACTCACTAATAATTTAAAAATAGTTATCTACACTAACCCTTATGGATTTAGCAAGAAAAGGTTTCGACTTGTTCTATGATCTTATCAAGCCCCTTGTGTTCCGAACAACAGCAAAAGATCCTGAAAAGGCGCATGAGTTGTTCATTTTATTTGCAGAGACGGTACACCGATTAGGCCTCGAAAGTCTTCTTTTGGATAATACTACCAATGCCAAACCTTTATCCTTTGAATTTTCCAATGCTGCAGGATTCAATAAAAATGCCGAAATAGCCCCTACGTTCTTAAAGCACCTCGGTTTCAATCGGGCGGTTATCGGAACAGTCACTTATGATCCTTGGGCAGGCAATCCCCGACCACGGACTCAAAGGTTCATTGAAAGCAGGTCGCTTGTCAATTGGATGGGTTTACCAGGGATCGGTGCTCGTGCTGTTGCCGAGAGATTGAATGATTACGGGCATCATGGGGTCCCTATCACCATCAATCTTATGGCAACACCTGGCAAGAAAGGCGATGAGGTTCTTAAAGATCTTTCTGGGACGATGAATCATTGTAAATACCTGCCTTGTGTTGATCGGTTTGAACTCAACGTTTCCTGTCCAAATACACATGGCAGTACGGGAGGGATTGATGCCCGAAGAGAGTATCAGGGACAACTTTCTGGTATGTTAGCGGCAGTCTCAAGTCTATTGCTTCCTACCCAGGAACTTTATCTCAAGGTCTCGCCTGACCTAGATAGGGCAACCATTGAAGAAACCGTCGATATTTCACGACAATATAATGTCAGAGGGTTCACAACCGCGAACACCACCACCAATCATAACCGTCATTATATCCCTCTGTCTCCTGGGAAGGGAGGGGCCAGCGGTCAGGTAGTCTATTCTCCTTCTCTGCAAACTCAAAGAGGTTTCAAGGACGTCCTTGCCGATAGAAAATATGCTGCAAAACTGATAGCGTGTGGAGGGATTGATACTCCCTTACATCTGCAAGAACGACTTTCTTTTGGAGCAGAGGGTATTCAGATTTATACGCCTCTTATTTTTGAAGGAACACGCATACTGCGAACATTACGAGCAGCAGACCCTAAAGCATATATTTGGAATTGAAACAAAGGGAAAAATATAGGTTATTTTTCAAGATTTAATACCTACCTCTAAAAGCTTATCTTTGCCTTCTTGGATAGGAGCCCTAAAACCCCGTAAACGACTCCCGTTCCAATCAATGCAATAACGATGCTGCCTAGGACATCAATAGTATGGTGAATTCCAATGGCGATACGTGCATAACCCACGAGGAGAGTCACAATCCAAGAGGCAATCCCCAACTTCCGATTATAGATAAAAAGGACCGCAGAAATTGTTGCAGTAAGAAGGACATGGTCAGAAGGAAATCCATTGTCAGGTGCATGAGGAATCAGTGGAGACGTATGTGCGACCACAAATGGGCGGGGGTTAAAATAAAGATGGCTTGCAATCAAAGCAAGCAGCAATACCACAATAGATGCAGTGAAGAGATGAATGATTGCCTTTTTGCTAGTTTTTAGGGAAATGAGGACATAAACTCCAAAAAGCAGTGGGGCAATGACAAAAAGATACTGTGCAATAAAAATATCGAAAGATTCAAGGGGTGTCATTGAGTAGGCCAGCCCCTTTGGCTATTAAACTTTGTTAAAGACAAGTACTCTAGATTTACTACTGAAAAAAATAAAAATTCAAGGTATATATTTTTATATTCTCTTAGCCGTATTAAAGGATGGCTTTTCTTGATTTAATTAAAGACTTGCTGGCTTCAAACTTAAAACGGTCATTGAGAGCTCTTGAAGAGGATTTCCTGGTTGTGTTGCATACCCAACTCAGATCCTTAGAACGAAGGATCAT
>CAIQQL010000143.1 GCA_903873955.1 uncultured archaeon | reverse complement strand
TTTAAACGAGAGTGCACAAATAAGAAATGAGAATAATGATCTTATACAGTTTGTTTGTTGTTTGAAAGAACTGGCTTTATCCGGAAAATCAAAAGGGGCCCTCGATCTTTTGAGACCCCTTTTGATTAATTTATTTTACACAAACGAAGATTAAAAAGATTACTTCTTTTCAGGAGAGGGAGCTGGCTCTTCAGCCTTCTTCTCTGTTTTCTTCTCTTTCTTTGCCTTCTTTGCTTTCTTTACCTTCTTCTTCTCAGCCTTCTTTTCAGCCTTCTCTTCAGCCTTCTTCTCTGGTGCCGGAGCCGCTGGTTTATCCTGTGCGAAGCAAAGACCGGTCATCGAAAGTGCAAAAAGAATAGAAACGATAATTGACATAAGTTTTTTCATGGTATTATCTCCTTTTATTTGGTTTATTTGTAATATTGTATTGCATTAACTATACCAGGACGAAAATATTATCATTATCAATGATAACTATATGTTGTCGAAATACAACAAGAAATATTCCTTTCCTGCTGAGGTAGTTCTCCTCTTCCCTTGAGGAATAATGTCCCACTCTAAGAAATGAATCAGCATTATTAAACAAACTCCCTCTTTCTGAATGAAACAAGTAAAGACTGGACAGCTGATTTTCTGTTCCTGTGGAATCCGGATGTCTTCCTGAAATAAAGCGTCCGGCAATTCTGACAGAGATCAACCCTTTCAAACAGCAATCCTTACTGACGGAACTGTTGATTTTCCAAATAATCGAATCTTCACAACCTTACATCTTCAATTGAGGCTGAAAACCGAGGCTATTTCCAGAGGCAATTTTCCCCTTGACTTTCCATTCGCATAAGAGCATTCCTTGGCCATAGTTTCTCTTATGGCTCAGTAAACCTACCAACCTTCCCCCTAACTTCCTGGAGTTTGTTGTGAAAATGATTTATCGGAAGGTGCCGATATTTCGGCTTCCATGGAGGATACCATACCTCTGTGGGGGCTTACGTTTTAAGATACTTAAAAATATCTATTTTCATATAAAACAAATTCAGGCATTCACCTGCCTGTAAAAAAGGAGGTTAGAAATGGTTAGCATAACTTTTTCTTCGTATCCCCCTGAAAGTGTAAAAGACTTCGCCAAGCGTTACATGGAGCAATCCCCTCTACCTTCATACATAACCATGATAGGACCCTATGTTAGTAACGGTGTAGGAGAGGGAATTAAGACTTTAGCAATATTTGAGTTTGACCAATCAAAAATGGCAGAGGCGATTCAAATTATCACTGCTCGTTACGCAAAATATTTTGGAGTGCCCGGCTTTACCTATTCTCAGCAAATATGGCTTGACGCTAAGGAAGCCCTTAAAGCAATCGGAATGGGTTGAAAAATCCAAGGTCAAATAGCAACTCTTGATTTTTAATAATAGGGCCGGCGGTCTTCCCACTGGCCCTAATTAATCTAACATCTAACCTTTTGGAGTGTAGTATGAAAACGATCTTCCGAAAGGTGCCAATATGAAGCCTCTGAGGAAATTTCTTGCTCCCTGGAGGATTTGTTGAACTGATAAGACTTAAAAAAGGAGGGCCTTATGGAAAAGGAAATCAACCGAAGAGAGTTTTTACAGGCGACGGTTGCTACAGGTGCTGTCTTATTGGCCGGAGATTTATTAACCGGAGTCGCCGGAGCACAACAATTAATAATGGTTCCAGAATCAGAAAAAATCGTGATTACGGTTATTACTGATAATTTGGCTGACATTCTCCGTCCAAACTATAAGATCGCCAAGAGACACTTGAGTCCTTCTGCTCTTGATCGTGTCTTGCATGCAGAACATGGTTTGGCCTACCAAATCGAAACTGTAGTAAATGGCGAATCCCATTGTTGCCTTTTCGATTTTGGAGTAGATCCCCAAGGGGTTATGAGAAACATGAAACTCCTGAATATTGATTTTGCGAAAGTAGAGGCCCTTGGGTTAAGCCATGATCATTTTGACCATCAAGCTGCCTTTATTGAGATTCTTAAAACAAAAAAAGAAGAGTTCCGAAAAGGAGTCCCTTTGTATGTCGGGGAGCAATGCTTTGTAGGAACATACTTTAGGACGCCAGATGGGAATGTTGTCAGCCTATTGGCCCTGGAACGAAAGGATATTGAAGGGTTAGGTTTTGTGAAGATCGTGGAAATAAAAGGGCCTACTCCTATAATACCCGGAGCATATTTACCCGGGAAGATCGAACAGGTGACGGATTATGAAAAAATCGCACCCGTGTTTGTGGCCAAAAAGGGAAATGAGTATGTGCAGGAATACTTTCCTGGTGAACAGGCTGTGATTCTAAATGCCAAAGGAAAAGGGCTGGTTGTTCTTTCCGGCTGTGCCCATAGAGGGATCGTTAATACGGTAAAACATGCCCAGAAAATGACGGGAATCGAAAAAGTTTACGCAGTGATGGGAG
>CAIQQL010000142.1 GCA_903873955.1 uncultured archaeon | reverse complement strand
TTTCATTTTATATTATTTATATAAATTATATCGAGAATATATAAAGTTTTCCTTAGCCCCATATTATTAAGATGAACACAACATACATCGACTGGCACCTGCACACCAACTTCTCAGACGGGACAAGCGATCCGCGAACGCTTGTAGCAGCGGTCAAGCTCAAAGGGATAGACTCCATGGCCATCACTGACCATGACACCCTGAAAGGATATTTTGCAGCCAAAGACGAGGCAGTGAAATGGAATATTGAACTTGTCCCAGGCGTAGAAATAAGCACTCTCCATTACCATATCCTAGGGTTGCATGTTGACCCCTATAATCAAGGATTCCAGGATTTTCTTGAGCATGTGCAGGATATCCAGAGAAAAGTATGCGAACAGCGCATCACTCTTTTACAAGCCCAAGGGGTCCCTATCAACCTCGCCAAACTTGAACATGCTTTTCCTGAATCAAGACTAGGAAAGTACAATATTTTCATGACCATGCTGCAGGACAAAGCCTGTGCTGCCTACTTACAATCGCGACATCAGAACGAATCGATTACCGGGTTATTTGCTCACTACTTCGGAAAGCAAAGCATTGCAGGCAACGTAGAAGAAAAATATTTCATTGAAGCCAGTGAAGCGATAGAACAGATCCATGCTGCTGGAGGAAGAGCAATCATCGCCCATCCATTCAAGGATGTAAAATCCATGAAAGCATTAGATATGCTGCTTGAAGAAGGCCTTGACGGCCTTGAAGTCCAGCCTAATTTTGCAGAAAAAAACATCCCGTTCATAGACTATGCACGAGAAAAGGGGCTAAGGGTCACATACGGCTCTGATTTCCATGGCCCTGCATTCTCCAGACAACTTTTAGGGAGAGGAGAAAACTACTTTGAAGACGCGGAATCTTTTTTTCAAGAGAGGGAGAAGTATGCTCTCGCTTCTGCTCATTAGACATGCCCAAAGCAGGGCCCAACTCTCTCCCCAAATCATCTCTGGTGGCGATAACACTCCTCCTTTGACAGACCTGGGCCATTATCAGTCACAGCTCCTTGAAGAAAGACTAAAAAAGGAAGAAGGGTTATTTGATGCAGCATATTCTTCTCAGGCACTGCGTACCTGGCAAACGGCACAACACGTGCTCCCCGCAGCCATCCTTGAAAATATCAAGATCACTCCCTTGCTAGGGGAGATCTTCCAAGGAGCGTGGATTGGGGAAAAAAGAGTTGATACGTATACATCGGAAATCTTGGCACAAATCAACGCAGACCTCTGGCATTTCAAAGCACCAGGAGGAGAATCTCCCTGTGAAGTGGAAGGTAGGATGCTCCGTTTTTTAGAAGAAGTCGTAAAAAACCATAGACCTTCAGATAGGATAATCGCTTTTACCCACGCATATGCCACAAAATGCCTTCTAAAAAATCTCCTGCACATTAGCCCGAAAGAAGCTTATGAACTTGACATCACTAATACCGCGATCACTGAGATTGTCTATGGCCCTCCCCTATGGAAGGTTATCCGAATAGGAGATTGCTCACATCTGAAGAACGTTCCAATGAAGGAAAACATAGAAAGAGTATATTGCACTTAAGAAAATTTTATAAATGAACGAAGTTTTTATTATTATGCGCGATACAAAATCTTTTTTAGCTCGTTTATTCTTTTCACATTGCACTGTCCTAAATTCTCTCTTGCCAGAACCATATCCTGATCTAAAAAAAGGAAGCAAATTCCATGAATGAGTATAGACAATATGAACACAGGGACTGTACTGAAGCAGGTAAGATAGGCACCAACTATACCATCACTCGGGTCCATTCTCGATTATCTCCAAAAAGTATTGATATTTTTGCTGCTTTTCTTAATCCAGAAACCAGAGGGATTGTCTGGATCCCTTATGGTTCACAAGTGGAGCTGGAAGGCAAGGTTTACACCATCCATCGCGGGGAACTGAGCAAGGCCATCACCTGTCGACCATATACTTTTGATCAAAGTCCAAGATGTCTGGAAGAGCAAAGAAACAGAGGGCTGGATGACGAAGGAAAACCCGAATTTTATGACCTTCTTTACTTTTTTGAATGCGAAGCAAAACCTACTCGCTTAGAGAGCGGCTTCTCTTCCCAGGCTCAACGATGGTATTTTGATTTAAAGCACCATAAGCTTCGACCACTTACTATTTTTCAAAGACGGCACAAATGACTTTGCGGGTGAGCTGAGGTTTGTTATGAATAGGGGTTGTAACTTTAAGTTCTAGTTCCAGAGGAGTAAACCCTTTGAACAGACCCTTGACCTCTTCTTGATCAAAATAATGGCACAAAAACCCATTTGTCTTCACGGTTGTATGCTTTTCCTTTGAAAAAGGCTGCTGACCTGTCTCCCTCATATCCCCTACTGCAAAATCTTCAAAAAGCACCATCCCTTTTGGTTTTAGCACACTAAAAATTTCATTGACCGCGCGGTCGCGCTCAGCAAAAAGCAGGTTATTCAGAAGATAATAGCATACGACCACATCAAACTCTTGTTCGCCCAAAGGCAAATTGAGCGCATCTGCTTTGATGAGAAATACATTCGTATGCTTCTCAAAGAGGTCCTTGCAAGAGTTTATCGCATCTTGAGAAAAATCTACAGCAATGACACGTTTAGGTTTTTGCTTGAGGATTGAAAGCAAAGTTTTTCCATTACCTACTCCCAGTTCCAGTACGACTTTGTCTTTAAGTTTTGGAGGGAGGTTTTTAGTCTCCTTGTTCCATTTAATCTTTGCATGAGCATATTCTTCATTCCAAAGCTCTTCTTGAGAAACCATACTCCTAGGTTAAAAAAATGCCAGCTTTATATAGATTTTCTTATCGATAACATTGCTGCAATCAGCACGACGATTCCTGCTGGAGCGATTGAAGATGCAGGATATTTTTTTATCATTACCCGCGGCTTCACCCGGGAACAGATACCCATCACATAAATTGTATCCACACTCAATGAGCTTGATATCATAATCAAGGAATCGGATGTTCCGAAAGCGTTCAGCGCCTTGAAGGAGATTATTAAAACCAACTCCTAAACTTTGGGAAAATGAGGTAAAAAGAAAAGCATTGGAAAGTGGGTTTGTGAACTTGGATCGTCTCTCCAATGCTTTATTAAAGAACAAAATGAGGGCATTTAAACCTTTGGATTCCTCATCTCGCGTACCTTAAATGCGCAGCTATATCGGAGAGATTCTAAAACAGACTATACAGCCCGCGTAAGCACTTTAAGAGGGTTATTTGACAAAGATACTTCTACATGATCGCCAATATTAAAAGGATAAGTCTTCAGGGCATCAATAGCCAAAATACCTCCATCAAGTCTACGAGATTCTATCGAAATAACTTCCTCCCCGTGGATCTCCCCTTGCAAGAGGTTAGGTCGAAAGACCCTTTTACCGCTGTAGGGCTCTCGAACAAGAAAAGAAAGTTTGTTGGTTGCTGAAAAAGGAATGCCTCCTGCAGATTTGTACCAGGCATGCGATCCAGAACAAGTAACCACAAGCACGCCTGAACTTCTTTGTTCTTCCTTCTTTCCTTTCCAGGTAAGGCTATACCTTGAAGTATGGAATTGACTATCCGTACCTATATACACCTCATTTAAAGCAAGTTCAGGAAGGAAAGTGCCATTATATTTTATGCGAGCACGCTCCCGCTCCAAAGGAGTATATTTTCCTCTCAAAATCAATCCAAGAGTTTCCAACTCATGATCAAGGATGCTGGTAAGCATACCTTCACTGGTCTCCGGCTCAGAGTTGATTCCCAGAATTGGGGTGTTATCAGTTATCAAACTGGATGATTTTATGAAAGTCCCATCTCCTCCCAGAGTGATTATCAAATCCGCCCCGCGCAAATGTTCTTTTGAAACCTCACGCAAGCTTATTGACCTCAATAACCTGTCCTGGACCATCATTTTCACTTTCTCGACGGTAGACAGGTGCTTTTTGGATAGCTTCTCACTATGGACCAATAGGATATGATGAAACATGTTTTTCCCCAGATACTGAATCTCTTAATCACCGGCTGTTTAAATTCCTTCTTACTTGAATAGTCCAGATTACCGCTCAAGAAACCTCATAACAAAAGCCCCTAGAAGAGTATTTCTAATTAAAAAGATCGGGCTAGATGAAAAATACCTCACAAAGTGATATATTCACTAAGTGATATATTCTGTTAATTTACCGACGATTAATTGACACTTTTTGAGAAAAAAGAGGAGTTTACTATCAAAAGATTTTTAAAGGGACTTAGGTATGGGTTGCTATGAAAAATAGACCTGTGCTCAGTTTATCCTTGATTGCAGCATTAGTTTTTACCCTTCTTTCCTTTTCTGCATTTTCCAGCGCAGCCAATAGCTACCAAATAAATAACACCCTAAGCGCTACTGCGACCACGAGTGAATCGAGTCTCGATGTCAATACACTCAAATATGAACCTTACCCAGTAAGCCCTGGTGAATGGTTTGACCTCTGGATAAAAGTCCAGAACATGGGTGAAGCTGATGCCCCTCATGCCATCTTCCAGATTGTCTCAGACTATCCGTTCACTTCAAATGAGTCATTAGTCAAAGATATCGGAGCCCTTCCAGGAACAGTCAATGCCTATAAGATGGGCATGGATAAAGACGCAAACCAAGTTGTCCTCAAGTATAGGATTAAGGTTGCCGACAATGCTCCAGAAGGAATCTCAAAACTCAAGTTCAGAAAGACCGCTGACGCCTCCAAAGGCACAAGTATTCAAGAAGAGATTCCTATCATGATAGGAAAGACCCAGACAGATTTTGATGTAATGATGCAGGAGATTACTCCACAAGGAACCTCCTTTGTCGTGACCAATACTGGACAAAATCTTGCCCATTCAGTCTTATTAACCATCAAGCAGCAGTCCGATATTACCACCTTAGGTCCCCCATCTGCAGTCATCGGTGACCTGGATAAAGGAGATTTTATCATTTCCCATATCAAAGTATTGCCAAAAGACACAACCAAACAGCTCACCCTTGATATTTCCTATACTGATATTTCAGGTGTACGAAGCACTATCGAAAAGAACGTGACGGTAAACATGCCACAGAAACTTGAGACTATCTGCAAAACAAACACCAATTCCGATTATCTTAAATGGGTCTACGGCGCAGGAGGGGCATTCATTGGTATCATCCTTGTAATCATTATCATGATATTAGATTCCCGAAAGGCGAAGAAAGTGAAAGCCCATGAGTGAAAAAAAACAAGACATTTTTAAAAAAGCCCAGGAATTTGAGAAAAAAGAAGAAAAGGCAATCCTTAACTTGACAAGAAGCAGCAAGTTCAAGGTGGCTTTTATCCTATTCATTCTTGCAGCCATTGCGATTGGAATGACCTATTGGACCATTGCACAAAGCCGGGTCTATGTGGAAAAAGCGGCAGTCAATGCCCCAGTCATCGCATTAACCTCTTCAACACCAGGAATATTAGACAAAGTGTTTGTCCATGAAGGAGATGTTGTTTCTGAGAACATGATCGTGGCACAGGTAGGCGACATGCCTATACGTGCAAAAACAAGCGGCGTGGTCATCAATGTCCTCAACACACCCGGAGCAGTCGTCACTTCCCAGCAGGCCATCGTGCAGATGATCGACCCTCTTGAACTTCGAGTGGTCGGCCAAGTCGAGGAAGACAAAGGATTGAGAGATATCAAACTCGGGCAACGGGTGGTCTTCACGGCCGACGCATATGGTTCAAAGCAATATTCAGGAGTCGTGGACTCCATCAGCGAAACAGCCCATCAGACAGATATTGTCTTTAGCATCTCAGATAAACGGGCTCTCCAGTCTTATGACGTAAAGGTCAAATATGACATCAACGCTTACCCTGAACTTAAGAATGGCATGTCCGCAAAGCTGTGGATCTATAAATAACTCCTTGATTGAGTTCTAATCTTCACATGGAATCTTCAAAGAAAACGCAATGGTTAGTGCTCATTACTGTTATTGTCGGTACTTTTTTAGGCCGTCTTGACCAGACCATTGTAAATCTCGCTCTGCCAAAGATTATTGATGATTTCAGGATAACCATCTCTTCTGCCGGATGGATTGCGACTGCATACATTCTCGCAAATGCTGTCTTTGTTCCCGTCTGGGGAAAATTAGGAGATACGATAGGCCGAAAGAAAGTTTATATCTTGGGTTTTAGCATCTTTATTGTTGGCTCGATCCTTGCCGGATTTTCCTGGAATCTATCTTCGATGATTGTTTTCCGTATCATACAGGCGATTGCCGGGTCTGCAGACTATCCTACTGCCATGGCAATCATCACGGTCACTTTTAGGGCAGGCAAAGAGCGTGCACAGGCCCTGGGAATCTGGTCAGCATCATTTGCAGCAGCATCAGTTTTCGGTCCACTCCTAGGAGGTCCACTTATCGATATCTTTGGCTGGAGATCCATCTTCTTGATCAATCTCCCAATCGGAGCTTTAGGAATCTATATGGCAATCAAATACGTCAATGAGTCAGTAGCGGAAAAAAAGACAGTCAAGTTTGATTGGTTTGGGGCAGTAACTTTAGGAATTTCACTTGCAGCACTGGTTTTAGTACTTGACCAAGGAGTTGACTGGGGTTGGTGGTCTTTGAACAGTATCCTTGCCTATGCTACAGTCATTGTTTTTGGAGTGATTTTCTACATCATCGAAAAGAACCATCCAGAGCCGATTGTTGACCTCAAGTTCTTCAAGATCCCCGTCTTTGTCTGGACATTAGTCAATAATTTTATTGTGTTCATGGGTTTCATGGGCAGCGTGTTCCTTATCCCTGTCTTTGCACAAACGTTCTTAGGATACAGTGCGACAGAGACAGGCTACTTGTTCATGCCCCTGGCATTTGCGATGGTCATAGCCGCGCAGTTTGGCTCGCGTCTTGTTGGCAAAGTAGAAAGCAGATATGTCATCTTTGCAAGCACCCTGATTGCTGCCCTAGGATTGTACCTGTTTGCAGGCATTGATGCCAGGTCAACTGCCTGGGACATCATCTATCCATTGACCATCATGGCATTCGGACTTGGATTCGGGATGGCCCAGCGTACCAGTGCAATCGCGAGCGCAGTGCCTGAAAAAGAGATAGGAATCGCTTCATCAGTGCTTGCACTTGTCAGGAACATTGCAGGAGCATTTGGTATTGCCGTGTTTGCAACAATCCTGAACAACTCCATTGAAAGCCATGTCATCTCCCTTTCGCAAGGCACCATCATCAATGTCCACACACCACTCGTTTATTCGCAAGTAGTGCCCCTGCTCATCTTGAAAGCACAGATCAATGCATACTCGACAGTGTTCCTCGTTTCTGCAGCAGTCGTGCTTGTCGGAGCGTTTATTGCGCTCTTGGTAAAGACAAAAAAAGAGGATGATGTAGAGATCAAGACCCCTATGGAATAGTCAAAGAAAATATTTCCAAGGTTCTTCTTATCCTAAATCTATTATTTAAAGACTATCTACGGTCTTCGTTTGTTACTCTGAACGTAGTGCTTCAATAGGCCTGAGCCTTGAAGCGCGATAAGCAGGAATTGCACCAGAAATAAGACCAACAAGAATAGAAATTGTAAACACTCCTATGATTAGCTGAGGGCTTACATATGCCGTCGCTAAACCCATTCTCCCTCCCCCACCTAATGAAACACCGCTAATTGACGCCACATATCCTGAACTGAGGACACCTAAGAGCACTCCAAAGACCCCTCCGATAAAACCGATGATTCCTGAGTTAAGCAGGAATATCGTAAGAATATCCGTATTCTTTGCACCTAACGCCTTGAGAACACCTATTTCGCGTGTCTTCTCAAGGACAGAGGTAAACATCGTATTCATGATGCCTATTGCCCCTACAATTAATGAAATTGCTGCAATGGCACTTAAGAACAAAGACTGCGAACTTAAGGTAGAAGTGACCCTTTGCTGGACCGACTTAAGCGAGGTCACAGTGAAATCAGGATTTTTATTTGCGAGAATGGTGTGGGAGGCCATCAAGGTGTTCGTAATCTTGGTAACCGTGTCATCAGTTAGGGTAATGTCCTTTATTTTTACCAGCACCGAATCATAATTATCTTTGACTTTCCCATCGATTATCGTGACCGCACTCTCAATGGGCATGTAGATCTTAGCATCGTCGTTGCCTCCGCTCTGCTGCAAGATGCCCACAATCCTGAAGTTCTTTCCCCCTATGACAATCATACGATTGATGTCGATATTAGAGAAAGTAGAATTGGCGATTCTCCCACCGATGACCACCGATCCTGAGTCTCCTTTGACAAGATATCTCCCGGTACTCAAATCAGTGGTAACAATATCCTTCATGACTGCAGGGTCTATCCCCTCTATATTGACCCTCGCCGTCTTACCTAGATAAGTCACCTTGTCCACACCCCCGGAGATATACCCTGTGGCAACCTCTACATTTGAAATGCTGTTGAGCAGCAAAACATCCCGAGCGGTAAGATTTTTCTGTGAAGATCCTGATCTTGCATTTCCAAATCCCCCGAAGTCTTGACCTCCTCCAAACCCTCCCCTAAATCCCGCGCCAGCGCCTGCTGCACGTGAAAATCCAGGAGAAACCGTGATAATGTTGGCATTAAGAGAATTGAGGCTTTGTGCAAGAGCTTGCTGGGCACCTTGCCCGATGGAGACAATCGCGACAATTGCCGCAATACCTATGACAATTCCAAGGATAGTAAGCCAACTCCTGACTTTGCTGTGGAAGATTATGTTTAGAGCAATTTTAAAAGATCTCTTGAATTTCATCTTTTTATTGCTCCGTTATTTTTTTCGAGACAATCTTTCAGCAGCGACCCAATCGGGATCGCTCAGGGTACCTTTGTCATGCCCTGATTTTATTGGAACATTTTTCTTTTTATCCTGATACCTCATGATAAAAAAGAGGAGAAGTGCCCCGATAATTGCTCCCCCTAGCCCATAAGCCCAGGCAGAATAAGAAGTGCTGCTCGCAGAGGTCCGAGCGGAACCAAAGCTTGTCCTGGAACTGTTTCCAGAAAGAGTATTGCTTAACTGCACAGAGTTTGTGACGGTCCTTCTCTTTCCAATCCCGTCAGTATAGTCTAGCTGTATCAATAATGGAGCATTACCTGAAGTCTGATTGGCTTGTCCAAATCCTCCTCCGGCAAAGCCTTGCCTGGATCCATTGCCTGCAGGCCTTGTGAAGTTACCTGCTCGTGTGAAGTTTCTTCCTGCACCTGCCACACCGCCTGTTGATGTTCCCGTTGAAGCGACATTGAAGCTGACAATGGTATAATCACCGGCAATCAGATTGCCAACAATCTGCTGTGAAGACCCCGTAGCCCTGTAACCATCTTGGACAGGGATGCTTACAATCATAGAATTTGCCGTATTGGTTCCCGTGTTCACTACACCAATTGAAACCTGAGAACCTGAAGAATCCTGCACTACCGTGGCAAAACTTGTCAGGGCGTCAGTCAAAGTGATGTTCACTTCATTGTCATAACTAAGCTGCATAGGAGGGTTTGTCAAGAAATCCCTGCTGGTACCAGTATGCGACTTGATAGGAAGAGTATACTCTCCTTGTATAGCATCGTCTGCCACCCTTAACTTGAATGGAACGGTCCATGATGTCTTGAAGTCTGGAGTATAAGTGCTGTCATTTAAGACCTGAATTGGACTAACCCCAGGGTCTAATGAAAAAGGATACTGTGGACTTATCTGCACAGCAAACCCTTTACAATCGGGATTATCAACGCCTGAGACTTCCAAGAGAACCTTGACATAACTGCCAGGCACAGCCGGATTTGGATCCTGGTTCACTAAGTTAATCTGGGGATAACAGGTACCCAAAGCAGATACGCTCTGAGCACTGATGAAAAATCCCATAACGAGAAAAAGTGCAGAGGTTAACAGAAAGAGCCGATTTATCATGAGAGTTTTTTTGGGCGTTTATTTGTTATTTCTTTTTCAATCCTACCGTCCCGGATATATATAACCCTCTGGGCGTAGGATACCAAAGAAAGTTCATGCGTGACCAAAATGACCGTCTTGCCCTGTTCATTAAGACGGGAAAGAAAATCCATGACGAACCTTCCGGTGGTGCTATCAAGATTTCCTGTCGGTTCATCTGCCAAGATGACATCAGGATTATTTGCGAGAGCCCGAGCGATGGCAACTCTCTGCTGCTGACCGCCACTAAGCTCTGTAGGCTTGTGATGCAACCTTTCTCCAAGACCCATCATCTTGAGAAGGGCCTCTGCACGTTCTTTTGCCTCTGCATCAGGCGTATCGATAAGCTCAAGAGGGATCATGACGTTTTCCAATGCACTGAAGGTAGGCAGAAGATTAAATTGCTGAAAAATAAATCCAATAGTCTTTGACCTGAGGGTCGCAAGTGTGTTCTGTCCCATAAGTCTGACGCTATTTCCCTGGAGAAATACTTCACCATGGGTAGGTACATCCAGAGCACCAATGATATGCATGATAGTGCTCTTTCCGCTTCCGCTCGGCCCGGTGATTGCGATGAAATCGCCTTGTTTTATGTCAAGATTGACCTCCTTCAACACCGATAGCCCTCCCGCCTTACCCATGTCATATCTCTTCCAGACATCCTGCAGATGAATAACGCTGTTCATTGTGCAGGGGCCTGCCCGATGGGCGCTCCAGCCATATTTCGTGGCCCGCGCATCATCGTGGTATTTAATTGACTGCAAATAGGCGAGGTCATATTCTCGACCCTACAATAATAAAAACAACCTATCCTGTTTGTCTGGCAGTAGGATTGCAATGCAGAGATGTCTGTTGTTGAACTAAAAAAATCATTTAGCTCACTGATCTGTGTCTCATTAAACCTAAAATTCCTTGTCTGATTAAAGCCACCCTGCCTATAAGGAAAATTCTTCCCTTGTTGTTTCTGAGAATCCTGCCCTTGCTGACCTGCAGCAGAAGGACTTTTTGCAAATATAAGATATCCTGCCAATGCGACGATGATAATGATGACTGCAAGACAGACCAAAAGTGTCTGTGTTGATTTTTTCATCACCAAATTTGTTTTTTTCATAAGGGTATTTCTCAAAGAGCGTTTATAAATGAAATGGACATTAAGTCCACTGAGGATATAAACTTTAAATATCGGGATAGGATATCACTATCATGAGACCTCCAATAGAATTCCTGCTACCTCCTGAGTTAGGAATTGAACTACTCTATTCATTTGTAATCGTGATATGCAGCCTCATGATATATCGTGCCACACGCGAAATGTATGAGCTGAGTTCCTACAAAGGAATCCAATATTTCAGGAGGGCCTTCCTTTTCTTCGCAATCGCCTATTTCTTCCGATACTCAATTAAATACCTCATCTTCTTTTTTAATCTCCAGGAGATCATTGAACTGAACCCTCATGCGATTGGCAACCTTTCTCTCTTTATCTTCCTGTATTCCAGTTTCATGGCCATGTTCTATCTCCTCTACAGTGTCATGTGGAAAAAATGGAGCCATACCCCGATAAAAGTCCTGCTGATCAACTCAGCTGCGTTACTGCTTGCATTTCTAGGGGTCATCAGCCATAGCCAGGAGATGAGTATTTTCCTGAATGCAGCACTCTTGGTGGCAATCTCCTTTGTGTTTTCCAAAGCATATCATGAGTCCCATAACAAAGAAAAAGGGAAGGGTCTGTATTTCATCTATTTTCTTCTTGTGCTCTTCTGGATCCTCAATATCATCGATATCTTACTCCCAAGATTCCTGCATATTTACCAGATAGGAATCTATCTGGTATCGACGTTCTTGTTTATGGCCATTCTTTACAAGGTCCTTAAACGATCAGGTAACTAAGCATGGCAAAAAGAGGAAAATTAGAGATAATGCGAGATATCCTCACGATGGTCCAATCAAATAGGAATTATATGCGCCCGACCCCTCTTTTACGGAAGTCCAAGATGACCACTGCGCGCTTCAAGGAGTATTACTCCGAGCTCACCCTCAGGGGTCTTCTTAAGGAAGTCACCGATGAACATCAGGACCGATTTCTGATGGTCACCGACAAAGGATTCAGGTTCCTTGAACGATATAGGACCATTGTGGACTTCATCGATGAATTTGAGCTTTAAGTACGGTGGAAAAGGCACAGGATTCTGCAGTTCTTCGGCATGTTTATAAAGAACTGTAGTTTTTCAGCAGTACTCTTATGAGCAACTAAATCGTAATTGGAGAAACACATGACCTTAAATTATCTCACCTCGGAAAACTACACCCGGCTGGTTGAAAAGTCAACAACACCAGTCATCGTAGACTTCTATGCAGATTGGTGCATGCCCTGTAAAATGATGGGTCCCATCTTTGAAGATCTGAGCAAGGATTATGCTGGAAAACTTACTTTTCTCAAGCTCGATACTGAGAAAGAAACAGCTTTAGCCGAAAAATTTGAAGTGCAGGGCATCCCTATGCTCCTTGTCTTGAAGAAAGGCCAGGAAATAGGGCGTCTTATAGGCTTTGCCCCAAAACCCGTCCTCAAACAGAGGATAGACGGCGTCCTTTCACAAAAACAATGATAGATTTTGCCTGTAAAAAATTCAGTCTGGAAGAAGTAATCCGGTGCGGACTTGGACTTTCGAAGGCAGAGTTCTCTTTATTTTCTTATTTTATCAAAAACGAAAAGACAAAATTCAGCACAGAGAAACTCGGAAGAGCTATCAGGCTCGATGTTTCCACAGTCCAGCGGGGAGTAAAAAAGCTTTATGCCCTCGGCGTCCTCAGCAGGATGCAGACCAACCTTGCAGGCGGAGGTTATCAATTTGAATACACTATAAAACCGAAAAGGGAGGTCAAGGCCCTAGTCATGGGCATTGTCCATCGTTGGGCAAGCCGTGTCGAGGACGAGTTTGAGCACTGGTAAGATGAAACTGTTTATCTTTGGGTCCACAGGAGACCTGGTGAAACGAAAGGTCCTCCCTGCCCTGAACATGATGCGAGAAAAGAACCTGGAGGTCTACGCCTTCGGCAGAAAGGATTTTACCGATGAGGTCTATCGTGATTTTGTCTGCAGCGATGAAGAGGTCTGCTCCCCTTACTTCCGGAAGCATCTCCATTATCACCAGCTCGATTTTGAGACGGATGACATCTGTCTTGCCTGCACAAACCTGCTGGATGAAAAAGAGGTAAATTATTTTTATGTCTCTCTCCCACCTAACATGTTCGACAAGATTTTCCGTGCTCTAGGCAGGCTCAACAAAGAGGGGTATCCCTTCAAGGCGTTGGTCGAAAAGCCCTTTGGAGACAGCCAAAGCAGTGCACAAAAACTTAAAGACCTGCTCAAAGAACACCAGATCATCGACCATATCTGGCTTTCTGACCATTATCTTTTCAAAAAAAATATCCTCTCCCTCAAAAAGAAAGATTTCAAGAACATGAAGATAGTGGCCCTCGAGAAAGTAGGGCTGGAGGGAAGGGCAGGCTATTATGAAGGTATCGGAGCCCTCAAGGACATGGTACAGAGCCATTTCCTGCAGATTGCCTTCAAGATCCTTGAGGAACCCCAGGAGCATTTTTCAGAGTTTGAAATAACCCATCATCGCCGAGGACAGTATGGTGATGGGAAAGAGGAAGGATATGTGAAAGACCTCGGAAAACCATCCGACACGGAGACATTTGTGCACCACAGCCTGCAATCCAAAGGCAGGTCATTTGAGTTCATCACGGGAAAAGGCTTTGCAGAAAAGGAGAGTTATCTTGAGATTGATGGATTGCGCATCGACCTTGAAGGAGGCGACAATCCTTATATCGCCCTGTTCGAACGTTTTCTGCGCGGAGACAAAGAAGGCTTCCCGTCTATTGAGCATGCAATCCTTGCCTGGAAAATCATAGAGTCCTCAAAAGATGCTCCGCAATTGTTTTATTATCCCAAAGGAAGCAGTTCTGAGCAAGTGCTCAATCATAATAAGCCGTGAAGGAAAACATGGACCCAGAAGAGGTTCAACTTTTTAGACATCAGTAAAAACTGACCAAAAAACTCCTGGAACCTATTTGAGGACTTTAGCGAGTTCTTGCTCCAGACGAATAAGCAAGGCCGAAGTCACTTTCTTTGCAGGTTTTTCAAGAATGACCTTATCAATATCCATCTGAGTCACCAAAGCCTTTGCCTGACGCTTGGTCTTTCCTGTATCTACCAATGCAGCCTGCAGAGCGTTCTTGAGCTTACCTCGTCTTGTCAGGATTGAAAACAAGAGAGTGTCAAGGTCCGTGATCTGTTCCTTGCTGGCCAGGTGCACCAGCCACACGGTGGTCTTAGGAGCAGGCTGGAAAGAGGTAGCATCGACTTCACAAATCACGTCGAGAGTATAGAACTTCCTTGCCATCAGCCCGATACGCTCATCTGAAAGCAATAACTCCTTAAAACGCCCTCCGACAAAAAGAGATAATTCCTTGATCTGTGCGCGGATAGCCTTCATGATCACCTCTTCTGCAAGAAAGAACGGAAGATTCGCGACTATCTTGGTGTAATCTTTCCAGTTATAGGCAAGTGCATCATCCATGATGACTGTCAGATTGTCATCATGCTCACTTAGGCCCTTGAGCGTGGCCTCGAATCGCTTGTCAATCTCGAAGGCAGTCACCTTTCCTGCAACCTTCAGGAGCTCTCTGGTTATCGCCCCTTCTCCTGCACCAACATCAATAACCGCATCCTCTTTTGTGATATGCGCAGCAGCGACTGCTCGCTTCAGCATCTCCCCATTGACCAGGAGATGTTGG
This sequence comes from uncultured archaeon, assembly GCA_903873955.1. Taxonomy (GTDB): domain Archaea; phylum Nanobdellota; class Nanobdellia; order Pacearchaeales; family GW2011-AR1; genus VGKP01. The sequence continues at coordinate 24,960 of CAIQQL010000142.1, read as the reverse complement.
CCAAATTCATAAGAAACTTCCATATAAATAGGCAGAAATCAAGGTTTAAAAAAGATTGCACCTCTCCCAACTACGCGATAGAGACAGATTGTCAAGGGTCCAGATTACGAGGCGGGCAATAAACGTTCTTAAAATGTAAGTGAAGCATATCCCACAACAGAAGAAATATCCCCTGTGATATCCCCTGAGTTTTTGTATTCAACTAGAGAAGGCCTATAATTCATCAACCTGCAAAGTGCCATCATGATAAAGAGAGGATAACGTCCACAGGCATCAAGGTCCTCTCCCTGCTCAACCTCAAGCTGTTCTAGGATCTCAAGTGTGCGCTTGTCAGAACTTACCGCCAGGCGGGAGGGCAAAAAGTGACTGAGATCTGTCGAGAAGACCAAAAGCGCTTTCTCCTGCATATATCCCTTCGCAAGCTCTTGTGCCGTCTTCATCGTAATCTCTCCCACAACCACAGGAAGCACTTCTTCGCAGCCCAGTCTTTGCAAAAATGGCAATTGATTTTGTATAGCATGCTCATAATCCAATTTTGGAAGGGCATTTGCCGTGATCTTCAATGGCCCGAGAGGCGTCCTTGCCTCTTTGAGCGTCGCCAGACCGTTTATCGATGCGTAGTGGGAGGGTCCAAACACAATGGCCTTTCGTATTCTCCTTCCTTTGAGAAGCCCATACGCCTTCGCAGCAACCTCTCCAGAATAGGTATAACCTGCGTGGGGTACAACAAGACCATGAATCTCCTGCTTGCTGGGGACGACATCGGACAATAATCGGTCTAGAAGTGCGTTCAACTCGTTTTTATCCGATGGAAACCAATCAACACGCCCCATAAGCTAATTAAACATCCTCAGCTTATTAATATTATGACGAAAGAATGCACACTCTATTCATCTTTGAAGGACCAGCAGGTACAGTGCCAGGCATGTGCACATCGCTGTCTGATCGCCCCTGGAAAATCAGGCATTTGCGGAGTGCGAAGAAACATGAATGGAAAGCTTTTCCTTACAGTTTTTGGAAAAGTGGTCGCTAAAAATGATGACCCTGTTGAAAAAAAGCCACTGTATCATTTCTTACCCGGGACCAAAGCATATTCAATCGGGACGGTGGGATGCAACTTCGCCTGTTCTTTCTGCCAGAATTACGATATCTCCCAGCTTGAAGAAGCCTATGGAGAGACAGTCTCGCCCCTGACTGTCGTAAGACAGGCTAAAAAATTAAACTGCCAGAGCATCGCCTACACCTACAATGAGCCAACGATCTTCATCGAGTTTGCAATCGCTGTCGCCAAGGAAGCAAAAAAAGCAGGCCTGAAGAACATCCTGGTCACCAATGGCTATATGACAAAAGAGTGTTTTTCCGCGTTTACACCCTTCATCGATGCGATGAACATTGACCTCAAGTCCATGCAAGAAGCATTTTATCTGAAACACTGCAAAGCAAATTTAGCACCTGTGCTCCAAAGCATCCAGCTTGCCCATAAGAAGAAGATCTGGCTTGAAGTAACGACCCTGCTCATCCCCCACGAAAATGACAGTGATCTGGAGCTCTCGAAAATCGCCTCATTCATCTCAGGCATTGATCCCAACATCCCCTGGCATGTCTCACGGTTTTTCCCCATGTTCAAGATGACTGACAGGTATCCCACTGAAGAAAAACACCTCTTGCATGCGCAAGCATTGGGAGAGAAGGTCCTACGTTATGTGTACACCGGCAATCTTAGCGGGGAACATAACTCCTTTTGTCCGGCCTGCCATCACGAGATCATCCACCGAACAGGATATCAGACTGACAGCTTCCTAAAATCCGGAAAATGTCCTTCCTGCCATACAAAAATAACAGGAGTCTGGAAATGAACCTTCCTCAAATTGCCCGGGCATCCATTGAAGGCGCATTGAAGGGTAAACACTTCACTCCCTCCCCTGAGGATCGGGAACAGTACGACAAACCGGGAGCCTCATTTGTGACCCTTACAAAACGTGGAGAATTGAGAGGGTGTATAGGGTCACTTCTTGCCCATCAGAGCCTTATCGATGATGTATCCCAAAATGCATGTAACGCCGCCTTTGAAGACCCCCGTTTCCCACCAGTGAGAGAAGCAGAACTTGGCGACATCCATATCGAGGTCTCCATCCTCTCCGAACCCAAGAAGATCAGCTTTCGAAGCCCCCAAGACCTTCTCTCGAAGGTAAACCCGACCATGGGCATCATCCTTAGGAAAGGTCCGGCTTCAGCAACCTTCCTGCCACAGGTATGGGAAGAGTTGCCAGCGAAAGTCGATTTTTTTGAACATCTTTCTATCAAAGCAGGTCTTCCCAAGGATGGATGGAAGAATGCAGAGGTGTCCTACTATACAGTTGATGTCGAAGAAGAATCATTCTGACCAAAAAATAATTCTTTTTCCTTGAAAACAATCAAGGAAAAAGAAAAAATAAGAAAAAATAAAAAGAAAAAAATTAAGTCTAATTACTCAGCGAGGCGTACGTAGAAGTAGTAAGTCTCATCTCCATCAGTAGGAGTAGGAACTACAAGTTCGTATTGGTATTCATTACCACCTAAGCCTGCCTTTGCAGTACTGTATACTTCAGCACCGAAGACATGATTGTCCTTTGCTGCACTTGAACCGTCATTGAAAACTCCCGTAAGGAAGTCTCCAGTAGCAGTAGCAACAGGGACAGAAATCCCGGCTAGAGTAGCAGTAGTGTTGAATGCAGTAACAGCAGTGTCTTTACCAGTGGAGAAACCCCATTGGGTATCAACATCAGCAGCTGCACCAGCTTGTAATGTAGTCCATGGGACTGCACCTGAATTTGTTGTTGCAAAAACAGTGTCAAATTCTGGAGCTCCAAAATTGAGGAGGATATCAGAACCATTACCTAAGGCGAGAACGCCTGTGACATTACCAAGATAACCTTGCCATCTATGAGTGGTTGAATTAGCAGCTAAATAGAACTGGCTAACCTGCCCACCATGAGCAGTAGTACTGCTTGCAGTAGATTGAGTAAAGTTACCGACCCATTCAGCTGTTCCAACTGCACCTGAAGGATCAGGGATAGCGAGTGTGAAAGCAGCCATAGCCATTACAGCTACGATACTTGCAATGATTACTAGAAAATAGTTTTTCATGTTATTAACCTCCTTTCACCTTTTTTATATAATACTGTCTCTATTTAGAGGCTGAGATTTATAAACGTTTCTATGACGATGGGAAAAAAGGAAGAAAAAGAATAAAAAATAAAAAATAAAGTCGGATTACTCTGCGAGACTTACGTAGAAGTAATAGGTTTCAGTTGAGGCAGTGTTGGTTGGAACCATAAGTTGATACTCATAGTTGACTCCATCTAATCCTGGCTTTGCTGGATTGTAGACGACTGCGCCGAAGGCAATATTATCCTTGCCAGCGTTAGTTCCATCATTGAAGAGACCGGTAATAAATCCACCCGTAGTCTTAGCTGCAGGAACAGAAATACCCTTTACTGTGGAAGTTGCATTGAAAGCGGTTGTTGCATTGTCTGCACCACCCGTACCATCAAAAGCCCAGAGGTCATTGACATCGGTATCTGCACCAGCTTGTAAGGTTAACCAACTATACGCTCCACTGTTAGTCGTGGCAAAAACTGTGTCAAGTCGAGCCTTTCCAAAGTTGTAAAGGACACTTGATCCGTTTCCTAAAGCAAGATTGCTTGAGACTGAACCTAAGAAACCCTGCCATCTATGCGTCGTAAGGCTAGCACTGAGATTGAGAAGGCTGACATTTCCTCCTTCAGCAACAGCGGTTCCAGAGTCTGTCTGTGTATATCTTCCCATATACGTTGCAGTCCCATTAGCACCAGATGGTGTTGGGATAGCAAGTGTGAATGAAGCACAGAGTGCGAACGCAATAGCCAAAACTGATAGGGCTATAGCATATAATAGAAATTGTTTTTTCATGTTTGAACCTCCTTTCACCTTTTTAGTATGATACTGGTTATACGGAGGGTCCCAGATTTATAAACATTACTATGACGGGGAAAGATAAAAGAAAGGAAAAAATAAAAATAAAAATAAAAATTTTTACTTGAGGCTCATGTAGAGATAATATTGCTGACTGTTTTGGACTCCGGTTGGAACCATCAATTGATAACTGTACGTTGCACTACTATCAAAACCAGTTTTTGCTGGATTGTAGACGACTGCGCCGAAGGCAAAGTCACCTCTCGTTGTTGGAGTACTATCTGCAAAAGCGCCGGTCACAAAAGACCCGACTGTAGTAACAGTTGGGACTGAAGCGATGTTTTCTACTGTACCTGATCCACTGAACACTTTAGAAGCATTATCAGCTGCATTGGTCGTATAACCCCAGGCAGTATCAACATTAGAGGCTGTTGCAGCAACTAACTGACCCCAGGCAAAGGAATTTGTCGATGTGGCAAAAACCGTGTTTATCTGGGCGCCTCCAAAGTCATAAAAGACCGCGGAACCATTCCCCAATTTAAGGGAGGCAGTTATGTTACCAAAATATCCATGCCACCTCTTAGTGGAAGCATTGGCCGTAAGGTCTAGTCTGCTAATATTACCATATGAAGCATTCACGGTTGTGGCTGTAGTTTCAGTCGCACTTCCATAGTCGATCACAGAGATATTAACTGCGCCGGCTGGAGTAGGAGTTGAAGCCAAGGCAAAACTGCCAAAGACTGCTAACGAAACGATCAGAACCCCCAATAACCCGAAAATAGCTGTATATGTTTTAGATATCATCATTAACCTCCTTTCATTCTTTTGATAAGATATTCCAATAACACGGCTATTCTTTATAAATATTTCTCTGAAAAATACTGTAAGAACAAAAGACAGATCCCTAAATTAAGTTTATATAATCTTAATTCTTACCAAACCCATGCAAAAAAAGATTGTGGTAGCTGTCCTCATCCTTCTTTCGTTTCTAAGCGTTATCCTCATTTTCCTAATGCTTTTCCCCCAACTAAGCGGGCATGTAGTATCGACTGGTCATGGTGGACAGGCATATACCCTCAGTCTCCACTTAACACCTTCTATCTGGCACGGATATTATGGCTTAGTGGGAGCTAACGGATTATATGATAATCTTACCTTCAATGGTGCAGAAGCTACGGTTGAAGGGAAGGACCTGAAGTTAGACCAATGCTACCAGAGCCCGTTATATGCCTCCACTCTATCCGTCATCAATTGGAACCTGGTCACTGCCGGGAATTACACCACAGTTAACACATTCATAGGGATATCAGACGGGAGCCCTGTTTCTGCCAAATATGTCTTTTATGACAATGCGACTTTTCTGGTGAATGGCAATACCCTGCTCCTATCTGCCGCTAAAATGCACGCTCTATCAGGCACCTACTTTGTAGGATTGCTCCAACAAGGGGCCACTCCAATCTATGTCACACCTATCATTCGAGGGATATCCTTTACCAATACTACCGTTGATTATCAGATGGTGCTCCCCTCTCCTCCAACCCATAACCTCACCTATTTCTTCTATCTTGATCCAAAAAATCCTTGCACTCAGCCCCCAACCAATCCCACGTATCCGACCGGCCCAAGTCCGGGAGGATCATCCAATGAAACTTTCCCTGTGAATCAAACGATTCCTTTAGATTGTCAGCAAAATGGAATATGTGAAAATGTCAGGATAACCTATCCCGTCTCTGATCAACAGCTCATTGATGGGTACACCCATGCCATGCGTGAAATGGACAGGTTCATGTTCGAATTCAAGAATGGGACTTACTATGCCCGAGTTGAAGGCATGGGGAACGAGACCATCCTGCTTTCCATCCTCCCTATAGGTATGCCCCTTACCTTGAGGATTGGAGAACGCAAAGGCATCGATCTCAATGGAGATGGGTTAGAGGACATCATCTTCTGGTTCGATCGCATCCATGGAGACAAGGTGGACTTGGGCATAAGGGCCTCACCCTATTATATCAGTGAGATCCAAACTCCCGCCCCAACGACCGTGAATAGGGAAGTGCTCAATGTCTCCTCCTTGATCTGTATCCTCTTGCCTATCCTGCTCATGATCCTTCTCCTGATCCTTTGCTGCTGTTGCTGCGATAAAGAGAAGAAAGATACCCGTGATGAAATCATCATTGTGGAAAAGCCAATCTATGGCCTGCCTGCCAAAAAGAAGCGTACCTTAAATGCGACAGCCAGCCAAAGACACCATCACAACAACCACAATCAATGGGATAGGAAGCTTAGGCATTAAGCGTTTACACTACCTCAATTCTGTTTATCTGGGCCTCTTTACACTACATACACAAAGGTATAAAAACAAATATATCCCTAATCTGGCAAGGGGTTGCTTTTGCTTAAAGCACTATGAATTATTTGAAAGAAGGAGTATATTTTCCTAAATGTCTAAAAGGGGATGAAGCCAAACTGCGCTTAGGGTTAATCGTATTTTTTAGTTTTATCTGCTTATTCCTCCTTCTCCCCAAGGTAAGTATTGCAACAAGCGGCCCAGAGCCCATTTACCTTGCCTTTTCCTTGCACGAAGGTGAGTTCATCCCCTCTCAGGCTATGGTCCTACTCACGGTAAATAACCTCACCAAGACCATCCCATTGACCGAACTACGGGAATATAACGAGAATATCTCATTCATGAATGCAAGCTATTTCATTCTAGGGAAAAATCTTACCGGGTCTGGAGAGGGTTTCGGGTTTTTAGGAAAAGATGATCTCTACCCCAAAGTGTATTTTAACCTTACCTTTAGCAGGCCATCTGCAGATAATTCCACTCCTGCCGATGGAGGAAAAGGAGTCTATATTCCTGTGGATAATACCTCTGATACCAGTACGTCAAGCACCCCATCAAATCAAAATACCCTCGACACAAGCACCCCGACTGAAACCTCTCCTATCACATCACCACCTTCAAATCCTACAAGCACAGATCAACCTTCAAATGACCTCACATTCTCCGCCTCAGAGACTCTGCAGGCAGAGCAACCCCAAAAGGAATCGCCAAGTGTCCCTCCGATCACGGAGGGCCTTGCCCTTCCTTTCTATTCCTTTGTGCTTGCTCAGCCAAGATTCACTATGATTTCGAGCCTGGCGTATCCTCTGTTCAAGGACAAGATCATTAAAGCAGCCCTATCAATTTTGCAGAGCAGCATGTTTGTCCTCGCCTCAGCCCAGGAAGCGTCACAATTTACAATCAAGACCCTTTCAGGGTTTGTAGACATCACCACACGGGCAAGTTATCCCATTGACGGACAAAATATCAGCCTGGTCCCCAACTCTGTGCATACGGACGCACAATTGCTCAATGAAAGCGATCTTTCTCTGCAAGTGACAGGAAATTCCTTCATTGTCAGCACAACCTATAACGTATCGACTTTTGGATTCGGTCAGGATTATCTGGGCAATGAACGACGATTGATATTGCCATTCAACCCTGAGGAATTTAGTCTACAGCCAGGTCAGGCTTATGAAGCAAGCATACTCCTAGTCTCTGATAACCTCACCCTAAAAGAAGCTTATAGCACAATATTCATCCCTGGAAATCAAAACGCAAGCAATAACACAAAGGGTATCGCTGAACCCTCCAATCTTTCAAATGAGGAAGGTAATTTGACCTCCTTCCAAATACCCGACTTTTCTTTTGCTTCTGGAGAAAATTATACGCTTAATCTCAGTGATTATCTCACCGATAACACCTCTTCACCTTTGTTTATAGCCCATGGTTCAGAGCATATCCATATCGATCTAGAAGGGACCATTGCTACTTTCTCGGCAGCCCCTGAGTTTACGGGAGTTGATCAGGTATCCTTCACCGCCATTCAAAATGGGATCAACCTTCTAAGCAACAATATAACTATCGAGGTTGGAGCACTTATCAACTTTACTTTAGTCTTACAGGATAAGAATGGAAATTATGTTGATGCAAACCTGACTTTGGTTGATGACAATAACCGCAGTATCCCTGAGATTGATGACCAGCCTTCAGCACAAGTGACCAGGACCATGCGCGGCGTCATGAGCACTACTCCTGCCTCCCCACAAAAAACCTATGCACTTTTTTCCACTACAAAGGCGACACTTTCTGTTGACTTCTCTGAGAAAGACTCTCATCTCACCCATATCACCTTTTATAATCTCACGCAAAAGAATACAACACAAGTCGTGTTAGGCATAGATTTACCGAATATAACTCTAGATGATTATGCGACAACACAGACCTATGCCATCGATCCAACAAATCTCAATTTCAGCTCAGCCCTTGTTGAAGCAGTAGCAAAAGGCAATGCACTGTACAAATGCAGAACCTGGAATTTTAGCGCAGGTATCTGTGAAGGAGACTGGGACTTTGTCATGGAACTCTCTCCTGGAGAGAGGTATGCATTCACTTTGACTCCTGAAGACCCTGGTTTTCTTGAACAGCTGCAACCCAGTATGAATGATACGTATGTGCTTCAAAATAATGCAGGAACCAATTATGGAACCGGAACAACACTTATTGTACGTGCAAGAACAAATCAGGCAGGTCACGCTTATCTTTTTTTCAATACCACGGGCATACCTGCAAATGCACAAGTCATTTATGCAAATCTTTCCTTGTTTCAGACTGTTGCATCTACAGCTAATCGAACCTTGCTGATTAACAGGGTATCAAACAGCAGTTGGACTGAAACAGGGCTTACCTGGACCACGCAGCCCGCCAATGCTTCTTATACGGATGTGATCAATGCCCAGGCGGCCATAGGATGGGTCACCTTTGATGTCACCAAAGATATCCTTAATTTCCTCAATGGGACGTATCCAAATTATGGATGGGAAATCCAGGATGCTGTGGAATCCGGAACGACAACAATCTACACCCACACTTTTGCCTCAAAGGAAAACACAAATACCAGTGCAGTGCCTGAACTGAATATTTACTTTGTTATTCCTTCCCTCATTCAATTCACTGATCCTACCCCATTTGATGAAGCCTCATCCAACAACAAGAGTTTTATTGCAAATATAAGCATAAATGAGACTGGTCTCACCCAGCTGATCTGGAACTGGAACGGGACCAATTACTCTGTTTTTGACCCTTCGGTTATGCTTCTTATGCCATTCAACAATGTCTCTGCATTAAAAGAGAACACCACCTTTGTTGATGATCTTGCGACAAACAATAGCGGTACGTTATATAACGGTACAGCACCCTTAACCAATGGAAGATATGGTAGTGCACTTTCTTTTGATGGAGCAAACGATATCATGTATGTGAGAGGATCATCTAATCTAAATATAAGTGGAAACCTCTCATTCGGACTTTGGCTCAACCCAAACGCCAATCAACCTCTTGATACTATTCTTGAAAACAGCCTAGTAGCTGGCGCAGGCTACAGAATGTGGATGCTGAACAGTTCAGTTATTGGATGTACCATAAACACTACGACTGCTTTTTACAGCATCAACACCTCTATACCTCGAGGCAGCTGGTCTCAAATTTTCTGTACCTATAATGATACGGGTCTTGGGATCTATAGTAATGGTGCCCTTGCAGGGGCAGTCAGTGCCGGAGGAAGAATCAGGGGAGGATCGTCCCTCCTTTATGTTGGCGCTTCAGGAAAAGTTGCAGGCAGGAACTATACAGGGTATCTTGATGACCTCATTATCTATAATCGGTCTTTACCGCAGAGAGATATTGCCCTAAGGTATGTCTCGACCCTTTACCAGACGGCTTCCAATTCCAGCTGGCAACTAGAGATCAACCAGAGTTATGATGATTCATCACAAACAACGAAGACCTATTATGCCTGTGCTCTTGAACGGTATGGATCCACCAACTGCACAGAAGTGAGAAATATCACATTCACCTCATACACTCCTCCCACCATCAATCTTCTCGCCCCTCTCAACACAACAACGATCAATGATTCTGACCAGGTCAATTTCAGTTTTGTTGCTTCTGATACGATCAATGCCTCATTTAGTTGTTCAATCTATCTCGATAACGTCCTCAATTTTACAAATAGTACAACCCTCAATGGAACGACCACCAATTTTTCAATTGATTCTATCACATATGGGACGCATAATTGGAGTGTGACTTGTTTTAATGGTGTCCTTTCTAACTCAAGCGAATTCCGTACATTTACCAGAAAAGACACCCTTCCTCCAACAGCAGACCCCCTCTTCCCAGACAACAACACCTTAAGGACCCCTGCCAATGTCAGTTTTAATTGCAACGCAACCGATAATCTGGGATTATCCAACATCTCGCTGTTCATCAATAATAACCTGAATCAAACAAGAGCAGTTTCGGGTATAACGAACACCTCAACTTTTGGAGTCCTATTAAGTAATGGCAGATATCTCTGGTCCTGCAGGGCCCAAGACTTAATGAGCAACAGCAACTACTCCGTAAATTATACCCTTACCATCAACAGCAGCGCCATACCTGACTCTTCCAAGTTTGGAGGCAGGACTACTAACTGGAGCAATGTCTCGGACCTCCATAATGTCTGTGATGGACTTGCTGTGGTTGAAAATGTTACAGGAGGCATGATTCAATGGAATGACTGTGTTGATGTCGCGTATCAAAACTTAACCTCTTTCATTAAGATAAGTACTAACCTCACATCAGTTGAGGTAAGCCTAAATCCAACCTTTAATTCCAGCGCCAACATCGCACTCTATAACCTCACCGGATGGGATGCAACGCCTGATATCCTTATGAATGACCAGATTTGTGATTCAGCAGACTGCCTCAATCCAATATATGATATCAATTCAGGAAGCTTGACATTTAGCGTAACGCACTTCACGAATTATAGTGCTACAGGAAGCGCACGACTTACTATCTGGGATCAGAATGACTCAAGCATCACGGGGGGAGGAAGAATGGCCTGTTCCGGAAATCCCGAGAGATTTTATGCAAACTATACCCGTAACTCGAATGGTACTACTATTACTGGAGCCACGTGTGTTGTCAATTTCACAGATTCCACTGGTAACGCAATGGCGTATAACGCCACATCTGCATATTATGAGTTCAATCGCACATTCAATGTCACAGGAGTACGAACGTATAATATACGTTGCACGCGTGCTGGGTTAACCACTATCACCCTCAATGATTTCATCAACGTGACCGATTGTTACCCTCCACAGGTACAATTTGCCCCCCCTACGGAAAACTCAAGTACCTTCCTCAACAGGAACATCCTACGTATTAATGTAACGGCAACCGATAGCAACCTTGCCAGGATCACGATTTATTTATATAACTCGAGTCAATCCCTGATCAATACCACCAGTTCTGGTTCTTCTCCCTTCTTGTTCAACTTCACAGGGCTTGCTGATGGATTGTATTTCTTCAATGCGAGCGCCAATGACACGAGCAGGTTCACCAATAATACGGAGACACGTAATGTGACCATCGACACACTTACTCCGAGCATCAACTTCACCACCCCTACCGATCTTTCCGGAAGCACGATAAACAGGAGTTATATTCTGGCAAATATAAGCGCCAATGACACCAATCTTGCCAATATCAGCATCTTTCTCTATAATGCAAGCCGGGCGCTCGTCAATACGACCAACAGTTCGAGTTCTCCTCTTTACGTAAATCTCACTAACCTAGCGGATGGGCTGTATTTCTTCAATGCGACTGCTTGTGATATTGTCAACCACTGTAACATCACTGAAACGAGAAATACCACCGTTGCAGTACCACCCCTCGTCGCACTGATCAGCCCTGCAGACAATTATTACAACAGCAGCCTTGGCGTCAACATCACCTTTGTCGCAAACATCAGCGATAATGGAAATCTTGCGAATTGCTCGCTTTGGCTCAATGCTTCGGGAACCTGGCTCAAAAACCAAACTGTGAACCTGACTGGTTTCCAGAACACCACTAACTTCACCGTAAGAAATATAGGATATACCAGTTTTCTTTGGAACGTCCAATGTTTCGATTATGCCCGGAACGTTGGATGGGGAAGTGCTAACAGAACCGTAATCCTCGCCTTTCAAGACACGACGCCACCATTGGTACCTTTGGTCTCTGTCGAGATGACCCTTTATGGGATCAATAGCAGCGCATTCATCTATGCCGTGGTCAATGACAGCTCCCCTATTGCAAGCGTACAGGGAAATGTGACCCTTCCTGACAGCTCAATGCAGATCTTTAACCTCAGTTACAATCCTATCCTCCTCAGATATGAGGGATATTTCAGCAAGACCTCCTTATTGGGGATGTATAATGTAACAATACTTGCAAAAGACTACGCAGGCAACCTTAACAACACCCAAACAACCACGTTCCAAGTGGTACAACCAAACCTTACCGCAAGCAAGGAAGACTTTCCAGACCCCGTCCAGATAGGAACATTCCTGAACTACACCATCAACACCTCTGCGATTATCCTTCCAGGAATTGTCCCTCTCGCATTCAATGATCTCCACACGATTGTCAGCAATGCTTATTTCAAGGATGCCCCTCGTATCATCAAGACAAAAGCAGGAACCCTGATAATCCCTTACAACCAAAACACCCTCAAAACAGTGGATAATGGAAATCAGGACCTCTATGTAGTGCGTTCAACCAATGCAGGGGTCAACTGGTCAAGCCCGATACAGGCCACCAATGAAGTCGGGCACGATGCCTTCCCTTATGCGTTTGAAGATAAAAATGGTTCACTCTTTATTGTGTATACCCATATGGATTCAAATGGGAGTATCTGGGCTGACGGAGATGTCTGGCTTATCCAGTCATTTGATGATGGGCTTACGTGGAGCGAACCTTATGCACTCACCTATACTCCCGGATTTACTGAGCGCCAACCTCTTATGCTCCAAGATGACTCAGGGATGTATTATATCGCTTATGAGGCAGGAGATGGGGAGCTTTATATCCAAAACTCCACCAGTCCCCTTGGAGGTTTTTCTTCGAGAGTACAACTTACCAATAATAGCTATGGAGATGTGGATATCTCAGCAGACTTCAAAGAAGGCATGTTCTATTTTGCCTGGTCCCCTTTTGATCCTGTCAACAACACCTTACAAAACATCTTCTTTGCCAACACCACTAATCCTTTGGTGTTTAATGCATTAGATAACAACCGCAAAGGAATCACCAATAATGTATTCAGAACCTATGAATCTTCTATCACCCATGATGCGGCAGGCAATCTCTATATTGGCTGGTCTTCAACCACCAATGTCTCAGATAATAACTGGGCATATGACTCGCAAATCAATGCGACCAGCAGAGAGCTCTTCATGGCAGTCTCCTACAATAATGGCATAACCTGGGACATAAAACGTCTTACCACCAACAATCGCTCAGATGGCTATCCCAGTATTGTGCAGGGAGGAAAGGATGGGGTATACTATATCACAGCCATGATTGCAGACCCTGCCAATGGCAATATGGCGGTCGCTTTTGGACAAAGAGATTATGCGCCAAGCGACGCGATCAATGTCACTATTGCCGACACGTTGCCTGCAGGAGTGGATATCATCAATCTCAGTGAAGGAGGAAGCATCCAAGGAAATACCGTAAGATGGGTCTACCCTGTCATCTACTCCGGGCAAACAAACGCGTTTAAAATCACGGTCCGTATCAATGAGTCCCTCTCCAATAGCACATCCATCACCAATTTTGCCAATATCAGCTATTTTGACTCCCTGAGCAGACTCATCGGAACCTATTACCTCAATGCAAGCACGACCATCATCGATACCCTTGCACCACTTGTACAAATAATCGCGCCTACTTCAGGGACATTAATCAATCAAAGCCTGCCTTATACCATCCAGATCAACGTCACAGACAATGCTCTGGTCAACAAAGTCATTATGAATCTGACCTATCCTAATGGGTCCATACAAACCATCCCCCTCACGTACAATGCCATAACCAGATTCTATGAATTCACTGGCTTGAATACCTCAATCTTAGGGGGTTTCAATATTACCATCTTTGCCAATGATACCACCGGAAACCGTAACACCACTTCCTCCTCTTGGTTCTATATCATCAATAGCCCTCCAACCATTCCAACAAACATAACCTGTAATGGGGGAAGCTGCAGCGGTTATTTCAATACGACTCTCTCTCTAAACTGCAGCGGCAGTACAGACGCGGACAATAACACCCTCACCTATCACGTTGAAGCTTTCTTTGCACCGCAGAGAGGGAATTCTACCCTCATCAATGCCAGCTTTGAGACAGGCAACCAGAGTTTCACGTTCTACCCTAATCTCTATGGTACCTCGGCTACCCCCCAGGCAATTGGCAGAAGAACTATCAATGAAAGCTGCGTTAGCGGATATTGTCTTGGCACCGAGCTCAACGTAAACACACCGCTCACCAACACGTCTATTTCAGGAGGGTGGAATGTCTCCTTGAATGTCACAGACTCACCTACCTCCGTAGAGGTCTCCTTCCATTATCGCCTCAGGATCTCAGATTCCACTGAACCTTATGAGAATGTCACCCTGATGCTCAAGAACATAACCGATGGTACCGTCATTGCGGGTCCTGCACTCCTTGGCGCATGGGGAAACCAATATGTCGACCAGTATCTTCAAGGCAATGCAACCTATCGCATGGTTCCCACCTATGGGGGAAATTATTCGTTTGATATTGGTTGCAAGCTCTCTCCGGTAGATTCTACCTCGGATTATGGAGGATGCTGGATTGATGATGTCCAGGTTAAAGCAGTGAACACATCATATACTGCAAAGCAATGGCAAGAGATTGGTATTCATTGGGCCAATTCTACCCTTCTCTGGAACATCTTCAATGAACAACCTCAGACAGGGGTTGACTTCAGATGCAGAGCGATTGACAGCGGGTCGCTTACCTATACCCCTTATTTCAATCTCAACGCAAATGGCACAATCATTGTCGATGTAAAACCTCCAGTAATCACTTTTCTCTCCCCCACACCTGATTCTGGGTCAATAGTATACACCCCTTATATTCCTATTAATACCATGGCAGTAGACAATGGTGTTGTGAGCAATATCACGATCTATGTCTATAATGCCAGTGGAGCACTCATCAACGTTTCATCAGCGAACGGAGGTTATTACTACCTCAACAGGACTGGCCTGGTCAATGGGACTTATTTTTTCAATGCAAGTTCCTGTGATACCTCTGGCAATTGCAATAACACTGAAAAAAGAAACATCACCTTGGCCATAGATATCATCCCTCCTTCCCTGACCCTCATCAGTCCGGCAAATAATTCCATTGATGGAGATGGTTTTGTGACATTATCTTATTCTGCAAGTGATAATAAGAACATCACCAGAATAGAGCTGTATATCAATGGCGCCGTGGTTCAGGGTGTATCACTGCTCAGCCCTTCAGTCAATGCATCGTTCAATTACACCCTGGGTAATGGCACCTACACCTGGAGAGTACGAACGTATGATGTAGGCGGGAACTTCAATGATTCGGAAACCCGCGTCATCAGGTATATTATTGAATCTCTTCCCCTTACTGATCCAACCCTGTTTAATGGCAACACCACCAACTGGTCAAGCCTGCCTGACCTGACAAGAGTGTGTAATGGTACCGCTATCCTTGAAACTGACTATGACAAGGTCATCTGGCCCGGATGCGTCAATGTCACCTACCAAAGTTTTGACGCATACACCAACCTGACTTATAACAATGTCACGGTGACCTTTGGTGTTGACATGAGTTTCAATTCCACAGCAACCATATTTATCAAGAATCTTCCCTGGACCGAAACGCCTGATGTCTATATGAATGGAGTTATCTGCAATACGTCCATTTGTACAAATGTGAGCTATAGTAATCTCACTGGAATCGCATCGTTTACTGTAACTCACTTTACTTCATACACTACAGGGTCGAAATCTAGACTGACCATCTGGGATGAGACTGACTCGGGAGTTTTCAGGGGAGGACAAACCAAGTTCCCAGGCCAACCAGTGACGTTCTTTGCAAATTATACACGCATCAGCAACAACAATTTCATCAGTGGCTCCATTTGTATCATTAATTTCTCAGACTCTAAAGGAAATGTCATGATTGAAAACACCACCGTCAATCTGTATCAATACACTAGAAGCTTTATTTCAAATGGCACCTTCAACTGGACGGTGAACTGTGCAAAATCAGGGTCTGACACCCTAACGACCATGGACAGTGTGCTGATCAATGGTTCTGCGAGTGACACTCTTGCTCCAACCATCGTCTTTGCCAACCCTACTGACAACTCCAGCTCATCCACGAACTCGAGCATCCTCATCAATGTCAGTGCATTGGACGGGCAATCAGGAGTCAGGAATGTCACCTTATACGTCTATAACGCCTCAGGCAGCCTTCTCAATTTCACCAATGTCAGCACCAATTACCTTTTCTTAAGCTTCAATCCGCCTGCCCAGGGAGTATACTACTTCAATGCCAGTTCCTGCGATGTCTCAAATAACTGCGCCTGGACCGAGACCCGTAATGTGACCCTTGATTACATCGCTCCAAATGTGACTATCATCTCAGCCGTCAGTGGAGGTGGCGGAGGTGGTGGTGGCGGAGGCAGCGGCCCTAAGACAGAGTATAGCAATACGCTTACGAACAATTTCACGGTCAATCTCAGTGATGACCGAAGCGGAATTCGAAATGCGACCATCTTTATCTATGATAATGCGACGGGAGCCCTCATCAACATGACCACCGTGACGTTTGTCCCCAAGGTATTAAACACTATCTTAGGTATCGTGGTCCAGCTTGTCGAAGGAGTCTATAAATGGTTCTATCAGGCATTTGATTTTGCGGGAAACAGGGCAGTGAGCGGCTGGAATGACACCTTGATTATCGACACCACTCCACCAATCGTAAATGCCCTGATCCCAAATGCTAGTCTCACCAATACCACCAGCTATCCGCTATTACAACAGTTCAGCTGTAACGCCACAGACAGCATTGGCTTACGTAATCTGAGCCTGTATCTGACCAACTCCCAGAACCAGTCATTTTCCCTTGTCCAGACCACGGACGTCAACGGCACTTCCAGTGTCACGGTCAACTGGACAGTACAGCTGTATACAGGCAATTATACCTGGAACTGCCTGGCCTATGACCTCTCAGGAAATTATAATTGGAGCGGCGGTAACCGCAGTATCCAGGTCGCCTTTGATTCAAGCCTTCTCTACCAGGTCTTCTATGGCAATTCGACTGCCATGAAACTGTTAGGCAATAGCAGCATCCTCTTCAACTTCGGTACTGACCCTGTCAAGAACATCTACTTTGTTAATAAGGACCGATCCATAAGTTGGGCCAGCCTACAAGCGATTGGCAGGACCAAATCCAATGGCAATGCTTCGAATGACTTCAATGAAGTTGACCAGGTCTTGAATCTTTCCATTTACCCCGGCAATGTGAATGACAGTTATAGTATTGATGGCAGCACTCCGCGAACCAGCGCAACCTATAATATCTACGGGACTCCCCTCCAGTATGTCCCTACAATCAAAAGCACCAACAGCACGGCCTTCAAGACGGGAATGTTATGGGACACTACCCAGGACCTCGGGACTGGAGAGTTCAGTACTGCAGTAAATGAAGACCTTGTCTTTGTCGCTGCCATCAATAGCTCACAGCAGGGGGCATTTGGAAGCTATGACTATGAGATCAAGGTCCCTATCGCCCTGGAGAACTACAAAGGATCAAGCCATCTCCTGAACATTTATTATGAGATCTAGTGATGAAAAAAGCAAAACGACCGCTTCACAGACCCAGAAGAGACACAAAAAAAGCCCTTGTCTGGATTGACCATCTTCTCAAAAGCCATAAGATTCCGTATGTCGTCTTTGGAGGATTTGCTGCCAACATCTATGGTTCAACCAGGGAACTTGCAGATATTGACATCTGCATTGAAGAAAGATACCTTGACAGAGTCTCAGAACTAGTTAAAGCCCATGCCAAAACAAAACTGAAACGATATGATGACCATAACTGGCAGGTGGATCTTATCACCTTGAAGTATTCAGGTCAGGAGATAGACCTGTGCGGGATAGAAAAAACCAGGATATTTGATAAATCCCAAAACAGATGGATCTTTTTCAAAACGTTTGTCAATAACCCGAGGAAGAAAGTATATGGGAGAGTCAACCTCCACGTAGTCTCCAAGGACAAGCTCCTTTCCTACAAGTCTAAACTGCAAAGAAGAGTGGACAAGCAGGATGTGGCCAGTTTGTCACCAGTCAAAAGGCCATAGATAACCTTAAGAAGGCGCAACCCAAAGCAGGGATATGCAGATTTATGTGACCCATTCCAGGGATATGAACTATCGGGAGGAGTTGTATGCCCCAATCCAGGCCAGCGCTTTCTCACATACACATCGATTTATTTTTCCCCATGAACATAGCGATGCTCCCTATGATTCAAGAGCGCTCATCTTAGAAAGGAGAATTGACCTTGTGTTGGCAGAAGTTTCACTGAAGTCCACTGCACAGGGTGTTGAGATAGGATGGGCAGATGCACGGGGCATTCCCATCGCTTTTCTTTACAAAGCAGACGCAAAACCCTCCAATTCATTAAAAAAAGTGTCTTCCTTATGGGTACCATATGGGAACAGCGCGGAACTTATCAGCGGCATTGAAAGGGTAATCCAATCATTTCATTAGCCCCAGGACATATTACCGAGAATTTAACAACACTGCCTATTTTTCTTTTTCCCCTAATTTCCTGTCCTCTTTTTTCTCTCGGTTATACCTGACCCACATGCTCTTAAAATGAGGGTTGTTCTTCATCTGCTCAAACGTACCTTGGCCGATGATCTTCCCTCGTGAAAACAGGTAGATATAGTCAAACTTGTCAAGCAGATGCAAACGATGTATAGAAGAGATGATCGTCTTATTTTTGAAATCCCGGAAGATATTCTCATGAATCTTCAACTCATTCAAACTGTCTACACTGCTCGTAGGCTCATCTAAAAGGATGATGTCGCTTTTTCTTGCAGCAAGAAGGCCTCTTGCCAGAGCCAGCCGCTGTTTTTCCCCACCAGAAAGAGAGACCCCTTTTTCCATGACACTCGTATCAAGTCCCTTGGGCAGTTTTTCCATCACAGGTTTTAATTGGGCCATCTCAATAGCTTTTTTCAAGTCCTGCTCATGCACACGCAGGTTCATCGTGATATTATACTTGAAAGAGTTGTTGAAGATCTCGGGCTCTTGGGGGATAAGCGTGACTTTATCCTTGATATCCACAATCCCTTGCGGCATAAGTTTCCCATCACAATAGATGTCTCCTGATCGAGGTTGATATAACCCCCTAATCAAGGTGAGGATTGTGCTCTTGCCGCTTCCGCTCTCCCCTACCAAAGCTATCTTCTGGCCTTTGTTGAAAGAGAAGTTGATGTGATCGATATGCGTAAATTTCCCATTCTTGTCATATGTAAAAGAGAGGTTTCTCATCTCAAGTCTCTTCCAGTTGCGAGGCATATTCCCAGTCTCCACCTCTCCAAGCTTAGCATATTCTTCATCTAACGCATATGCTCCCTCAATTCTGGCATTGTATCTCACAATCTGCCCATAAAGATCTGCAAACTGATAGTAAGTGTCACCTATGTTCTTCAGGTACCCATAAAGCATGTACAATGTCCCGATCATGATGCCTCCCGTAAGACCGAATTCCGTGTACGCCCGATAGCTCAATGCGACCACCGTCATCAGTTGTATGGCAAGACTGGCAAATCCCCATTTTGCCTCATTGATAATGGTGCTGCTCTTGAACGCTTTATAAGAGACTGCTTGTTTACTGTTCAGTTCATCTGAGATTGTTCTCCTCAGCCTGAGTGTGATGATGGTCGTCACATTGCTGACATAATCAAAAAATGCTGTGGAGAAATCATTACTGAACTTGTTTAGGTCCTTGTAGATCGCTTCAAGACGCCGATCGACACGTGAGACAATAAACAAGGTGAAGATCGCAAAAACCAAGGTGAAGATCCCAATTTTCCAGTCAATCAAAGAAAGAATGAGGATTGACCCGAAAAAGTTGACAATCGCATAGGCGATCCTATAGGTCATCTGACCTGAGAAGTCCTCCAATGCACCAGAAGCCCGATTGATCTTGTCAATGGTATCCCCAGAATGGTTATCCTTATGCCATTTGATTGGCAGTTTGAAGATGATGCGCAGTTTGTCATTGATATAGTTCTTTTTCACATAAAAAGAGGTTGTCGTCTCCAAGACCCTTGCTGTGCCATGCAGGATCCAGAAGACCAACATCACAAAAAACAAGAGCGCGATCTTAAACAGAAGCTGATTAAGCTCAGCTCTAGAGGTTATAGTGTTCTGAATGGAGTTAAAAGCTGATCCAATAATATAAGGAAACGAAAGTTCCACTAGCCCGGCCAGAACAAACAAGAGGATATAACCAACAAAGAGTTTCTTTCTCTTTCCGAGATAGCCCCATTCAGTCTTCAGTATGTTTATTATTGGAAAAGTCATTTCAGATAACCTTGCAATATTTTTTGGAAAAGTGTATATTTAAGTGTTTCACTTTTTTCCTGATAAAAAGTGATAACATTCCAGACCTCATTCCTTAGAAAAAGATACCCTGGACCGTTATGACTGACAGAAGGAGGTTTAGGATATATTTGAGGATACTTTTCCAGTAACTCGTGAAGAACCCGAGCCCTCGTTCTTACGTCTTCTTAATAAAAGGAGGATAAGCCAGATAAGGACTATCACGATGATGAACACAATCACCCAATAATACCACTGCATAGTCCCGAAGACGCCCAAGAAGGCACCAAGGATACCTGTTGAAAGCCCTCTGCCCGAGACTACATCATACTTCAGGTCAAAGAGTTTAGATTTGATGAGGACATCGGCACGTTGACCATAATAGGATTTGCCATGGATAAGAGGATTATCGTCAAAGTCGGACTGTTCCAATCCCTGAGGCGATACAATCTTGATATCTTTGGTTTCTCCAGGAGCGAGCTTGACTGGATCGCCCGTTGAAGAAAGCGTGTTTTTTTCTCCAGCAATGAGGAAATCATTTATCTGTGCACGGGTATATACTTCTACTGAACCCGTATTTTTAATCTGGATCTCAAAGCGTTTTGCATACTGGTTATATTTTGCTGAGACAATCTGGATGTCAGAGCTATCGTCAAATTTTGAGAAAGTGATTGGCACATCTTTTTTAAGGACATATTCAAGGGCCCCTGTGTCTTCACCCATGAGCACCTGTGCCTGCAAGGTCAGGTCTTTATTGGCATAGTCTACAAGATTGATATTGTCATAGGTCGTGGTGATAGTGCCATCCTGGGAGACATAGACTGAGTCATTATCGCCGGTAGTTGCAATAGATTTGTCTTGAGAGAGGATGTTATAATCTCCTTTGAAGATAAGGAAATTCCTTGTACTTGGATTAGAGAAAGTAAGGGTCAGCTTTTGCGTGATGAGATTATATTCCACATGGGTGATATCTAAAAGATATTCAAAAGAAGGAAGCACGACGGTATCCAGAGGATACTCGACCTGATTTCGACCCTGGCCAAACTTAACCAAGGTCTTTATGCCTGTAGCGTCCTTTATTGTTTTGGCATTACCGAAAATATTTGTCCCGATTGCCACTCCAACCTTGATATTTGCGTCTTTGATCATCTGAATGACATCGGCAGGAACTTCGGTCTCGCCTACGAGCATGACAGGATCCATGCCTGAGAGGATCTCTGCCTCAATAACACCCCCATCAGTCATGACAATCTGGTTCCTTCCGGATAGAGAAAGATGCTTTTTGAAAACTTCAATGTTATTCAAGAACTTATTCCCTTTGTTGATTGTTTCTGTCAAATAAGGAGCAATCGTCGCCTTCACTTCCCGATCAACCCGCCCATATGAAGTCACCCTTGGATTAGAAACCGTTTGCAAGAACGATTTCACTTCCCCATAATTCTTATTATTGGCAAAAATAGGCATGCTTTGTGAAGCAACACAGTATCCACCAATTGCAATGGCATTGTAGCCAAACGCGTCATCCAGGACAAAAAACCTTGTCGCACCCGAACGTTTTGCCAATTGCAGGTTTATCTGGGTTGTTGTGCCTTGCAAGGTTTCCACTGTGAAACCTTTACTTCGCAGATTGGATCCATAGTCATAGATTACCTTGTTGTCTGAAGATTCGATGAGCAGGATGTTTGTCTTGGATTTATCAAGAAGATTGATCAGATCGATACCCTGATCATATGTAGTGATAAAACTTGCAGACTTTTTTAGCATATTCGCATAGACAAGCCCATTGTAGACATCCTGCCAATTTTTAGAATTGATAACTACTGCATCTTCTGCATGAACTCCGACTGCAAAAATCGCAAGGGTGAGGATGAAAAGAATTCCTAAACCTATTTTTTTCATATTTTCTCTTAATATTAGAAGTTTATAAAGATTTGGTCGTTTTGACGATTATTTATACAGAGCCTGTTTCTTTTTTCTCTTCTTGTATTCCCTGTAGATCATATAGAGCAGAATGATGACCACTACGCCTAACACATAGTAGACTGCATAACTCGGCTGGATGCCCATTTCAGCGGCCGTTCTTATGGGAAGGACCAAGGTGACATTATCAGCAAAGTCGCGATTGAAAAAGTCCTTGTAGACAAGTTGCACAGGAAGGCTGATGGAAGAAGGAAGGGTGCCCTTTGGATCATTTGTGAGCACCAGGATCTTGAAATCAGTCTCTTGGGTGTCATCTGATTTCAAATCGCCCACATATTCTCGCGGATAACTTAAGAGCGTATACTGGGAAGAAGTCCCTAACTGAACAGTTAAAAACTTCACGTTTGCCAGATTATTATTGACCGTCCTCACCGTTACAGTTCCTGAAGGATGGCCTTGATAGATATCTGCACTTTTCAGTTCAACAAACATATTTGGACGTCCGCCTACAGAAACGCTAAGCGTGCCGTTTTCAGTCCGTTCATCACCAATAGAGTTGAGATAATCCACGCTGAAAGGAATCTTGTATACGCCCTCGCCTGCATCAGGCTGAACAATCAAGGAGAGCGTTATTGTATTTGCTTCACCTGATGACATAATCTGTGTCTTCCAATAGTCTATTCCCTTGGAGGGGGCAATCTTATCCGGAAAGTTCACCCTAAAGATGACATCCTTTAACATCTCACCACCGGTATTCCTCAATGTCAATTGCAGAGTGCCAGGTTTACCAGGGGTCAAATAGTCAGGAGTTGTAGAAATTCCAGAAATATCCATAACATGATTAAAATTCAGCTTGTCGGTCCTTGCTAAGTCTAATTGTGCTGATGCAATTCCCATGATTCCCAGGAGCATCATGGATGCCACGACGAGAAATACCAGAGTCTTTTTAAAGTACATGAAAACTTAAAGAATTAACACTTTAAAAAACCTTCCCTGACTACTTAAAGGATTAGTTTTTAAATTAAGAATTCTTGCATAGCGATGATGGACACAGAAGCATTCCAAATTACCGATAAGGACAAGAAAACCAAAGCACGGGTCGGCATCCTTCAGACAAAGCATGGCCCAATAGAAACCCCTTTTTTCATGCCGGTGGCCACTAAGGCCTCAGTAAAGTATCTCTCAACCAAGGATCTAGAGGCGATAGGCGTACCTGCGACTATTTCAAATATGTTTGTCCTTTCCATGAAACCGGGAGCAAAATTGATCAAGAAGATGGGCGGACTAAGGACATTCATGAACTATTCAGGCGTCACGGCCACCGACTCGGGAGGGTTTCAGATGTATTCGAAAAAATGTTATATCGGGTCCACTGAAAAAGGAGTAAGATTCAGGAATCCTTTCAATAATGAAGAAGTGTTCATCAGTCCTGAAAAAGATATGGAATATCAGCTCGCGATTGATGCTGACATTGCCATGTGCCTTGACAGCATGCCTCTCCTTGAACACAGCAAAGCACAAATTGAAGAAGCAGTCCGGAAGACGGCTCTCTGGGCAAAACGTTGCCGAATCCACCATACCAAACTCCAAACAAAGTTGCCCCCCCATAAGCGGCAGCTTCTTTTCGGGATCTGTCAAGGAGGGATTTATAGTGACCTTCGCAAACAATCTGCGCAAGAGCTTACCTCGATAGGTTTTGACGGATATTCCCTTGGAGGTCTGGCATTAGGTGAATCCAAGGAAGATGAATACCGATGTATTGAAGTTCAAAAATCAATCATCCCTGAAAATAAGATCGTCTATCTGATGGGCGCAGGCCATCCTGTGGAGATACTAGAGGCCATTTCACGAGGGGTAGACATGTTTGATTCCAGGTTCCCTACACAAAATGCCAGAAGAGGGACGTTGTTCACCTTCAAGGGGAAAGTTCGGCTGACCAACGCAGAATTTGTCAATGACAAAAGACCGATAGAGCCTGGGTGTAAGTGTCTTGCGTGTACTCATTATTCTAGAGCGTACCTCAGGTACCAGATCACCCAAGAGGAGGGGAATGGATACCGCCTGGTGAGTTACCATAACATCTATTTCCTGACCCGCCTGCTTGAAGGGGCAAGGGCAGCGATAAAAAACGGAACCTTCCCAGCCTATAAATCTAAAATCAAAAAGGTTTTTGACCGAAGCGATGAAAAGGCAAGGGCTAATTTTAAATTATACAACTAGCAAAAAGTTATATATCCGAAGGAGTAAATAAGAAGATGTGGAAAATAAAAAATGAGGGACAGATAGACAGGTTCCTACGGGGAGTTGTCGGTGCAGGCCTTATCATCTTTGCCTATTTTTGGCTCATCAATCTTGAGAGCATACTTTTGTATCTTGTAGGAGGATATCTTCTTGTCACCTCATTCACAGGCATCTGCCTCATCTATATGATTCTGGTGTTCTCTACCTTGAAAAAAGATGAGGAAAAGTTCCATCCGGGCAGAGGAAGAACCCTGATTATTGTAGCTTTAGTCCTGATCATTTTCACCCTATTTTTTAATTACTATCTCAATAAAAGTTTTTTTGTCA
>CAIQQL010000141.1 GCA_903873955.1 uncultured archaeon | reverse complement strand
TCACACATATAGATATAAAAATACACTTCCTTTCGCTTATCTATGCATATTGATATTGAAAAAATAAAAAAACAGCGCCCTCTCAAGGAGCTGATCGCGTTTTCAATTATCAATGTGGATAAACCCACAGGTCCTACAAGCTTTACAGTCTCCCAATTTATCAAGGATCTTTTCAAGGTCAATAAGACCAGCCATTTTGGTACTCTGGATCCGATGGTCACTGGAGTGCTGCCGGTCGCGTTGGGAAGAGCTTGTCGTTTAAACGAATACTTTATGCATCGTGATAAAGAGTATGTCGGTATTATGCATCTGCACGATGATGTCTCTGACAAGGACCTTTTGGCGCAGATGCAGAAGTTTGTAGGGTCAATTCGACAGCTTCCTCCTGTGAAGTCAAACGTCCTCAGGGTAGAACGCGTACGGGAAGTGAAATCCTTTGAATTGCTTGAACGGCAGGGAAGAGATGTCCTGTTTCGATCAACTGTACAGGCAGGGACCTATATCCGCAAATTGGTCACCGATGCAGGAGCTGCGATAGGGGACGCGCATATGACTGAACTGCGCAGGACCCGGGCAGGAATGTTTGAAGAGAAGGAGAGTCATACGCTCTATGAAGTAGAAAAAGCCTATCTTGCCTGGAAAGAGGGCGATGAAGGTCCGCTACGGTCGATGCTCATCCCTGGAGAGATAGTTGCTCAGGTGCTTCCCATAGTGATGCTCAAAAAAACTCTGCTCAAAAAAGTCCTGACCGGTTCTCCCCTTTTCGAGACGTTTGTAGAAGGTGATCTGCCCAAGCTCGCTATTGATGAGAAGATTTGCGTTTTTTGCGGTGATCAGCTCGTCGGCTGTTACCGCGCCGTGCTTGCGAATACGATTGTTGCGCGTCCGGAGTTTGTTTTAAATTAGCATTCAGGTTTTCATCTTTCTTAAGCAGGCTTTTGACAATCCAAGGTATCAGGTATTTCACAATCACAAAGAGGAAAAAGATTCCTACGAGGAAATATCCGATAAAATGCTCGATGCGTTTGACCGATGCAAATGAGCTGATGGTCCCATGGCCTGCAAATAATGCCAGAGGGAACATGATCCCTGCCCAGATAATGATGGAAATGATGTCTGCAATCAGGAGTTTCCAGAAAGGGATTTTTTTAAGCCCTGAAAGGAATAGGGATATTGACCTCGTCCCATAGACAAACTTGGTGAGCGGGAAGATGAAAAGAAGTTTATGCGAGGAGATCTGTTCAAGGGCTCCCAGCTCTCTTTGTCCTTTTTTGAAGAAGTTTTGTTTGGAGATGAATGCGGAAGTGAGCGAGGCTCTTCCAAGGAGGTACCAAAGGCAATCTGCAAACAGCATCCCCAAAAGGCCATAGATCATCACTGACCATAATGGGACAATGCCTCCTCCTGCAAGGAAAACGAGAACCAACAAGACTTCTTCTCCTAAGATAGGGCCGATAAAAAGAAAGAGATGGGGGTAATGATTCAACAGGTGGGTTATTGTGTCGATGAGCATTATCTTCCTCCTTGAATCCCTTTTTCATGGAGTGCCTGATGATAGAGGGAAATGACCTTGGGGACGATACGTGATGGAAGGAACTCTTGGGACTTTTTCTTGGCCTCCAGGGATAGGTGATGGATCTGTTTAGGATTGGAGAGCAGTTTGATTATCTCTCGTGCATATGCATCTTCAGTCTGGGTGGAAACAATCCATCCGTTTTTTCTATGGGTGATGATGTCTTTGAATCCTGGGCTCGCAAAAGTGACGGGGACAACTCCAATATGCATTGCTTCAAGCAGGGTGAGGGGCAGGACCTCACTTAAGGAGGTGCTTGTGAAAAGATCTCCTGAAGAAAGAAGATCATAGACGGCAGTGCGGTCTACCTGACCTTTGAATTGGACTGCTTCAGTAAGATGCAATCTTTGCGTGTATGCTTGTAACTCTTCTAACATAGGGCCTCCTCCAATAAGGACTAGGAAAGCAGAAGGCTCAGCCTTATGTACTTTGTGAAAGGATCGTATCAGGAAAGGGAGGTTTTTTTCAGGCGCAAGCCTTCCGCAGTAGACAAGAACTTTTTTCCCCCTGAGAGCAGGAGATTTTGCTCGTTTGAGGGTTGTGTTTCCGGGCTCAAAACAATTCGGAATTATTTTTATGATCTGCGCCGGGACACCAAAATGGGTGCAGAGCGTCTGCTTATAGGACTTGGAGGGGAGTATAATCTTATCGCACTGACGCATGAGCCCTCCTGCAATGCCTCGCGCGGCAGACCTTGAAAGCTGACCGATATAAGGCACATACCTTGCATATTCTTCATACTGTGTATGGCTGGTGAGGATCAAGGGTTTGTTGTACTTTCTTGCCTGCAAAAGAGCATAAAACCCTAACGTGAACGGTTGATGGGTATGGAAGATGTCTGCTTGTGCAAGGACGCGTCTTGCTTGGTCAGAGTATATCGGGAAAGAAATCCCATACCCCTGGCTTACCTCAAATTTTGGGCAGGTGAACACTTTCGGGGTCAGCGGTGTTTCTCCGGTAGTGAAGACAAAGGTTGAATGGCCCATCCGTTCAAGCTCGCGTTGCAGGAGGAGTATGCTGTTGACAACCCCATTATTGAAAGGCAGATAAGCCTCTGTGAAAAACACAATGTTCATGGTCAGGCAAAGAGGGAGTTTTCAGTGATAAACTCATCAATGATCGCATAAGCCTCTTCCATGGCCTCAGAGTAAAGAAGATCGTGGTTTTTGCAATCAACCAGGACGGTCTTTTTTATGGGTGACGGGATCGCCTTTTCCAGTTGCAGGGCCCCTTTATAACTCGCAACCCGTTCATGTCTTGCATTTAAGATGAGGACCGGACAATGGACTTTATTCAAGTGCAAATGAAGATCGCGCCTTGCTTCTTTAAGCAACGTGACGATATTTGCGTTCATATACTTATAATAGAAAGAATTTTTCCTTCGTTCACGTTTAGCCGCATTCAGATGTTTTTTCCAGTATTGTTTCACATGACGCAAAGGTCCGACCATGCTCAATGGAAATTTGAGTTTATAGGATGCGGAGATTGCGATGACTCCCTTAACTGGAAAGCGTGCAGCAAGTGCCAGGGCAAGGAGAGCTCCGTAACTATATCCTATAAGGATGACCTCTTTTTTTGCTTTAAGCTCTTTTTTGATCTCTTTCGTGAGTTGGTTATAAAAATCGCTGTAGGTAAAGCTGTTGAGGTCTTGGACTTGCGTGCCATGGCCGAGCAAACGAGGGATCTTAACTGTTGCCTTGAATCTTTTATGGAGGAAAGGTCCGAGTCCGTTAAAATCGCTCGGACTGCCTGTATATCCGTGGATGAAGAGAAAAACACGCTTGCCTTTTGCAGAGATGTGTCGGGGTCGAGCCAGCGGATGGACGGATTGGTTAGCCATGTCAAGAATGAATGAATGCAGACAGGCTTGGATTTAAAAGTTTGCAGCAGAGAATATAATGCATTTGAAATCTATCTCCGTTCCTTGATAGTTCAATGCACCTCATTCTATTGGATATTTCATGAGCTTTTAATATTTTTGGTGAAGAGAAACTCTTTAAACCTGTTTTCCATGAAAAAGATATGCGTGAAATAGTCTATTATTCAAGGACAGCTCCTACTTCTGGCGGGTTCGGTGAGGATTTACAGCGGGCAGGAAGGATTGATATTGCGATTCATACCGTGATTGCAACTTTTTTTTTGAGCCATAAGATTCGTACTGATGCAAAACTGCACCTTTGCTTTGCCGGGATGCCCGATCCCCCAAAACATCTGGAGATGATGCCTGTCAAAGAGACCCCTGAGGGCCAGGAGCGTTTGTACCTTGCAAAGACGGATGTTTCCGGGATCTTGCGCAAGATGCTCTATAAGTACAAGGAAGGGGCGAAACGTGAGGTCTTCCCGGGATTTTTTGTTGAGAAGAAAGGATTTTTGGAAGTGGTTAAGGAACTTGTTGCTCAGGACAGGAATCTTTACATCCTCGATCCCGATGGAGAGGATATCCGCACGGTTGAGATAAAGGAGAATCCTATCTTCATTTTGGGAGACCATAAGGGTTTGCCCCTCAAGGAGTTGCGTCGATTAAAGACTATGTGCACTCCCGTGACCATCGGGAAGAGAGTCTATTTTGCTTCTCAGGTTGTGGCAGTCTTGAATAATGAGCTCGACAGGCGCGAAGATGACGGCAGACTTTCGTCGTAATTATGCATCTTTCAGCACATTACAATAATGTTTAAAAGCAGGCGTTTATCTAATTTGACATGGCAAAAGGAGTAGCTATCAAGTTTCAATCGTACCATGACACCGTTCCAAAGCTATTGGACGTTATCAAGTTCGATAAAGAGTTACAGAAGCATCATAAGGTCATTCTTAAGGTAGGGTTGCATGCCCAGGATGAAAAATCCACCTCTCCAGCATTTGTGGAGTCTGTTTTGAGATATTGCCTGAACCATAAAGGACCTCAAACTGATCTGTTCATCGCAGAAGGCGCTGAAGGCGTTGACACTATGGACCTTTTTGAAGAGAAAGGATACAAGAAGCTTGCTGAACAATATTCCGTGGGCCTTATTGACCTTAACACTGCAGAAGTTGAGGAGATTTTTGATGGGGACTTCCTGAAGTTTGAGAATGTCAAGTATCCAAAGATTCTTTCCGAGAGCTTTATCATCTCTTTGCCAACTCTGACTGAAGACGAAGAATTGGACATGCAGGGCTCTCTTGCGCTCATGATCGGGGCTTTCCCTGCCAGGTACTATTCTGGACTCTTCTCCAGCAAGAAGAACAAGATCAAGAAATGGCCTCTCAAGTACTCTTTGCATGACATTATCCGATGTAAGATGCCTGAATTCGCAGTCATTGATGCTTCAGCCAAAGGATCCATCCTGGCTGGCGTACCTATCGAAATGGATAAGCAAGGTGCGGCTTTGTTAGGCAAAGACTGGAAAGCGGTAGGATATCTCAGGCTTATTTCAGACAGCATAGACAATATGGCAAAACGTGAATTGGCACGTGAACAAGAGAAGAATCTCAATCAAAGTGCGGCTCAACAGAAAGAAGATAACGAGCAAGAAGAGTAAACTATATTAATCTTGAGTGCCTATTTTTTAAATCTATGAAAAAGTCTGTGAAATTGAAGGTTACTGGTTCTTTGCAAAATCAATTCTTTAATGAATTTGTAAAGGAAAATGCAGTCAATCGTAATGTACGAGGATTTGTACGTAAACTTGAAAATGGAAGAGTGGAGATTTTTCTTGAAGGTGACGGGGAGAAAGTGGATGAGATGGTGTCTATCTGCTCAATTGGACCTAAATACGCTCAAATACGATCGATTGAGCAATCCGAAGAGAGGTTTCAGGATTTTAAGGAGTTCAAGATACTAAGTATCTAGAAAAATTAAGTTTAAATATCGATTTTATCATCATACCTTATGGAAAACGCAACAACGTCGTCCTTTGCCGGTAAGGGCAAGGTGCTCAGAGGAGTTCGTATAATCGCCATCCTTAACTATGTCCTTGCTGCTTTGGCCTTGTTTTTAGGTTTGCTCTTTTTAGGTGTGGGATTCGTTTTTTACATTAGCGTAGACAGCTTTAATGCGGCTGCACAAGCGGGCGCCATTCAGCTTACAACCGCTTCCCAAGGGCATATCGGTGTCGGGACGACCTTCTTATGGTTCGGTGCAGTTTTCATAATCCTTGCGTTATGTCTGGGCTTCTTAGGAAGGAACCTGGTACGTCGCAAGAACGGGGCCCGCATAGGGGAAGCTGTTTTTGCAGTCCTGGTGATCTTCTTTCACTTCACCTACATCCGTGGAAATGTGACTTCGATAATCTACGCTATCACTATCATCGTGCTGCATGGATGGATTATCTTCTATCTGCTGGCCGACAAGAAAGTACGGGAAGAGTTTTCTCATATCTAGTTAAAATATATAAAGGGCTCAGGTGCAATATAAGGATGGGACGTCAAGACGAAATTGTGAAGGAACGTATACGCAAGCTCAGGGAGCTTCGCGAGCAGGGCATCAATCCTTATCTTACCAAATACGAGGTGACTGCATATGCGGATCCTTTGCAAAAAAAACATGCAGGTCTGAAGGCTGGTGAAAGTGACAATGCAGTTGTCCGTATTGCTGGAAGGGTGATGAGCATACGGGACATGGGTAAGATCTCTTTTTTGGTTGTCCAGGATGGCACAGGAAAGATACAGGCGATTTTGCAGGATGGGATGGCCTCAAAAGAACTCAAGGAATTCTTCAAGAAATATATTGACAGCGGGGATTTTGTAGGGGTGGAAGGTTATATGATGAGGACGCAGCGCGGAGAGCTTTCTATCATGGTGAAGAGCGGAGTGCTGTTGACCAAGTCCATTTATCCTCTGCCTGAAAAATGGCACGGTCTGCAAGATGAGGAAGAAAAACTCAGGAAGCGTTATCTTGATATTTTGATGAATGATGAAACCAAGCAGATGTTCGTCCGC
>CAIQQL010000140.1 GCA_903873955.1 uncultured archaeon | reverse complement strand
TCAGGAACATCAGAGTACATCTTCCCTTATAGGTCTATTATGAAAGGCGCTTGTTATTTTTGATCCACGTTTTCAGGATATTGCGTAATTTTGCAATTAATATATATTCATAAATACCGATAATTACTTCTTGACCGTACCCCATCTTTAGTACAACCCAAGTTTAGAGGTTTTGTATTCATCCTGTCAATACCATCTGTCGTTTGATATATTCAAAAGGTGAAAGATCATTCAGAGAGCTGTGAGGTCTCTCGGTGTTATATTCCAGTCTCCATGATTCAATCCTCTTGCGCGCATCAATGAGGGAGCTAAAGCAGTTCAGATTCAAACATTCATCCCTGAGCTTCCCCTGGAAACTCTCAATAAAAGCATTCTCCATGGGCTTTCCCGGTCTGATAAAGAAGATACGGATTCCTTTTTCATATGCCCAGGAAGTAAATGCCTTCGAAGTAAACTCGGGGCCGTTGTCGGTTGTGATAACCTCTGGAGCGCCGCGTGTCTCGACGAATCTCTGAAGAACGTCGGTCACGGTCTTTCCTGATATGGATGTGTCGGTATGAATAGCAAGACATTCGCGAGAATAGACATCGAGAAGAGAAAGACAGCGGAACCTTCTGCCTGATCCTGTGTTATCATGAACAAAATCTATAGCCCATTGCTGGTTGATTCTTGCAGGTACACATACTGTCAATCGTACCAATGGAGGAAGTTTCTTCTTTGTCTTTCTCCGTATAGTAAGCCCTTCCTGTTTGTATATTCTCTCTGTTCTTTTGTGATTGACCACGAGACCTTCTTTTTTTAAAAGTGCATGTAATCTTCTTACTCCATATCGTGGTTTCTTCTGTGCCAGATCTCTCATGCGTTCCTTGAGCCTATCATCGCATGGTATCTGCGGAATGTAACGATAGGAGGATCGGCTGATTCCGATGAGGTTACAAGCCTTATTCTCGGTATGCCCGAAATGCGCTCTGGTGTCGTTAACCATTGCTCTTCGCACTCCGGGCTTCAGTACTTTTTTGAGAGCACATGCTTTAATGCCTGGATATCGAGGGCCTGGTCGGCGACGATGTGTTTGAGCTTTCCGTTCTCGTCTTCAAGTTGTTTCAGTCTTTTCAGTTCATTTACTTCCATGCCGTGGTACTTGGCCTTCCAATTATAGTAGGTGGCATCACTCATGCCGTGTTTTCTGCAGACATCCATAACCTTTGCGCCTGCCTCAGCTTCCTTCAGTATGGCTATGATCTGCTCTTCGGTGAAACGTTTTGCTTTCATACTCATGCCCTCCTTGAACTGTACATTTCATTATACATAACCTCTATTATGAAGGTGTACAGTTTTTGGGGGACGGGTCATTTTTGCAAAAGAGAAAAAGGCGGATAATGCAATATATAATGGAGCCACGCCGCTTATTATTGCCAGCCAAAATGGTCACCTTGAAATCGTCAAGTTACTGCTCGATAAGGGCGCTCAGATAGATAAAGAAACAAAGGAAGGCGTTACACCGCTTTTTGTTGCCAGCTCGCAAGGACGCCTTGACATTGTCAAGTTACTGCTGGATAAAATGCGCACAATAGACAAGACCGCGCCGTCCAAAGCACTTTTCCAATATCTTAATCGGGGCAACGGAGCCCCTCATATGGTCAAGATGCTCATTGCAGCGGGTGCTGATGTGAATTACAGTGACGAACAATACCATATTACCCTTTTGCATAATGCGTCCCATTACGGTCATATT
>CAIQQL010000139.1 GCA_903873955.1 uncultured archaeon | reverse complement strand
GTTTCGCTTGGAAAGATCAAGACCTTCCCAACCCTTACGACCCTTGCCCAGAATGAAAGCAAGACCTTCTCTATTGTTGGCACTGCCCCATTATATTCACAAGGAAACATCAGAGTAAGCCTTGTTGCCGCAAATAGCACAGGATCCTACCCTACTTTGACCTATCCTGATGTCATCATCCCTATCACCGTCAATTCTTCTCTTGTAGTCACCAAGGTCGCTGATCTCACTGACTCTGTAAGCGGCCAGTTCTCTGTATTCAACAATGGAAACACAGCACTTGATCTCACTATCGCCAGCACTGGAATGAGTGTCAATATCCTTCCAGGAAGAACAGTCACTCTCCAGCCTAATGAGACCAGAACATTCTATGTCACCAATGCAACTTCCCTCACTTCCTTATCCACTGGCGCAAACACGGCCACTATAACAGTAAGTGCTCCTGCAGTCGGTTTAGCCCAAGCAATCAGTGTCATATACACCAAACCTTTCATCTTCTGCAGAAACGGAGATATCGGTACCAATCTTTCTATTACTAGTGTAGATATCAGCAATAAAGCCTCTGGCGGAGACGACACTGACTGGCAGCACTTGAATGAAATCGAAGTCCAAGTTGAGGTCGCCAACAACGGAGACACTGACTTAAGCAATGTCTATGTCAAACTCAATCTTTTGGATGCTTCCACCTACGCAAGCAGAACAAGCTCACTCCAGGACACTGTTGACGTTCCTTTCAACCAGGAAATAAAACTTGGCACTATCAAATCTGGCGATTCCAAGACAGCCACCTATCACTTCAGAGTCTCTGCAACCATAAAGACTGGAAGTTATATCGTTGCAGCAAAGACCTATAGCAAGGCAAGCAATCTTGGTGAAGACAGAATGTGCAATGACAACACTGCAAATGCCATCACTATCTCAAGTGAAAGCGATGACAACAAGCAATTCACCTTTGACAATGTTCAAACTACTCCTTCCGGAACAGTCACCTGTGGCGATCCTATTGAGGTCACTGCTGATCTGGTCAATATCGGAAGCGACACTTGGGACCGAACCAAAGTCACTCTCTATAACCGAGAACTTGGCATCGATCTCTCCCAAGAATTCACCAACTCCCTTGGAGAAGGCGATATCGAGAAGAGTATTCCATTCACCTTCAATGTACCAGCATCTGCTGCAAACAAGATTTACAAGCTCCAACTTGGTGCTGAATATGATTATTACAACGGAGACTACAGACTCTCTTTAGGCAGCCCCTATCAGATCAGTCTACAGGTAGCCGGTTGTAGCGCAAACGCTGGAATCAGCGGCAACTCTGGGAAAAACACTGATATCACTGCCACACTTGGCTCTGACGTAAAAGCGGGAAGCGATATGACGGTTGTAGCGCACATCCTCAATGTAGGCAACGCTACAAACACGTATATCATCGGTGCAACAAACTATGACAGCTGGGCGACCATAGACTCCATCTCTGACAGAGTAGTCACCCTCACCCCTGGTCAAAACAAGGATGTCACGATGACCTTCAAAGTCAACAAGGATGTCACAGGAGAACAGTCATTCACGATACAATCCACAGTCAATGGCAAGACTGAGACCAAGAATGTCTTAGTGACTTTCGCTCAAGCAGCCTCAACCAGCACTGGAGGATTTTCCTTCACGGGAAACTATCTTCTTTGGGTCATCGGCGCAGTGAACCTGCTCTTGATTATCCTGATCATTGTTGTCGCCATTAGAGTATCGCGCAGGTAAACTTATTTTTCTTTTTAGTGCCTGAAAACGCTATATTATTAAACCCTAATTACCCTCCTTTCCTATGAATAATGAAGAGATGGGCTTTCTAGGGTTACGCTATCTTCTGCTTATTATACTTGGGCTGACAGGCATATTCTATATTGTCTTTACCCCTCTGACAGTCTATCCTGTCTTTTTGGTCCTGAAAGCATTCTATCATCAGGCAGCGTTAGTGTTTGTGGATTACCCCATCATTGTCATAGGTGACAATGGAATCAAGCTCATAGAAGCCTGCATTGCAGGCTCAGCCTACTTCCTTCTTGCAATCCTCAATCTTGCAACCCCTATGCAGATCAAGAAACGACTGCAAAGTCTCCTGTTCCTCTTTGGATCTTTCCTTGTGTTGAACATCATCCGTATCATCATATTCTCTACACTTTCTGTCACAGGGTTCACTTACTTCGACATTGCACACTTGCTCACCTGGTATGTCGGCAGCACCATCATTGTTGTCGCCATCTGGTTCGCCAACGTGAAGATCTTCTCTTTGGAAGCAATCCCAGCGTACACAGACATCATGAGCATTGTCCATGACATCTCACCAGCAAAGAAGGCTACAAGGATCAGGCATGTGCGAGCCGTAAAGAAAATAAAGGCCAGAGCACGTCGAAAGTAATCATTTCTCAAACATTAGACGAGTCCTAAAGATATGCTTTAAAGGTTTTTAGTTTGCTATAAGGATAAGAAACAGGTCTTAGCCTAAGGCTTTGCTCCTGCCTCGTTTGAAGCCTAGTTGGGGGTAAATCTTCCTATGGTAAGCAGTTTTTCCTGATTGTCAATAATTGCCTGAACCTCGAACTTTTCTGAGGCATTTAGCAGGTCACAGTTGGCCACATAGATCTTATAGCACTTACCTGTATGGACTATACGGGTGACATTATTGAAGGAAGGAAGGATAGCAATCACGTTCTTGTCTGGGTTGTTTTCACAGCTATAATAGGTAAGATTGTCGGTCTGGGAAACCGTTGCATTTGTGTTGCCGGTGGAGACGTTAAAAAAGTTGTTCACCATAAAATAAGGGATAAACGAGACATCTCGAAGGATATTAGGACAGACCCTCAGATTGTTGGAATCAACAGACACATAAAGGTCATTGTCTCCCTCAAAGGTAAGCCTGCCTTCCACAGAAACATTGTTCTTAGACGGGTCGTTACGTAGTAGAAGATTGTTATAGAACACTTTCCCGGAAGGATGCAACAAAGGGTAGTTCAAATGATAGATAGTAAGGCCATTCATCGCCTCTAGCGTGAAAGAGAGACCTTGATAGGTGAGCTGCACAGGCTTTTTTGCGAACCAGACCTGAAAGTTGCCTATGAATATGCTAAAAATCAAAAACAGGACAATCAATCCTACGATAAACCCGAGGACTAGATAAAAGCCAAGTTTGGCTTTCTTTTCCTTCTTGTCCTCTGAAAGAGGTTCGGTTTTATGTTGCTTTTCTTGAGAATGTTCCATTATTGAGGCAAGGTTTTTTTGTTTATAATCCTTCTGTTAGGTGCTAATACGACTAGGAACTGTTCAGCACATCATAAAGGAAGCTGTCCACTGCGCGCATATCCCCTTGGATAAACACACAGTTCTCCTTTTGATAGACACTATTCTGATCAGACTGGTTGTAAACAACCAGCAGGTCTGTTGAACAGTTCTTCTCAGGCAAGTTCTCTTCACATGGCCCATTGCAGGCCTGGCTCGTTTTTGATGCAAATAACCCTAAAGTGGAAGAGATCTCATAAACCACTGCACTGTTATTTCCTGCATCAATATACAAGGGCTTTTGGGCATAATTTGCAAGTGTCAAAAAAATATCTTTGGTGACGTTTGAGGTGGATTGCTCAGGCATGGTAAATGAAAAAGGCTGATTTTGGATTGTCTTAACCCAGCGACCATTGACATCCTGAAGCTGTGCATTTGAATTTGAGCTGCTTCCGTTAGAACCCTGCTCCCAGGTCATAAAGGCATACCCTAAAGTGCTCAAGACCATAATACCCAGCATAAAGATGCTGATGATCAGCGTATTCTTTTTCTGTCTTGCAGCCTTCTCTTCGGCGGTCTCGAGTTTTCTCATAAAAACTCAAGGAAAAATGGATTTAAAAACCTATAGACTGCTCAGTAGCATTCTGTAAACTTATAACTCAAGGTCTTTGTCACCGTGATCAGCGGGCTTGCCGCAGTGACCTGAAACCCGGTACAATTTCCTTTTGCGATGGCAAGAACAACCTGTGTAGCTTGGGAAGAGTCTGAAACCGCCTCTAAATAAAATGTGAATCCTTTTCTTTCATGAGCGGCGCTGAATGGCAAGGTCGCATTGAACATCTCAAGCAAAGTCGAATTAAGAACCGAACAGGCAGATACACCAGACAGGCAGGATTTTCCCGAATAACAATAATCGAACAGTTTTCCGATAGTCGCATATTCATCCCCATAAACTGCACAAGGGGTGGTGACCTCAGTCACAGCCTCAAGATAGCTAGACACGTCTTTTGAAGGAGTAGCACTTTTATTAAAATTCTGACTGAACATGATTCCCAGAAAGACCATGAACAGAACAGAGATCATGACGACTATGATGACAAATCCTGTAATTTCTTCCTGCGCTTTTTTTTGTGGCAACATCATGGTGTGGTTTTGTTCAATCCGATTCGCACTAACCCCAGTACACAATCCCTAAATTTTCCCGTCGTGGTATCTGGACGGCATAACGATACATAACTCCCCTGCAAGGTTATAGATGAACTCTTGTTTATAAGAGTGAATGTAGAACAATGGGGATAATTGTCAGATGTGCATTCAGTCTGTATGGGGGCAGGATATAAGATGTCGACACGCATAGCCACCACATCCTTTCCGAAAAAATCACGATATGGCGAATGCACATCCTTGATGGCATTCTTCAAGGCGAGCACTTTGTCAAGGTCCATGCACTTTTCGCAACGATTCCTGTTTGAACTCCAGGAAAACTCCGGATAATAGGTCAAATCAGCAGCCATCTGCATGGATCTTTCATCATTCTGCGCATTCACATCATCCTGCAACCCTCCGAGGATGACCCTTAAAAAAAAGAACCCTGCCAAGAGCACAAAAATCATGACAATGATCAGTGCAAAGGCCATTTCCTGGATCTTTAACTGTCCTTTAGAAGAGCGGACAGCGTATAAGATTCGCATTGGACCTCCCTATATCTGATGACATCGTGAAGATCTGACCCAAAGATTCCGGGGTGCCGGTATACATCTTGGTCAAGTTTGCATAAGCGAGCAAGTCCGTGGACAGCTCAATACCGCACCCCACATCTGAGACAGTATTTTCTTTTGCCGCATATAACAAGGCCAACTGAGAAGACCGTTTTACCAATCTATTAAGCTCACAGCTATAATAAGGAAGATCTGAAAAAATCGCAGCATAGAGCAGTGCATGTGTCGAATCGTCTGGATCAAAATAACTTGTCTTCCCATCCGCATTGATGACTCCGGTTACAGGATCGATTATCTTATCACAACCCGTATGATCATAGAAACAGACCTTCTTTGTCCCTTTCTGACAATAGACTGGAGAGGTCTCAATCTCTATCCCTTTTGACGCGTTAAAGAGTGGATTTTGTTCCTTAAAATTATTAATCTCCTCACTCACCCCTGATGGAGGAGAAACGAGACAGTATTCCTTATCATTGGGGATCAGAAAGATGAGATCAGCTACTTTGTAGGGCATATTGAGAGGCTTCGTGAAAGCAAAAAACTTCTTTCCCACAAGGGGCGAAGCGGCAAAGACATATTTGTCTGCAGACCTGCTAGCAAGACCATTGCCCGCATACTTTGTTCCAATGGTTGAAGCAGGATCCGCCGATATGACCTGCTGTCCAAATCCGGCAGAGATCTGGCAATCAAATGTGAGCTGATTATCCACCGCAAATTCAAAAGGAGTCATCTTATCCCTATCAAGTCCAGTTCCTAAGGGATAGAGCAGTGTGTCAAAACTTGCTGTCGCAAAAGAGGAGGTCTGTTTTTTCTGGTAAGTAAGCAGGGTTGAAGCAAAATAGATGGCCAGGAAAATGATGATGCCCCCGATCACGATTGCAAAAAGAAAACCGAAACTAAACTCAAATCCTTTTTTAGAAAGTTGAAAAGTCATGTCCCTACTTTGTCAGTTTCACCAAAGGATCGTAGAGGCCTTTGGAGAGCTTTACTCCTACCTTCCCATCTTTTACAGGAACACAGAAAAACTGATCAGTCGTTATATACTGAATGTTTTTATTGAGATAAGAAGCACCACAGCTTGTAGGTTGTGGATACAAGAACGCATTTTTCCCGGATTTTATATTTTCCTTGAAATAGTCATATCTTGCCTTGTCTGCCAGCAAGGGAGAAAGAGAAAGATCCCCAAAACAGACATATTGGACGGAACTCGGGACCTGACCAGAAAAAGGATAGTTCTCGGTGCCCTGCCCGCGATAAACACTAGTCACCTGTTTTTGCAGACTATCATAATACAGCCCGATGGTACTACAATCCTTGAAACTCAAAAACTGATAGATCAAATACGAAGCCACAGCAACAGTCACACCCACGATTATGATAGAAATAATCATACCAAAAGAGATCTGTATCTGTCCCCTCTTATTCATAGAACGCTGAAAGCACGAGCATAATTAAAGGTTTCGTTATAATTATGAGGAAAGTCCCTTAAGAGTACCTGAAATTTTTATTACCCTGAGAGGAGTCTGAGAAAGCTCCAAAGCCGCACGCACATCAACAATTTCCTCACGGCGAACTGCCAAGATTACCTTTCCGGTCGCATGCTGCAAGAAGACTGGCGAAGCGCGTGCAACCCCTAGTGTACCCATTGCCGTAAAAAGTGCTTTTTCCACAGACTCTTTTGATTCAGTATTGATCAGAAGGTATCTTCTTGATGGCCGGAGAGAGGGTCTAAGTTTCACCCCACTACCAAACTGAGTTCATTAATAACCTTTTCTCTCGTAACGTTAAAAATGTATATAAACCCCTTGTCCTTTAGTGAGGCATGAAGATACATGCGATAGGCGGTTACAATGAGGTAGGGAAAAACATGACCGCCATCGAAACAGGGGATGATGTCATTGTCTTTGATGCTGGGTTATACCTGCCAGCTATCGTCGGTGTTACCGAACGTGAAAAAATCCCGAGTGAAAAAGGAATGCGTTCACTTGGAGCACTTCCAGACGATCTCTATTTTGACCAAAGAGGGTTACGCGACAAGGTCAGGGCATTGCTCATCTCGCATGCCCATCTTGACCATGTCGGAGGTGTCCCCTATATCGCTCCGCGCTATCGTGCAATCGTTGCAGGTACAGACTATACTACGGAAGTTTTGCGTGTGCTTATGCAAGACTCAGACCAGCATATCCCTAACAAGGTCATTCCCGTCAAACCCAACGGCCAGATTGTCGTAAGAGGAAAGAGAGACTACAAAGTCGAATTTCTCAACATAACACATTCCACCATCCAGAGTTCCATCATCGCAGTCCATACCCCTGAAGGAGTTGTTCTTTATGCAAATGACTACAAGCTAGACAACACCCCTGTTTTCGGCGAACCACCAAATTATCGACGATTAAAAGAACTCTCTCGCATCGGGATTAAAGCCCTTATCGTTGACTGCCTTTATGCGGGGGATGACCGGAAGACCCCTTCAGAAAAGATAGCCAAGGGACTTTTAGAGGATGTGTTCTTTACTACGGATAACCGAAAATCAGGCATGGTCGTCACCACTTTCTCCTCACATATCGCCCGTCTTAAGACGATCT
>CAIQQL010000138.1 GCA_903873955.1 uncultured archaeon | reverse complement strand
TCTTGAATCAGAAATTAAAGCTGTCAGTAAGCTCTCCTTGCTTTTTCCAGAAAAGAAGTATGGTATACTTATCCCTCAGGTTATCAGTGCAGATGAGGTGCGTGAAACAAAAAAGATAGCAAAAGATCTGGGAATTGGGGACAATATCCAAATTGGTATCATGGTCGATACTCCTGCCACCGTCCAGATTATCAACTCTCTTTGTGAAGAAGGAATCTCGTTTGTTAACATAGACATTCAAAATTTGACACAGTATCTTCTTGCCGTCGACAAGAATAACCCTGAAGTGCAGTCGCTATATGATGAACTGCATCCTGCAGTCATCTCCGCGCTCAGTTATGTCATCAGCAGGTGTAAGCAGTATCATGTCGAGACTAATGTCAGTATTCTTTCGGAAAATAACGAAGACCTGATTACTTTTCTTATCAAGGAAGGAATCGACAGTGTAACCGTCAATGCGCATGCAGCTGGAAGTGTCAGCAAGATTCTTGCTCAAAAAGAATCTCAGGGTCCTCCCAAACCAGATGAAAAGCAAGCAAATGTAGCCTCTCCATCCTCCTCTTCTCCTACTCCAAATGCAGAAGGTTTGTTGAGTAAGCTAACCCATGGCCTTTTTGGAGGAAAGCCAAAAGATGAAAAAACTCCTCTTGAGGCAGGCAAGCTTGAGCAGGTTGTCGGTAA
This sequence comes from uncultured archaeon, assembly GCA_903873955.1. Lineage (GTDB taxonomy): Archaea > Nanobdellota > Nanobdellia > Pacearchaeales > GW2011-AR1 > VGKP01. The sequence goes on along the minus strand of CAIQQL010000138.1, from coordinate 9,424 downwards.
GAAAGAAGATATTATTGAAAATGCAGACATCGAGGATGTGCTTTTGCGTGAACTTGATACTACTATTGAAACCTATGTCCCGAGTCAAATCCAAACTGGAAATGGCCTCCCTTTGTTGAATGACTCTCTTCCTAAGAACCCAGAGTATTCAACTGACAAGAGTGAGACTCGAAAGCTTGAGCCGATATTTGACTAGTTTTTCCTGCATATTTAAATAGAAGTGCTTTCTATAAGATTTATGGCAAAAGAAGAGAAGAAGGATCCTAAAAAAGATCTGGTTTCTTTGCTCGAAGAGTATGACCGAGGTATAGCTATCTCTCAGGGTATTAAAAGTGCAGAAGCGGGTACCAATGAACGCGCTCAGGCCCAGTTATTGGAGTATGCCTCAAAACCTGCTTTTGAAATGTTCAAGCTCCAGAATCCGGGGGTTAGCGAAGATGAGATCAAGACCCGGTTTGCCGGCCTTCCAGCGCAACAACGGCAGGAGCTTCTTCAGATTGGTCTGAGCACCCGCGCAGGGTTTGCCTATGAAAAAGCCGTAGGTTATTCAGCGAAAAACCTTACTGATCTTGTCTCTTCTGCAAAACCTGCGATGCTTGAGCTTGCTGTGAGCAAACCCTTTCAGGAATATATGGATGAGCTTTATGAGCGGGATAAAAAAGCAGAGGGGATCCATGATGACGACCGCCAGATAATCGCAGCTTACGCCCAGTATCGTTCTACCAAGCAAATCCTTAAGCTTATGGAGGAAAACAAGAAAGATAAGAAAAACAACAATCCCTTAAGAGGTTTGGATGAGGAACAACAGAAGCAGCTTATGGGCCTCGCTGTCACAGGAGCAGTCAAATTAGCTGAAGACGCCTTTAAGAAAGTAACACCTGAACGAAGGCAGCTTGCGATGCAACTTGCTGAAAAAGTCGCGCTTTTTATGCCAGGTTATGAACTTTATAAAAATGCAGTCGGCAAGATTGCAAAAGATCAAGAAGCAAACCTTGAAAAACTAAGCGGCAAGGATAAAAAATATGAAGACCGGGTCTTAGGAGTTGTCTCTAGAGCATTTGGCTACGGTATCTCCAGCGGCAATCCTGACCGTGAACGTAAGGCTCTCGACCTGTATTCTATGGGTATCGGTTATCAACCTGGGAAGGATTTTTCAAAAATGTATCCTAAACCCAAGAAGAAAGAAAAATAATCCTGCTATTTTTTCTCGGCATCAAGAACTTTTGATATTATTGTCGTCATGTTGGACAGAAACTTTTCTGCCCTCTGTTGCCAAAGGTCAATATCATTTCCTTTGATGTTATATGTTTCTCTATAAGTGATTGACTTATGCAGGAGGTATAAATCTTTAAGATTTTTTATGCTGTCCATATCAAGCATCCCTCTGTCGACAAATGTCTCTTTCAACATCTGAGGAATGTGCTCCGGGCTTGGCGGAATCTTTCCTGCGGTGATAAGCGCCGCCTGTGCTGAATCAATCATGCACCAGTAGACTCCTTCTATTGCTCCGAGGATTGATGACTTGCTTCGCGCAAGATGCTCGGGGGCACGTTGCAACGCAGCATACACCGCTTCAGGAGTCGATTTAACCTTTCCATCAATGAGCAAGGCCTTTATCGGATTAAAAAATCCTCCCGAATCAATCAGACTTTCCCCATACCTCAGGATATTGATCACTACAGGGTCACCATAAAGCAGATCTTGCCACCAAGTTGTCAATTTTACTGTATTGACGTGAAGGTCATACTCGTATTTATTCTGGGAGATAAGCTTTGCAAGCTCTTCCCTGTACCAAGAAATAAGCTCCAGGTCCCATTTGATTGATGCGTCATCAATGATGATAATGATGTCGATGTCTGATTTTGCATTTGCTGTATTTTTGGCCTGGGATCCAAAGAGCACTATCGCCTTGATGATCCTGTCAAATTTACGTTGTACCTGGATTGCAAACTCCATAGCAATATCCTTTTCCGTCACCAATTTCGGTCCTGATGAGAAATCTTCCTTGACACTTTTTTTTGCTGTTGGAGGAACCGGTGCTTTTTGCTGTGGCAGAGTTTCACCTTTAACCTCTTCATTCTTTTCTACCATAGATTATCCATGTCCTTTTTGTTTTTAAATATTTACTACTCTATTGGTGTGCCAGACACCCTGCTTTTACCTGCCATCTGGCCCCCCAGTTCTGGAGGAAGATTGGCAAAGCCTGCTCCATAGAGTGAATGGTGAATGTCTGGATTCATCCCTCTCCCTGAAAAGTATCCTCCGTAAATGCCGCTTGATGTATTCCAATAGGCATTGGGTCCGGTGTTAGTCGCATAGAGCGGTGATCCGAAAGCGGCAAGGGATTCGACAAATGGATTTGTCTGGAAATGTTGCCACCAATTTCCTGCTTCAATGATATTCTTGATATTATTTGCCTTTGATTTATATTGGTTGATGAGGTCCATATGCTCTTTTGTCGGCACGTTTCCCATACCCATCGGCAGTTCAGTATGATCCAGCCCGAAGTTATCCGAAAGGTGCACCTTCTTGACAAAGGGGGCAATGGTCTCTGTTTGCTTGACAATGTCTTTTGTGTCATACCCAAATTTTCGGAGCATGTTAATGTGTCCTACATCCCATGTTGCACCAATCATCTGTGCCGCCTTTTTTTTAGCCTCCTCTTCTGATAACCCTAACTTCTTTTGTGCGACTTCAGTGAACTTTTTTCTGCTGGTCTCGATCAATTCCTTGAGGTCTTCTGCCCTACTGATTCCCATCCCTGCTGGAGGATTCTCAATGGCGATGATCGGTGCATTATCCTTGAATTTCTTATACGCGTCTATGGCCACATTTGCGAACGTCTCCCCTGCTTTATCCATTGCAAAATCCTTGAGAGGACGATATTCTTGGGGTGGCGTTATGGTGTTGAGCAAATTAACACCCTTCTGTACTTCTTGGGCCAGCAAGTCTATCTTTCCAGGGTCCTTGAAGTTTTCAAGATTTTTCTGGATATCTTGGCTGTAGGCCCTCAATTTTTTCTCTTGTTCAAGCGCCTTTTTCTTTTCATCATCATTCTTTGCCCGGGCGATGTCTTTTTGCACTGAAGCCCATGCCTGATTGAACTGTCCTTTAAGTCCGTTATATGCCTCTTTGATGTTTATTTCCCCGTAATTCATCGTGTTTAACATATTGTCTACAATCTTTTCTGAACCGGGTATTTTTTCTTTAAGTTCATTCACGAATTTTTGACCATCTGGTGTTTTAGACTCTTTAAACAACTTTTTTAGTTCTGTCTCATCAAGACCCTCCCGGGTCTGTAACCCCATACGTGAGGCTTTTTCTATCGCGTCTATTCCTTGGTCTGCCCGAAAGCTTATCTGACTTAATTTTGCTTCCCATCCGCTTTTGTTATACTCATTCAAACGATTTAGTGCATTCCCTTCTTTATTTTCAAGCCAATCTTTTTCAAGTTTAAGCTTGGCTATCTGCCCAGTCTCTTCATTCACGACTGCTACCGATATCACTTTTTTTTCTTTGATTTTATTTCCTTCCTTATCTTTTCCTTCTACCAATTCGATTGTTTCCGGCTCTTGCAATCCTGCACTCGAGTGGAAAGTCACAACGATTGGCTTTTTATCTTTTTCAGAAAACAATCTTTGTCCTCTTTCAACCGCAGACCACATCTGTCTTTGGGCATGCAACCTTTTTTCTTCACTCCAGGAACCATCCTCTCTGGATAACCCTACCGGTTCTACAATTGGGCCATGCAGCGTCAAGTCCGCTCCGACCAGTTCTTTGAGTCTTCTGATCTCATCTATATGCTGGTTGGGAATTGATTCTGTGACCTCTGTAGAAAGAAAACTAACCTCTATGGTCTTTATACCCGCGTTCAGTTTTTGCGTCACTTCTTTGATTTGATTTGCCGTTTGAGGATTGGTCGACATACCCATGTCCGCAACAGGGGTCCTATAGGCCATTCCTTGAAATTCATCAATCTTAGGTGTAAAACCATAATCCGATCCAGAATAAAACTTGCTATAGCTCACCATCGATAAGGTTACGATTTCTTTTTATTTAAATGTTGTCTTGCTGAAAAAGAGCTTACTCCCAGGGAAGTTTCTTTTTTGTAGTACTCTCAGCTCTTTCTTGTTTGGGAGGCGTATATCTGCGCTCTTTTGTTTCATATCTCGGGTCCATCTGCATAGCGATATTCCTTTCTGTCTGCAGATCCTTTTCCCGTTTTTCAAGGATGAACTGATTTTCCAGGTTTTGTTCCTGAGTATTGTTTCTATAAGCATTTTCAACTGTGGTTTGATAATTCCTCTGTTCAGGTGTACCTGGAGAGGTTTCTTGCCGCGCTGAGTACTGTCTTGTAGCTGTATATGTGTTATTACCTGGGTTTGCTGGATCATATTGCACTGCTTCTCCTGATGCGAGTTCTTTATCCTCGGGCAGATTATCCCGTCTTGAGGTGTAGATGATGCGAGGTGTTGCCGCTGTTTTTGCTGGATCGGTATCAAGTCTTGTCTCCAAAGGAGGATTGAACTTCTGAGAGGGTTTTTCACTCTCTTGTTCTTTTTCAGGTGTGGCAGGGGCAATTATCCTGTTTTGCTCTTTTTTTACTGTCTTTGGCGCAGGTAAACTTGCAGAAGCTACAGGTGTTTTATCTTTAGAATTTTTTTTAGGTTGCGGTTTTTCCTTCTTAATGAGACTCCCTTTGTGTAAGTCGCCCTTTTTCACCATCTCCCTTTAAGGTCAACGATATATTTAAGGATATTGCGGGAACCTATATCGCCGGCATTCCATGAGACTTTTTATAAAGTCCATATATCTTCAAGCATTCTTTTCTTGCTTTTATTAAAGCCTCAGCGCGAATAACCTGCTCCAGGTCATCATCAGCTTCAATCTTTTTGTTCTTATCATCTTTTTTCTCTTCCTTCTTTTTGTCCGACTTGAAAAAAGAGATCAATGCGCTGAAAGGATTTGTGTCTTCCTCCTCTTTTTTCTTTTCCTCTGCTTTCTTTTCCTCCTTGTCTCCTAAGAGGTCATCAATATCTGTCTGCAGCAGCCCTAAACTTTCATCAGTTGCGCCTTCAATTGCCTGGTAGATGTCGCCTAGATCATCTTTCTCCATCTCGGTTTTCACAATCTTGAGCTCCTGCTCGTTAAGTGCAAAACTGGTAAACACCGCCTCAAGCTTTCCTCTGAAAACATATCCTCCCTGCTGGGTCACTCTTTCAGGTATGCTTCTGAAGCGAAGCTCTACCACTATGAGGGGTATGTATTTTCTCTTTGGAGTGAGAAACACCTGGGGCAGATCTTTGCTGCGCACATCGTCTTCAGGTTTGTAATCTGACTGCCCGAGCAGGACAAGTTCAAAGAGAGCGGTATTAAACGCGTTCACTAGGTTTGCAGCATATTTTGGATTGGGATTCGCCTGCTCCAGGTCCTTGGCAGCCTTAAGGTAAGGTTTTGCCCATCGGGCGTATAACCTGATTGAGTTGACTTCGCTCTTCAAGTATATCTTTTCTATCTCATACCTTTTTCTAAGTTCTCTCTCTGATTCTTCTATCCAGTCATTAAACTCTTTAATCCTTTGCAGAAGCATTCTCTTTACACGATCATTCAGATCCAATTTTTCTGCCGCCTCAAGAGTGTTGACACTCAAGAAAGCATCCCTAATAGTCACGAATTGCAATTGCTGGGCAAGCATGTTGATGCTGCCGTTTCCTTTCTTGATATCGACCTGATCCATCCAGATCTGTTTTAATGACAGTAATGCTGCCGCTTTCTTCTTCTCATCCTTTCCTTTATAATCATCATAATGCCTGAGTCTGAGCCTGAATTCTTTAAGGTCATAAATCAAGTTAAGGATAAGTTTGATGATTTGGTTGGCATCCCCCAGGATCTTAATAGCCGCGTCTTGCATTAGCTTGGCTCTTTGACCTCTGTCAGAAAAGAATCCAGAGCCTACAGTCGAAGAAAAATTATCCACAACCTTATCGACCAATTTCATATCCTTATAATCTTTATATAACGCATCAATGACCCAAAAATAGATTGGTTCCAGCGCCTCACCTGTCGCATCAAACGTAAGGCTATGCTGTTCTATCGGGTTGTTTTTTGTAATCTTTGGAAGCTTGAATGGGTTCACCAACTCCAATGCTTCGTAATCGATGTACAGGCTATCTTTAAGTTTGGCCTTTCCTGCTGCGGCAAGGTATCCTTTCTCTTTCACTATGCCTGCCACTTCATCTGCATTTTGACAGTATAATTTGGGATTAACAGTCCCTATTAAGTTTTTTATATCAACAGCCATCTTCCTCTTTTCCTCTTTAAAGAAAGGGGCGTTGCTTTATTTAAAGGTTATCAAAACTTTTCGACCATAGATTTTAAATAAAGCCCTTTCTTTGATATACTATGAATTTTGGTGCAAAGAGGGGACCTGACGTCATTGATTATGTTTATTTACAGAAACGTGGATTTATCAAATCCGCCCCGGTCCCTAAATCTTCTGTGCGTATCTCCCGTGATGGGTTTCTTGATCTAGGTCAAAAAGAAAGTCCTGGCCAGATTGCCCCTTCTCAGCCATCTTTTGACCCTTTGTTTCCTCCCTCAGGTCCTGCACCTCCTTCCCTTCCCCCTGCAGAGCCTTCTTCCATCGCTCCTTCCTTTGACAGTCCGCTTGCAAACTTCTTCTCTTCTGAGGCGGCGGTTATTTCTCCTGCTTCCTCCCAGGTCCCTGATGCGACTTATCTTGCAGAGGTTGCAAATCTCAAGGTTAAATTAGAGGATTTGGAGTATAAATTTGAACGATTACTTGAAAAATTTGATAAGCTCACCGTTAAACTTCTTGACTCTGAACGGCATAACCTTCTCTGATCCCTCTTTTCTTTCGGGATAGGTTTAAATAATTGTTTTTTGTGATGAGAATATGGTTGATCTTTCCAAAGAAATAAGGGCCTATGCGCTCAGGAATGCGTTGGAATTTGGCAAAGCAGACACAGGTAAAATCCTTCCTAAACTCTTTCAGCACGGTCTTGACAGGAAGGATATCAAGCAAACGATGCCTCAAATCACCAAGATTGTCAATGAAGTTAACGCCCTTTCGGCTGAAGAGAGAAACAAGGCTTTTGCTGAACTGAAAGACGTTGTCAAAGAGCGGGAAGAGAAAGAAGAAGGATTGCCTGAACTTGAACAAGCTGTTGATGGACAAGTGATCACCCGTCTTGCTCCAGAGCCCTCAAAATATAATCATATTGGACATGCCTTGGTTTTCCTCATCCAGTATCTTTACGCAAAAAAATACCATGGGAAATGTATTTTGCGGTTTGATGATACCAATCCTGAGAAATCAACCCTTGAATATTATAATGCCATGAAGGATGACCTTGCATGGCTAGGGATCAAGTGGGATGAAGAGCGTCTTGCTTCAGATGACATGCCTAGAATGTATACTCTTGCAGAGCAGCTAATCTCAGAAAAGCATGCTTTTGTCTGTTCTTGCGTACAGGAAGATATGAAATCTTTACGTGAAAAGATGAAGGCCTGTCCTTGCAGAAAAAATGCCGTCCAGAAAAATCTTGATGAATGGAAGCTTATGCTTGCGGGTAAATTTCCTGAAGGTTCAAAAACTCTGAGGCTTAAAGGGGACATGAAATCAAACAACGGGGTCATGCGCGATCCAGTCATTGCAAGGATTTCTTTTGCTGAGCATTTTAAACAAGGGAAAAAGTATTGTGTCTGGCCGATGTATGATTTTGAAAATCCGGTTGAAGATTCTCTCAACGGAGTCACGCATGTTATCCGTAGCAAGGAGTTTGAGCTTCGTGCGGAGCTGCATACTTTTATTTTAGAACTTCTCAAAATGAAAATGCCTATTGTCCGGGAAATCGGCAGGTATCAGATTACCGGTGCTGAAACCCAGGGAAGAGTCATCCGGGAGATGATTGAGACTGGAAAAATCAATGGTTGGGATGATCCCAGGCTCGTGACTGTGAAAGCACTGAGGCGAAGAGGATTTGTTCCTGAGATGTTCCAGGAGCTCGCTCAGACCGTTGGGCTTTCAAAAAGTTCAGGGCATATCGATTTTAGTGTGCTTGCGGCAGTGAACCGAAAAATCATTGATGCACGGGCAAACCGCTATTCTTTTGTCCAAGATTCAATAGAAGTCCAAGTTGCCGGTGCGCCTGCAATCGGGAAAGTGACCGTGCAGTTCCATCCCGACAAACCTGAAACGCGTGATGTAGAAGTCGGTCACAGTTTTTTTATTTCTGCTGGAGATTTTGAGGCCTTTAAAGGAAAGGAAATCCGGCTGTTGCATCTGTATAACCTTCAACTTGATGATAAGCCCGTCAAGGGCAAGACTTCCGCAATGTATACTTCTACCGAGGTAAAACCAACTCCGAAGATCAATTGGGTATCTTCAGGAACTACGGCAAGGGTATTAAAAGAAGATGGGACCTGGATTTCGGGACTTGTTGAGAAGGCGGCTTCAGCTATCCAGATTGGTGAAGTTGTACAATTTGAACGTTTCGGTTTTGTCAGACTGGACAAAATCAATGAAAAAGGAGAATTGGAGTTCTGGTTTTCACATAAGTAAGATTAGTTCTTTCAACCCTTTAACGACGAAATATTTATAAAGAAGTTTCTATTCTACCTCTTAATATTAAGCTCTAAAAAATGGCTTAATCTGAACTCATAATGTTTGAAAGGAGGTGTGAAATGATGTTAAACAATAAAAAGGGGTTAAGTGATGTGGTAACCACAGTCATGATTATTCTCTTTGCTCTTATCGCTGTTGTCATCGTTGGTAGTATTGTGCTTAATCAAGTCCAGAAGGGCGGTCAGCAAATCAACCAACAAAGCGCATGCTTGACGAACAGAATCGAGATTCTTTCATGCACGACGCAGACTGGAGCTCAAGGACTTACTGCTACTAGGGATTACCAGAAAGTTGTTGTGAGCTATCATCGTATCTCCGACAGTACCGTAAAACCTGATGCAGTTACTCCAACTCTGTTGGTAACCCATGTTAATGGGGCTGTTGAAGGAATGGATGCAACTCCTGTTGTATCAACTCCTCCTACGACTTTTACTTCTACTGCCGCAACTGGTGTTGCTCCAAATGGATTTGCTACTGCAGTTGATGTCTATACTGGCGCTGCTCTTAAAATGACTGCAGATGAAAAGGTTGCTTCAGCTTCTGTAACTCCTCAGTTTACTTTAACTGATGGAAGTACGATTACTTGCCCTGTTGTAACTTCTCCTTGCGGAGGTAATTAAGACTTGATTTATTTTTTTTCTTTTTTATTTTAAGGATGCTCAATGGCATCCTTAACTTCTTTTTATATTTTTTAGAATATTTTCGAATGGTTGATCTAATATGCTTTTATTAAAATATCTAGAGAATTAGTCTGCCTATTTTTTGCTTTTCTTGGTG
>CAIQQL010000137.1 GCA_903873955.1 uncultured archaeon | reverse complement strand
GAAGGGGATTTTTTATAGACGAGACTTCCGCTCAATGACATAGCAAGCTGGGAGGGTCGGTAGCTCAGTCGGTAGAGCACTGGACTGAAAATCCAGGTGTCGGCAGTTCAATTCTGCCCTGACCCACCATGAATTCAAGGGGTTAGCCATCATTGGTTAGCCCCTTTTGCTTTTTGGTCAACGTTTTGGTCAACACTTTTTACATAATCTTCAAATTGGTTAATGCCGTTCCGTGTATCCTCATTGTCCACGGTGTTGTAGCGATGAAACATTGCCGTGGTCGAATGTCCAGTTGTCTTCATAATGACCGATTGAGCGACCCCTGCCTTCCGTGCGTATGTGACGAAGGTGTGTCGCAGATCGTGACAGATAAAACCGCCTTTCTCAAATCTCCCGTAGATGATACCGGCCTTTGTACAAGCGGTCTTTAATGATCTGAGTATACGTCTCATAGGCTTCCCCTTATACAGAAAGACATGATTATCATGGATTGCGAGGGGTATATCCCTGAGCATCTCATAAAGTCCATTATCAATGTCGATTATTCGGGGTTCCTTATCTTTGGTATCCTTAGCTTCAAGACTGATAATCCGCTTTTTCAAATCGACTTTATCCCATGTTAATGGCAAAATCTCACCAATTCGCATTCCAGTATGGAAGGCCATTGTGATTACTGGCTTTGCATGTGCTGGCAGGTGTGCCATCAGTTTATTATATTCGTCAGGGTGCAGAATCCTATTACGGGCGTTTGCATTTTCCTTCAAGAGTTTCTCTACCATTTTAAACTTCTTTAACGTACGCTCGCCAACAAGGTCATTATAAAAGGCCTTGGTGACCATGGCTTTGGCAGCTCCTATTGCCTGATCGATATAGGAATCCGCATAATCGGCTTTTTTTCTCTTAGCCTGATAGTTCTCCAGATCAATAGGTTTAATCTGATCCACAACCATATCGCCGAATTCGTCATTAAAACTATTCAGATTGATTGTGAGCGTCGGATAGTAAGCTCTGGATTTCACTTTCTCAAGGTCAAGATACCACTTTGTCAATTCATTGAATGTCATTTTAGCATCAGGTTTAATATCAAATATCGTGTTCTCCCTTTTCTGACTTCGTCGCTTTCCTTCTGCGTCCCGTGCCTCCTCAATGGAAAAGCTCACAGACTCACGCCTTTGTTTTCCCCCTGGCAGTCTATAGCTGATCCAGTAAAGGACTTTTAGTTTAGCTTTTGGGTTCGCATTGTTCTTCTTAATCTTGTCCAGTTCAGCACCACAATGACATAATTTGTTACTTACTTTTTGTTTTCTGTGGCACATTGGACACTCCGCCAAAATTGCCATATCCTTTACCTCCTTTCTGTCGTCTCCGTTTTAATTGTGGTTTTAATTCTTCCCCCTGCAATTCGATGTAGGCCAGTGCCCACTTTAGAAATGAAGGCACCTGCATGATTCCCCGCTCCCAGCGGGAAACCGTCATTACGTCGACATCGAGAACACGGGCTAACTGTACTTGGCTGTATCCTGTCTTCTCTCTCCACTTTCTCAAATCTCTCGGCCTCGTGGTCACAATATCGACTGTAGTCTATTTTATGCAAGAGGATTTTTGTCTTCATTCAAATTATCTGTTGACCATGCGTTGACCTGCTCCTTTCAACATGGGAAATTTGTTCATGTTTATTACAGGCTGCTAGACTCATTGTCTAATTGGTTTCCAAGGAATCCACAAGTGATTCCAAATCCCTCAAATCGAATAAAACTCTTTTACCAATTCTCTTTGGTTTCACAGGAAATGGGTTAGGTGCTCTTGGCCCCAATCTGTTTCTGATAGTCTTTGCAGATATGCCAAGATAAACCGCTGCATCTTCGATGGAGCAAAGACGCTTGTGAATCCGCTGTAACTCCTGTAATTGTTCGCTCATGCGGTTTTGCTCCACCATGTGAGAGATATTATATAATCTCGTTCAACTCTGCTTATTTTCATTGCGGCCACCTCAAGACCCTAATTTTCTCATGTCTATATATTACTTCCAAATGGGGCATTCTTAGAAATTTTATAGAATAATAATAAAAATAAATGATAGGGCGTTCAGATATCCCGGCATATATAGTTTGAATGGGGCAACAAAAATCACTCACCAGCGAGACTAATCAGGCGATTTGGACACATATTGGAAATCGTTTGGATAAAGATTTGCCGAAATGTGAGAAGTTGATAGGCCTACTTTTTTGGACCATTATTGTTGCGTCCCTATCATACTTTCTTCCTATGACCCTATCTGCAGTATGGAAGTAACCGATATGTTCCTAACAAAAAGATCTGCATACAGAGCAAGAACCGCCATTTCACCCAATGTGCATAGTTGCTAATCGGATTAATTTATTGAATCCAGGATGAAATGTGCAAATGCTTGCCGGCTTATTTTCTGTTCAGGTAAGATGTGGACAGCTTCCTGTAAGCAGTAAAATCATATCTAATTAAAGAGTACATGTTTTCAAGTAGTAATGCTTATCATGTGGTCATACTCTTGTTGACATTCAGGTAGTTTTACATTATTTTTTGCATAAGACAAAACGCAGGAGGTTTTTGTGAGAACTATCCGCGCCATCTTTTTGATTCTTTTGTTACTCATTCCCGTCTCAACCTTTGGAGAAATCCAGACAATCACCCATACCGTCAAACAACCCTTTGGAGGCAGTCAGTCACCCGATGACGCCCGCATTGCTGCCGTTGCAAAGGCCAAACGGGAGGCATTAGAAATGGCGGGAACCTATATTGAGAGCCTCACCGTGGTGAAAAATAGCCGAGTCGATAAAGACGAAATTCTTGCACTGGCGGCTGGTGTGTTGATGGCAGAGGTTGTTTCTCAGAAGAATTACGCATCAGATGACGCCTTCGGCATTGATGTCGTCGTCAAGGTAGTTGTGGATACCTCTGTTTTGGAAGAAAGAGTCAAGAAACTTCTTCAAGACAGAACCCACCTAACACAGCTCAAGGAGACCCAAAAAAGGGAAAAGGAACTCCTCCAGAAGGT
>CAIQQL010000136.1 GCA_903873955.1 uncultured archaeon | reverse complement strand
CAATTCCCTCGATCCCATTCACCAGTACAACGTCTCCTGTGTGGACAGTTTCAAGCAGCTTGGGAATCCCGCCCACACAAGGGATGCCGAGCTCGCGAGCCAGAAGAGCCGCATGAGCTGCAGGACCGGCGAACCTTGCAAGCACGGCGACGGTGGACAAACGCGAGAGGAACACCGTGTCCGAAGGGAGCAGTCTGCGCGCGACAAGCACGCTGTTTGCCGGGAGGTTTTCCAGGCTGTGTGCATGAATTCCGGCCAATGACCGCAACAACCTGCGGGATAAATCTTCTATGTCATCTCCGCGCTCCCGGAGCACTTCATCGTTCATTTTTCTGAATCTGCCGGCCAGAAGTCTGAATACTGTTCTGACCACCTGCTCGGCATTGATTCGCTCAGCTTCCAATGTTCTTTTAAGTTCGTTAACAACAGTTGAATCAAGCAGGATTGCCTCATGAGCAAGGAAGATATCTGCCAAGTCCTTGCCTAACTTGCCCTCAATATGATTCGCATCGATATTTAGGCTCTGCCTTACATCGTCGATCGCCCTCTCAATTCTGGCCTGCTCTTCACCGACCTGGGCGGAGTCTATATGATAGAGTTCAGAGTCTCGCTGAAGCACGTCTATGTAGACGAACGCCTTCCCTTTAGCCAGCCCGGGTGATACTCCCTTCCCGACAAGCCTAAGCATCTTATCTTTTCCCAAATCAGTATTCTTCTCCACTATACTTTCCCTGCTCGTGTTAATTGCCAAGTTGGTATTTAAAATCATGCCGGAATTATTCATTTACCTTGCCCTTCAGTTTTTCACATCTGAGAGGGCTTTTTGAATCGTTTCATTTAATGTCGAGAGTTGGTAAGGTTTCTGGAGAAAGCCCTTTGCCCCTTTTTGTTCAAAGCGCTTTTTCATTATGTCTTCACTGTAGCCGCTTGCAATAATCACCGGGATATCCTGATCCATTTCAATTAACACAGGCAGAGTCTCCTCCCCGTTCATCCGCGGCATGCTCAAGTCAAGAATCACACAGCCTATTCTATCTTCTTGCCTGGTTGATGATGAAATATTATCCTTATAAACTTTGATAGCCTCTTCGCCATCCGATGCTGTGAGAATGGTGTATCCAAGGTGTTTCAGCATCGAGCTTGCTACATCTAAAACAGCTTCTTCATCGTCGACTAGAAGTATCTTTGTTTTCATATGAGCAGCTGCAACAGAAGCCTGTGGTTTTAATGCCGCTGTTGAGTAGTCCTGTGCCGGCAAAAGCACCCTGAATTTTGAACCTTTGCCGGGTTTGCTTTCAATTTTGATTGTACCGTTATGCCCTTTTACAAGACCCAGCACAGCTGCAAGACCAAGCCCTCTGCCGATAAAATTTGTTGTAAAAAAAGGGTCAAATATTTTGTCAAGGTCTTCTTTATTGATGCCGCATCCATTGTCTTCAACTTCGATGTAGACATACTGACCTTCGGGGGGATGCTGGTTCATCCATATAGATTCAAGGTCTTCCCCGCTGCACTTCATTGTGCCGGTTGATATCCTGATATGGCCTGTCTCCATGCCAATAGCCTCAGATGCGTTAATGACAAGGTTCATTATAATCTGAATAATCTGTGTTCTGTCAGCCTTGATCACAGGAAGGCCTTTATCAAGGTTATAGGAAATGGTGACTTTCTTTGAAACCGAGGCGCAAAACATCGT
>CAIQQL010000135.1 GCA_903873955.1 uncultured archaeon | reverse complement strand
GTCAAAATTTGAAGAGGTGGTAGGTCAGCAGGAGATTCTCAAGCGTGTAAAATCTTTAGTTCTAGCGAATAACATTCCTCATTTCATGTTTTCAGGTCCTGCAGGAACCGGAAAGTCGACGCTGGCACTTATCATCGTCAAGGCTCTCTTTGGAGAAAGCTGGAGAGACAACTACCTGGAGCTCAATGCTTCTGACGAGCGAGGTATCGACGTCATCAGGCAAAAAGTCAAGGATTTTGCAAGGACGCGGGCAATAGAGACCATCCCTTTCAAGGTTATCTTCCTTGACGAGGCAGATGCGTTGACGAAGGAAGCGCAGCATGCCCTGAGAAGGACGATGGAAAATTATGCGACGACATGTCGTTTTATCCTCTCCTGTAATTATTCGAGCGCGATCATCGACCCTATCCAGTCTCGATGCGTCGTCTTTAGGTTCAAGCTATTGGAGAAGAAGGATATCAGCGAGGTCATTAAACGTATCGCTGACAAGGAGAACTTGCATCTTTCTGCAGACTCATTTGACACCTTCTATGAGGCAAGTGAAGGCGATTGTAGACGGGCGATAAATCTCCTGCAGGCTACCGCTTCGGTCTCACTGGACATAACCTCTGAAATGATCAACATGATCTCTTCGTCAACAAAGCCTGCGGGTATCAAGGTCATTCTTGATTATGCACTTGCAGGCGATTTTGTGAGCGCGCGAGATAAGATGCTTGATGTCATGCTCAAGGAGAGCGTTTCAGGGCTGGATATCATCAAAGAGATTCAAAAGGAGACTTGGAACTTGCAAATCGAACCTGAACTGAAAGTACGCCTTACAGAAAAGACAGGTGAAACTGAATTCCGTATGACTGAAGGTAGTGATGAGTTTGTTCAATTACAGGCTCTTCTTGCTTCCTTTGTGCTAGCAGGCCAAGGAAAGTCGTAAGAACATGCAACTCAGTTTAGTTGAAAAGTACAGGATAAAAAGTTATGCCGATATCATCGGACAGGACAAGGCAGTTATAGAAGTTAAGAATTTTCTCAAAGACTACCCAAAAAAACGAGGATTGCTCATTTATGGTCCCGCGGGCACTGGGAAGACCTCGCTTGCGCTTGCAGCAGCAAGAGAGAATGATTTTGATGTTCTGGAATTGAACGCTTCAGACCTTCGTAACCGTCAGAAGCTTGAACAGATCCTGAAACCTGCGACCGAACAGCAAAGCCTGTTCAAAAAAGGTAAGGTGATTCTCATGGATGAGGTTGATGGAGTGACGGGGACCGATATCGGGGGAATTCCTGAGTTGGTGAACCTGCTGGTGACCACAAGGCATCCTATCATTATGACTTGCAATGATGTCTGGCAATCAAAAATGTCTCCTTTAAGGGCTAAATGCAAGATGGTGGAGATGAAGTCTCTGCCAATTCCTTATGTTGCAGAGATCTTGCAGAAGGTTGCAGAAAAAGAGAAGATTGTCAAGGATGCGAAGTTCTTTCAGCAGGTGGCAACCAGGTCGCAGGGAGATATACGGGCTGCAATAAACGACCTGCAGGCTTATCGGGGTGTCGATAGTGCAATCGACCTCACGGAAACGCGTGATGTAGAGGACTCCATTTATAATATCCTCAAAAAGATTCTCAAAGAACGCCAAGACTTCTTGACTTTGTTTGATACGACGAGAATGTCCTTGGATGAGATCCTGTTATGGCTTGAGGAAAATATCCCTAAAGAGTACAAGAATGAGGTGTTAGCAAAGGCATTCCATGCTCTGGGCAATGCAGACGTGTTTAGGGGAAGGATTTACAAGAAGCAGTCCTGGAGATTCCTTGTTTATCAGAACATCTTCCAAAGCGCAGGAGTCTCCTATGCTAAGCCAGGCCCTATTCCCGGTTTTACCAAATATGAGCCTCCCAAGCGCATCTTGAAGATCTGGATCAATAACCAGAAGATGGCGCAGAAGAAATCCATATCCCGTAAATATGCTCATGAGACTCACTGTTCAGCAAAGCAGGCAATGAAAGATTTCGCTCTGCTTAGGATGATCATGCGTAAATATTCAATCCAGAAGCAGCTTGACCTCTCTGAAGAGGAGATGGATTTCTTGACCGAAACCAAGAAAGAAACGCCGGCACAGTAAGAAAAATTACTTTATCGCTTGAGCGAATAACTCGTCAACTTTCTTCCAGTTGACAACATTCCAAAACGCAGCAACGAAATCAGCTCGCTTGTTCATATACTTAAGATAATACGCATGTTCCCAGACATCAATGCATAAGATTGGTTTTTTCCCTTCACTTAACGGAGAATCCTGATTTGCGGTGGAGATGATTTCTAATTTCTTGTCTTTGTTTACAACAAGCCATGCCCACCCTGAACCGAATCGGCCAAGTGCTGCAGCGGTGAATTGCTCTTTGAATTTGTCAAAGCTTCCAAAAGATGTATTGATGGCCTGGGATGATGCGCCTGACGGTTTCTGACCTGTTGGGGCAAGGATTTCCCAGAAGAAACAATGATTTACATATCCTCCGCCATGATTGCGTACAGCCCCGCGGATGTCCTCAGGGACAGATGAGAGATTGCTAAGAAGCTCCTCTGGTTTTTTTGCATAGAGCTCAGGATGCTTGTCAAGGGCTTCATTGAATTTGTCCGTATAGGTTTGATGATGCTTAGAATGATGGACCTCCATGGTTTTTTGGTCTATGAACGGCTCTAGCGCATTATATGCATAGGCTAATTTCGGAAGGAGATGTTTGTTTTCCATAATATGATTAAAAATGAATGCTATTTAAGGGTTATGAAAGAATCCTTTTAGAAAGTGTCTTCTTCAAAGTTTTCTTCTTCAGGACCAGATTCTTCTTCACTGCCTTCTTCAGACTCTTCTTTTTTGGCTTTCTTTGCCTTTGTTTTTGGAGTTTTTTCTTCAGGTTTTGCGGCAGGTTCGACAGCAGATCCATCTGCCTTGCCAATGACCTCTAACTTTCCGAATTTTCCTGCGGTGAGTTGTTTTTCTCCATTGAATTCAGAGACATATCCGCTGGTGATCTTGATGGTATCTCCAACATTCACTTTGTCAACATCCTCATTCCAAAGCGTAAGCTTCATCTCACCGGATTCATCAGTGACTACAGCATTGCCTACTTTGAGCTCACGGCCATACTTACTCATGACACGAGGCTCAGCCTTGCTCTTGACCTTGAGTTCGATATCGACCTTGCCCTGACCAGATTTAAGTTCGGAGAGTTTCATGTTGTTAACCACACTGTGCGCCAGCACCGGTCCCAGTTGTCGTTGATGCGGCGGTAGTAGCCGTACCAAACCCTGGTTGAGGTGACGCTGTTGATAGAGTTTGACTACATTCACTTGGGGCGGTATTGAAAGCTGCACATACTGTCTTTAAGAGAGATTCAGGGTCTCTGGCGCTGCTTACTTGCCCGCCATTGATGACCAACGTTGGGCTACCCTGGACACCATACTTATTGTTGTCCGATTGATCGATAGCGAAGATAGGATATCTTCCGTTAAGCCATGATGCTTGATTATTGAAGTTTGCTGTGATGTTATACTGGGTGTCTGCACTGGCTACGCAAGCGTTGAGCTTTGCAGTGTCAATGCCTGTTGAGGTAAGGCAACTTGCACTTTCGCCTGCTCCAAGGAAGCATTGAAGATATGGAAGATACTTGGCATTCTGCTCTTTCTCAATGCAATATTGTCTGGTATTTTCATCTACTTCATTCTTGCCATGCATAGAATAGCTTACCCATCGGATATTAAAGTTAATCTTATCCTTAAGAAGAGTAGCGACAGGGATGATTCCCTTTTCAATCTGCGTGCCATAAGGGCAGTAGCTCATGACAAAAAGGTCGACTGTTGGTTTATCTGATTTTTGAACTTGAGGCGCAGCTTGCTGCTGCTGTGTATTTGCTTGTTGAGTATTGGCGGCAGCGGCATTAGCCTCAGTGGTGAGAGGGACGGTATTTCCTACCAGGAAATTTCCATCAGGGGTGACGAGAACTGGAATGTCTTGATTTTGGTATTTTACTGTAATTTTATACAGGCCATTTTCCTGGGCTGTGGAGACAAGGGTGGCATTTCCTTTACCTTGGGAATTAATGAATGTAATGAGTTTTTGGCCGGCAACCTCTGGGGTGACAGCTACTCCGTTGACTGCTGAACCATTAGGGGAGATTTTCTTTCCGCTAAAGATACTTGATCCGAAAATGACCAGGATGATAAGAATCACTGCAAGAACCATACTGGTGACCATCCAAGGATTTGATCGGACTTTATCCACAAATCCCTCTACATGCGGCTTTACAATATGGGCAGATTCATGAGCATGATGCTCGTGATGTTCACCTTGATCTTTTGGTTCGTCCATCCTACCCATAAAAGCATTCTCTTTAAAAACCTTTTGGAAGTTCACTAGGATATTGGTCAGTTTTTATTGATTAGCGGCCTCATAGAGTAAGAAACTTTTTAAACAATTGAATACTTTTTTCAATTATGGATGAAAAGATAGTGGATGTTACAAGATCAAATCGGGCTTTTTTCCAGAAAGTGTACCTCTGGATGTGTTTTGGGTTGTTGCTCTCAGCATTGGTTGCGTTTTTGATCGCAAGAGTCCCGCTGTTAATGGTCTTCTTTCTTGGAAACTCCTGGCTTTTTATCCTCCTTATTATTCTTGAGCTTATTCTTGTGTTCAGTCTGGTGCGTTTGGTGAAACATCTCTCTCCTGGGACTGCAGTTCTTATGTTTGTTGTCTATGCCTTCCTGAATGGCATCACGCTCTCAGTAATTTTCTTGGTCTATGCGATCTCATCTATTTTTGCGGTTTTCTTAGTCACTGCAGGTATGTTCGGAATCATGGCTCTTATTGGGTTGGTGACCAAGAAAAACCTCTCTTCATGGGGAATGGTCCTTTATCTGGCCCTTATAGGAATTATTCTCGCTGCCCTTGTGAATGTCTTCCTAGGAAACTCAGTGTTGGATTTGATAATCTCCATCATTGGTGTGATAATCTTCGCAGGATTGACTGCGTTTGACATGCAGAAGATCAAACAGTACTCTTATGGCATGGATGAGAACAGTGCGGATGGCAGAAAAGCGGCTATTTTGGGTGCACTTACACTCTATCTTGACTTCATCAATCTGTTCTTGAGCCTGCTTAGGATTTTTGGTAGGAGAGACTAGATTTTTTTATGTAATTCTCTCCAGAAAACGATAACAACATTTAATAAATCGGCGAGATTTCGTTGACATATGGCCTATGATATCATAATAGGACGGGATAAGTCTGATAAAGAAAAGTTTGGTGAATCGGGTCTTATCTATCTGGGTAAAGGGTATGTGAAAATGGGTACCTACACTTCTCTGTCAAATAAGATCTGGATGGATGTGGCACGAAGCCACGTGGTGCTAATTGCAGGTAAGAGGGGTACGGGTAAATCGTACACGTTAGGCTCAATTGCTGAAGAGCTCTCTAACCTTCCTCAGGAAAATGCAAAAAACATAGCCTCTATTATCTTTGATACGATGGGTATTTTCTGGACCATGAAGTACGCGAACCAGAAAGACAAGGAGCTCCTTGACGAGTGGGGTCTTGAAGCAAAGCCTCTTCCGGTCAAGGTTTTTGTTCCTTTCGGGAAAGTTGAGGAATATGAACGCCGCAGGATTCCTATTGATAACACGTTTGCCTTGCAGGTGGACGAGCTTGAGGCTGAGGACTGGATTACCCTGTTTAATCTGGACCTTACCAGTTTGCATGGGGTCCTTATCGAGCGAGTCATCACGGACTTAAGGTCTCGGTCTTTAGGATTTACCTTGGAGGATATACAAGGGGCTATTACGCAGGATGCGACTGCCAATCCAGATGTCAAAGAGGTTGCCTCCGCCCTTTTTTCCGCAGCAACTACCTGGGGGATATTCTCTCGGGGTCTTGAAGGGACGCAAATAACCGACTTGATCAATGCAGGAACGACCACTGTGCTTGATGTCTCAGTCTATAGTTCTATAGGGGCATTCAACATTCGTGCGATGGTCATCAGCCTTCTTATGAGAAAGCTTTTCAAGACCAGGATGGATTCGCGAAAGCAGGAAGAGATTGAGGCCCTGCAGCATGGGCAGGATTATCTTGCCTATAAGGCCGTCCGTCAAGAGCCTCTCGTCTGGGTATTTATCGATGAAGCTCATGAATTTCTGCCTAAAACTGGCAAGACTCCTGCGACAGATGCTCTAGTGCAGATTTTAAGGGAAGGCAGGCAGCCAGGGATCTCATTGGTGGTTGCAACACAGCAGCCAGGTCAGATCCATCATGATGTCATGACACAGTCAGATATCGTGATTGCACACAGGGTCACTGCTAAGGCCGATATTGACGCACTAAATGAGATTATGCAGACCTATGTCCTTGAAAGTATCCGCAAGCAGATGGATGATCTTCCTCAACTTAAGGGATCAGCAATAATCTTGGATGATAATTCAGAAAGGATCTATCCTGTGCGTGTCAGGCCTCGTTTCACCTGGCATGGGGGAGAGTCTCCTGCTTCAGTACGCGTAGAGATAGAAGTTTAGTCCTTTTTGCTATTTCATGATCTTGGTGTTGTCCGCCATGTCCTTATGGATCAGTGCGTGGGGGCCGATGGTGCATCCCTTGCCAATTGTCACATGGGGAAGGATGCTTGCGCGAGGATAGATGACGGTGCCTTCTCCGATGGAGACCTTGTATCCTATGAAACTAAACGGACAGATGACTGTTCCGGGTCTTAGGGTTGTTCCTCCTTCAATGACACTATTTGGGCCGATAACGACATGATCTTCTAAAATGGTGTCCGTTCCCATAAAGGTCACGGTGTTATGGACCAAGACCCCCTGGCCCACAAAACTTTCGCTAGCATACGGAGAAATGAAGCTAGCAAATTTCCATCCTTTTTTTTCTAATTTTCTGCAGATCTCGAGTCTTTTCTTGGGATCTTTGAGCAGGAAAACAAGGATGTGCTCGAGATCAGGTTTCCTCAGGCTGTCCAGATCCTTTCTGCCGCCTAATATTTCCAATCCGGCAAACAAGCCCTGCTTAGAATCATCGATAAACCCCTTTACTACGTACTGCGTGTAGAGAGGAGGTTGGCGTTTGCTCATATCATACACAAAACGTGAAGCGTTATCTCCCGCTCCATAAATCAACAAGGGAATCTTGCCTACAGCCGAGCTATTGTCGCTTTGCATCCCCAGATGGGGTTTTGGAGCTTAAAAAGGATTATGCTAATTGAGGAGGAGTTTGTATTCGGCAAGAATCACGAAAGGACCTTGATGTCTACACGGTAACGGAAAGCTCTAACTCCAATGTCTCCTGCTTCAGAAATGCCTGTAATCTTTATTTTTTTCTTGGCTCTTTTCGCTTCAGTTACGATGAGCTCTATGAGTTTGTCTTTATCTTTTTCTGGATAGAACCCATAATAATGGATGATCCCTCCTTTTTTGATACGGGGATAGCTTACATCCAAAAAACTGTCCACCAGATTTGGTCTGGCCATGACAATACGGTCAAATTTTTCCTTCATTTTTGGAAGGATACGGCGAACGTCTCCCTGGATTACCTCCACATCAACTTTGTTTCTTTTGACATTCTCTTCAGCGTATTTGCTTGGAATCTTGCCAAGCTCAACAGAGACCACACGTTTAGGTTTTTTCGTTTTTGCAATGACGATAGAGAAAGGGGCGACACCAGCAAAGAGCACAAGGACGGATTCCTTTGCATTGATCATCTCTGCCATTTCATGGCGTTCATTTGCAAGGCGCGGGGAAAAATAGCAGGTGTCGATATTTAATCGGAATTGGCAGCCATTTTCTTTATAGAGCGCCTCCTTTGTTTTGACGCCTGCAACATATTTTGAGGTAGGTGTCCTCAGCCTCCCTTTGATCTTGTCTGATTTTTCAAGGACCGTTGTCACCTGGTGGTTTTGGGCCAGGATATCCTGGGCAAATTTCTTCTTCTCAGCAGATTTCGTCTCTCGTGAAAACTTCACTAATGCGATGTTGCCTATAAAATCGATCCCTCTCATGGCTGAAAATATGAACCTGTGCTTAAATAGGTTTTTATAGAAATTCGCTCTGGGATATTTGATGGGGATCAACAAAGGCTGGCATGAAGCAAATAGGATGCCAAAAAATGCAAGTTTTGATCAGAGGGTGATTTGGCACCAGGCCCATCAGAAACATTGTTCTTGCAGGCCCATTCCTAAAAAATTGCAAGAGGAAATGGAGCAGAAAACGCATGGCATCAAGCAATCAGGATAAGAAACAGCATCTGCTGTTCATATGCTCTTTTGGGCATGACCGGAGCCCTGCTGCGGCCGCACTGTTTTTTGATAGCCCAAAATACGAAGCAAAGTTTGCAGGGACTTCTCCTCTTGCAGATATTGCAGTCACAACTGAAGCAATAAGGTGGGCCGATCTCATTTTTGTCATGGAACCTGAACATAAACGGTTCTTGCTAGAAAATTTCCATTCAACGCTCAAGACAAAGCAGGAGATCATCCTGCTTGATGTCCCCAACCAATTTTCAAGGATTGATCCTCGGCTTTTATCTCTCCTCAGACAAAAACTGCGGGACTATCTTGGGTGAATTTATAAACTTTAACTCATTTTTAGAAGGATGATAAAGGCCATCTTCTTCGACCTTGACAACACCATCATAGATTTCATGACAATGAAGCTGAAGAGCTGTGAAGCCGCAATTGATGCGATGCTTGCCGCTGGCCTGTCTATGCAGCGAGAAGAAGCACTCAAGACTCTTTTTACGATTTATGATGAGACCAACATCGAAGAACAGCATATTTTCGAGAAATTTCTCAAACGGACCCAGGGAAAAGTGAACTACAAGATTGTGGCTCATGGTATTCTTGCCTACAGGAATGCGCGCGCTTCCTATATGCATCCTTACCCGAAAGCAGTACGTACACTTCTCGAATTGAAAAAGCATTATACTCTGGTCATTATCAGCGATGCCCCAAGACTGCAGGCCTGGATGAGGCTGGTCAGTCTAGGTATTGATGATTTTTTTGATCTGGTCATCACTGCGGCAGATGTGCGCAAGCAAAAGACGCATACTACGCCTTTCAAGGCCGCCTTGAAGACCTTGAACCTCAGGCCTGAAGAGGCTTTGATGGTCGGGGATAGGATTGCTAGGGATGTGCAAACTGCAAAAAAGCTGGGTATTAAGACCTGTTATGCACGTTATGGGGACAATACCTTTCTAAGAAAACCTGCAGAACGTGGTGCAAGCGGTGCGGATTTTGAGCTTGACACTATTGATGACCTTTTGAAATTGCCTCTGGGAAATTAGAGGGATATTTGACTTCATTGACTTTTGTGATATTTTGATACCATGAGAAAAAGCCGTTTCTCCATCCATATTTGGTGATCTCAACATCTTTTCCTTTTAGTTGCATGACTCTGCCTTGCAGGTCAGATGCGCGGAATTTTCCCCTGTACCATGCATCAGTGTTCTCAAAGACTCCTGCCTCGGTGAACACGAGATATTTGTCATGCTGGTGGTAACGTTTGGTTTGTGTGTCGATGATCTTTGTTCGCACAGTATCCGTCGCAAAATAGTTATAGGCGGGGAAGGTCACTGCTGCTCCGAGGCTTGTGAGCAAGGCGCCCACGAGAGCATAGTCCCGAATCTTTTGGGCAAGTCCTTGGGATGATGTTTTCATACTATCTGCTAGTCAGATGCATCCATATTCTTTTTCCCGAAACGTTCTGGGTAATCACAAGACTATTTAATCTTTGAACACCTCTCATTTAGATGAATTTGCCAAAGAAAGGCCACTCTAAAAGTGGAAAAACAATGCATTATGCAGTCGGAGCCATCATCAAGCGGGGAGAAAAATACCTTCTCATTGACAGATCTGACATCCCTTTGGGTTTTGCGGGAGTTGCAGGGCATGTGGACAGTGGAGAGTCTCCTGGGGAGGCGCTCTTGCGAGAAGTCCATGAGGAAGTGAAACTACAGGTGATTTCTTCTCGTCTGCTTTTTGAAGAAGAAGTTGAGAACAATGCCTGTGGGAGGGGAGTGGATGTCCATTATTGGTATGTGTATGCTTGCGAAGTTGAGGGTGAACCTGAACGAAACTTGCAGGAGACAAAGACTTTGGGATGGTATTCGCCCGAGGAGATAGCAAAGCTCAATCTTGAGCCGGTATGGCGATACTGGTTTACAAAACTCGCGATACTCCCCTCAACGGAAGAAGGTATCTTTAAATAAATCATTTGCTCAAAAAAGGGATGGAGAATAAAAGGGCAAAATGGCTTACAAAATCCAAGTTTGTGCACGGTCTCAACTGCCCAAAGTACCTCTGGCTCGAGTTTAATGCCCCTGAAAGATTGCCTCTGATTGATGAGGGGACCCAGCATCGTTTCGATGAAGGTCACCTGATTGGCGATTTTGCAAAGAAACTGTTCCCGGATGGCGTTGATATCCCTGCTGAGGACTTCATTAAAAACCTCCAGGAGACCAAGAAACTTATTGCCCAAAGACAGACCCTCTTTGAAGCCGCGCTTTTCTATGAAAAAAAGAATTGCTATGCTCGGGCAGACATCCTGGTGCCTGCAGAGGGAGGCCGCTGGACCATCATCGAGGTAAAAAGTTCAACCTCTGTCAAGGAAGAGTATCTTCATGATGTGGCTTTTCAACGATATTGCTATGAGGGGGCAGGGTTGAAGATCCATAGCTGTATGCTTATGCATATCAACAACCAATATGTCCGTAAAGGTGAGGTCGATCCTAAGAAATTGTTTGTGGTGCAGGATATAACTGAAGAAGTGAACAATCTTATGGATGTAATTGAAGAACGTGTTGATGGCTGCTGGGACATCATTAAGAGCAAGGTTTGCCCTGAGATTAAGATTGGGAAATATTGTGATGATCCGTATGGATGTCACGGGGAGGATGTTTTCATAAAAGAGCATCCTGAAATGGACATCTTTGATCTGTACTCTGGGAAAGACACTGCGCTTGAACTCTTCAATGCTGGGATCCTTGAGATAAAACACATCCCTGACCCCTCAATTTTGAGTCCGAAGCAGATGATCCAGTATCGTTGCGCTATGTCTGGAAGTCCCTACGTGCAGAAGCATGAACTGAAAGAGTTTCTTGAAAAGTTGCATTATCCTCTTTATTTTGTCGATTTTGAGACTTACAATTCTGCAATCCCTCTTTTTGAGGGTATAAAACCCTACCAGCAGATCCCCTTCCAGTTTTCTTTGCATGTGATTGAACATGAGGGCGCAAGACCTCGACATGTTTCCTATCTTGCAAAAGGTTCAGATGACCCCCGGAAAGGGTTTCTTGCACAGCTGAAGGCTTCTCTTGGAAGTAAAGGGACGATCCTCACATATAACCAGTCCTTTGAGCAACGGATTCTTCGGGAGGTTATCCAACTCTTTCCCCAGGAAAAGATTTGGTTATCTGCTCTTCTGCCCCGAATGGAAGACCTTCTTGCCCCGTTCAGGAGCTTCTATTTTTATACCTCTACGCAACACGGGAGTAATTCAATCAAAAAGGTCTTGCCTGCATTGACCAATAAAAGCTATCAAGGACTGGAGATAGCCCAAGGAGAGATGGCATCGGTCAATTATCGGCATCTTGCCCATGGTTTGCCTGATGGAACCTTCCTCACTCCCCTGCAAGCAAAAAAGATTCGTGAAGACTTGGAGAAATATTGCGCATTGGACACTGAAGGCATGGTGCTCATAGTTGACGCCTTGAGAAAGATTGTGCATTGAATCTAGTAAGGCTTTTATAGAAGGAAATCCTTTTGAGGGCATGCCCAAACAAGATGAGATTGTAATCGTTTCCGTAGGAGGGTCACTCATTGTTCCCGATGCTATCGATATTGATTTCTTAAGGCAGCTACGGGACATGGTTTATAGGTATGTCAAGAAAGGAAAGCGTTTTGTGATTATCACCGGCGGGGGAAGATTATCTCGCAGATACCAGGAGGCTGCAAAGACCCTCGTGCCCCTCACCGAAGAAGAGACTGACTGGTTAGGTATTGAGGCGACCCGTTTTCACGGGATGTTTCTTCGTTCACTCTTCCTGGACATTGCCCATCCCCATGTGGTCAAGAATCCTACTGAAAAATTAGATTTCAAGGAGCGTGTGCTCATCGCGGCAGGATGGAAGCCAGGGTGTAGCACGGATTTTGATGCTGTGCTCCTGGCAAAAAATCTGCGGATTCCAAAGATGGTGAATCTCACCAATATCGACTATGTTTATGACAAGGACCCTAAGTCTTTTCCCGACGCGATTGCACTGAAAAATCTCTCCTGGGTCGCATTACGAAAAATTCTTCCTGAAAACTGGACCCCTGGCCTGAACACCCCTTTTGATCCCGTAGCGGCCAAGGAAGCGCAATTGCTCAATCTTGAACTGGCGCTCATCAACGGACATCACATTGAACGTTTTGAGGATTATCTTGCAGGAAAACCCTTTGAAGGGACTCTTGTCCATTAAAAGGGAACTTCCCCTTAATTTATAGGAAGTGCCTTAGATTTCTATTTTTGAAAAAAGATAGCTTCCGATTGCGCCAATCACCAGGGTCACAAATGCAACTACCAATAGGTCTATGCCTAGGCCAAAGTGAGGTGAGCCGCCAAGCGCGGTGCGCAGACCATCAACCCCATAAGACAGAGGATTAAATGAGGAGATGATGGTAATCGCACTAGGCAGACCATTAAGAGGGAATAATGCTCCTGAAAGGAAAAAGATTGGCATGATAATGAAATTCATGAAAAGTGGAAACGCCTGCATATCCTCTAACTTAGAGGCAATCGCGGTACCTAATGCGGTGAAGAGCAAGGCAATTAAGAACATGAACAGAAGCCCAAGAGGCAATAATCCAAAATCCGAGATTCTAAAACCGATGATGAAGCATAGGAGCAGTACGACAATACCCTGGAGAAACGCGACTGTTGCCCCTCCAAGTGTCCTTCCAATCATGATGTTGATGCGCGATACTGGGGAGACCAATGTTTCTTTGAGAAAACCAAATTGACGGTCCCAGATGATCTCAAGTCCGCTAAACATCGCGGTAAACAGGATGCTCATGGCTATGATACCAGGTGCTAAGAACTGTATATAACTGCCTCCACCTGCTTTTTGGTAAATGGGGCCAAAACCAAAACCTAAGGCCACAAGGAAGAGGATGGGCTGACCTAAAGAACCGATCATTCTTGCCTTTGAACGCCAGTATCTTTTCAATTGCCTAAGCCACATGATGCCGATTGGTCCCATTAATGTCTCCACATCTGCCGATGCTGTCGCATGAAACTGGTACTTGTTGCATTTTCTTCTCGGATGTTACGTCCCGTCAGTTTGAGGAAGGATTCTTCCAAGGTGCGGGTCTTTGTTGCTTTCTTTAATTGGTCTGCCGTACCTTGTTTAATGATTTGGCCATGGTCTATTATTGCAATCCTATCTGCGACCTTTTCGGCTTCTTCCATGTAATGGGTCGTGAAAAAGACGGTCATGCCCTCTTTCTTGTTAAGTGCAAGGAGATATTCCCACATGGAATTGCGGGTTTGGGGATCTAGCCCAAGCGTTGGTTCATCAAGAAAAAGTATGCGCGGCTGATGGATGAGACCGCGGGCAATCTCCAAACGGCGTTTCATTCCCCCGGAAAATGTCTTCACAAGAGAATCCTTCCTATCCCAGAGTTCAACAAATTTGAGCAAAGTGACTATGCGTTTAGTTCGTACCTCTTTTGGGACTTTGTACAATATTGCGTGAAATTCCATGTTTTCAAATGCTGTGAGTTCATCATCAAGACTGGGGTCTTGGAAGACGATGCCAAAAGATTTTCTTGCCTTGTCTTGCTCATGGACTGGATCAAATCCGTTGATATGCACTTCACCTGAGGTGGGATGGAGCAGAGTCGTAAGCATTTTAATCGTCGTGGTCTTTCCTGCGCCATTCGGTCCAAGGAATGCAAACATCTCGCCGGCCTCAACAGAGAAAGTGATATCTTTTACCGCCTCGATTGCCCCAAAACTCTTATGCAGGTTCTTTACCTGGATAATAGGATGGCTCTCCTCTTTTTTAATCGCCATGGATAAAAAACTCTTAGTCCATATTTAAACCCTATGATATAGGTGTCCATCTGAAGATATTTAAAGTCTTTTTTCTATTGAACACTGGAAAAAGATGGTAGACATTCTCAATCTTATAAAGCAACGAAAGACCACCTATGAGTTTTCGGAAAAAAAGGTTTCGGAGGCTCAACTTCAAAAGATACTCGAGGCTGCAAGATGGGCACCAAGTTGCTCAAACATGCAACCCTGGCATTTTGTGATAATAAAAGACAAAGGAAGCATTGCCAAACTTATGGAGACGACCTACTATGGGAGTTTCCACACGGAACCTTCTCTGCTTATCGCGATAGTGCTGCGTAACAACCAGAGCAATGACGACTATGACTGCCTCAGAGTGCCTGAGATTGGTATATCAAATAAGTATGCCTCAATCGGCATGACTGCAAATAGTATGGTGCTTGAAGCTGAAAGTCTGGGCATCAGTTCGTGCTTGCTTACTCCTAATCCTCAGGAAAGTGCCGTTCTCCTAAAAATTAACGCGGAGGACAAAGTCCCGTTAATCATCGGTCTCGGTTTTGAAAAATCAGGGGTATTCCAGAAAAAACGGACCCGCAAGTCATTAAAGGAAATAGTTTCTTTAGACTCTTTTAAGGGAAAGAAAAGATAACCATGGGCCTTCTCACCGAACTTCCACTGATGAAAAAAGGAGATTTTTCTATAATCGTAGCAAAGCATGTGGATTATCGGCGTACAAGCAATTTGATCTTGGAATACATGACGGGCGCGATGCATTATCAAGGATGTTATGTGAGCCTGGACCAGACCTACCAGGAGGTGGAGGATCTTTTTGATGCGGCAGGTATCCAGAAAAAAGACTTCTTCTTTTTAGTGAAACCTAGCAAGGGCATCAGTCATTTGAAGAATGTCTATCCTATGGAGAAAGAAGGTTCTTTGACGGAAATATCCCTGACGATTTCCGAGTTGTTCAAGACGGGTAGAGTCGATTTTATTTTCTTTGAATCTTTTTCAAGTACTCTGGTGTACAACCCTTTGATGGCTGTCGTGAATTTTACTGAGTTTTTGTTCCATAATCTTAAATCCCATCATGTTGAAGGTCTTGCGTTAACCCTGGATGGAGAGGGGTCTTCTAGAATTCTTCCGAAAATATATTCATTTTACGATCACTGTCTTATTCTTTAACTAGCCTACTCTCAGATAGGCTCGTAAGAACTCCCTGCGCACTTCTTTGGCTTTTGCAGGCAAGTTCTCAAGGTCGTTCTTGCGTGCAGTAGAGTCCAGGTCATCAAGACGTTGTTGGACCAGGTGTAATTCTGTTCCAAGGGAGGTAGTAGAATAGGTGTTCATGACTTCATTGGCTTTATAGTAGGTGTCGGTGACTTTTGTAGCGTCACGGACATCGGCCGCATTCAAGACAGGAAGCAAGGAGTCATAGACCGCAAAAAGATCCTTCTTCGTCGAATCAATGGAATTCTGACTATAGATTCCCTCAGGGAGAAGGATCATCTCTTCAAGAGTGGCATAGACCACACTCATGTTCTCGTTATTGAGATTCTCGCGGGTAGTGTTCAAGAGGGACTTGAACGTAAGGAGATTGGTGCCAAGTGTTTTGTCATTCCGGATTACAAAGGGACGATAGAACTGATAGTTTGCATAGAAAGAATAGAACTCTTTCTCTAGGAGAAGATAGTTCTTTACAGTTTCATCTCTTTTTTCCAAAAAAGCGCTGTTTAAAGTCTTTTTGTAGTCGTCATTTAGGGTATTGAGGTC
>CAIQQL010000134.1 GCA_903873955.1 uncultured archaeon | reverse complement strand
GCCAATGATTGAACAAAAAACGAGAATGACAAGAACAATATTACATTGAGCAATCCAATCGCCCAAAGCAGAGAAAATATTCCACGTATTAGTTGGTTCCATACAGTTCCTGTAGTTTACGTTCTGCAACCGGTGCCCATTCACCGCCTTTTGCTACGACAGACTCAAGCTGGCGGAGGGCAAGATCTGTTCGATGAAGAGATAGGTATATTTCAGCACGTATGATCATCGCCTTTACGCGAAGCGACGATGCATATGGGCCGTTAATGACCCAAGCTAATAGAGCCATGGCTCGAGCCGGTTGCTCAAGATCTCTTAAGCATAGGCTTTTTTCCATGGCAATTTCAAGAGCAAGCTCAGGATCTTTTTCACAAATCTCTTCTTGTTGAAACGCAGTGATAAGTGCGTACGATCGGTTAGCCTGGTGAGATTCCCGAAGTGTTTTTGAAAGAAATAAAGAAGCTCTAATGAAAGATGGAGAGGCGTCATCGGTAAGTTCATTGCATTTTTTAAGAGCCTGGTCGAGTTCTCGTGAAAAGGTGAGGCTGTATACTTTGGCGACGAGCGCAAGACGAGAGCAGGAAGAGAGGAATGAAGCGTGCAGAAACGTATTCCAGTTAGGTATGCGCTGTGAAAAAGAAGCAATATCTTCTTGTAGTGTTGTTGCCGTTTGTTCAAGGAGAAAAGGAAGCTCGTTAAAGGCGTATTCGGTCGTAATGGTTCTTTCTAGCAACTCTAAAAGCTCTTGATGAGAAGAGAAGATAATACTCCATAAAAATGATTGACATTCTGGATCTGGAATAGAGGAACAGGCATCCATAATATGTTTTCGGAGGCCTATGTAGGCATTTTGTGCCGCTTCAATACGGTTTTTGATGAGCCCGGGTTCTTTTGACTTCCCCGCATCGAGATTCGCCGTTCTACCCTCTTCTTGGATAAGGAGTGCTTTTTCTACAGAGGCAAGAGGGGTTCCTTCTTCGGCGGCGATCCACCGTTTGCATTGAAAAAGATGGACGGCGAGGAAAAGAGAGTAGGTATCGACAGGACGATTAAGCAGATATTGGCACAGCATAAACCGTTCGTTGTCGAAGTCAGGGTTTGATTCAAATGCAATGATGCACGAAAGAAGTGTTTGTGGCAGTGGAGGGTATGCAGGATACGTATCCATCAGGTCAGTTAAGGCCTCATGTGCCATGCTCAATTGATCATAGTGGAGAGCAAGGTCGACAAGCCAGCTTAAAATTTGCGGACGGACCTCTGCAAGAGAGTCGTTTAAAAGTGTTTCATGAAGGAATGAAGAAACTTCCTCGTATGGAAGCTCATCGGTCATGGCCTGATTGAACAGTGAGAGCGCTCGAATATAGGAAGCAATAGCATCTGTGTTGAGTTCATCGCATTCAACTGACACCGTTAATGTCGAGCCTTCAAGCCATCGTGCAAAGAGTTGATCGGCAAGGCAGAGTGTGGGTAATACGTCTTTTGGAATGGGGGTTTGATCGACGCAGCTTTTTATGAAAAGGTAACAAGGCGTGCTCGTTGTGCTGTCAAGCATAGACAGAGTTTGTTTGGCACAGGATAGGGTTTCATCGTGGCGGATTTTACTGAGTAGGGTTTGAAATAAGGCCCGACGGGTATTTAAAACAGAGTTTTCTTCATGTGCAGTGAGCAAAAGGAACTTTTCTGCCAGGGCCTGGGCTTGAGGTTGTTGTTCTGAAATAACGAGTAGGATTGTGCGTTGCCAGCAGATTTGGGCAAGGCAAGACAGTGCAGACTGTCTCCATTCGCTATTGAGACCGGTAACAGGGGAAACTCCTTGCATAAGCTTGTCGGTTGCAACGACAAGGTTTCCTTGAAGTATGGCAAGATGGCCTTCTAGGATATAAATGAGACCATTGCTGATGCCTTTTCTGCATCTGGCCTCTTCGATGATTTCTTTGAGGAGATAAGGAGCTTGTAGGCGCATGGCTTCTTGAGCTTGCCAGAGCAGCTGCGGAGTTGGCATCGTCATGCAGGAGGCGATCGGATTAAATCCGGACAGAGTTGCCTTTTCCGCTTCATTATTAAGTCTAGGAAACTTTTCAAGAGATGATTTCTTATACTCTTGAAAGAGTGTTTTTGCAGCAGTCATATCGTGCATTTTTAAATGGGCAAGAGCCTTCAAAAAAAGGCGACGAGTGCATAGCGGTTCATTACCTCCTCCTGCAAATAAATGATCATCCCAATCAGACAGAAATTGTAAGGATTGGGGATAGTCTCCTAGTAGGAAGGAAGATTCACCTAAACGGAAGAGAATTTTTTGGCGAAGTTTCTTCTTTTCAACAGGTGACGTTTGGTAGGGAAACTGGAGTCTTTCAATTGAGATGAGTACCT
>CAIQQL010000133.1 GCA_903873955.1 uncultured archaeon | reverse complement strand
TTCTGTGTCTGTGGTGACTGCTGCTCGTCCTGCAGCATCAGCATATGCAGTAGACAGATTGGCCTTGGCCTCTTGGGTGACTGCGTCATCCGCATGGTTTATCCCGTTCAACGTCCCGGGGGGGAACCCGCCAATGGTTGCCGTCGGATAGGATCCGATGTCTCCAGAGACGGTTGTAGGGCCGGTATTGCTGATCCCTGAAGATGCAAGAATGGTAAAATTGCCGGCTGTTCCAAGGTTTACTGCAGCAGGGCCCGGTGCGGCAACTGCGACAGAAAAGTTCACAGCCGTGAAATTGACATTGCCGCTGGTGTCATTGGCATAGAAAATGAACGTGTAATTTCCATTAGAAAGATTGAGCGCTATGGGTGCTGTGTAACTTATATTCTGGGTGCCGTTGAAGAACCACAAAGAAGAAACATTGGTCTCATCACTCGCACTAAAATTCACCAGTACGAAAGAGCTTTTATAATCTCCTCCGGAAAGGGGGCTATACATCCATATTGATGGTTTAAACGTGTCAAGAAGCGAGGAATTGACAGTTAATGTAAAGATGCTGCTGTTCCAGTTGCCTAAAGTATCATTGACGATGACCTGCAGGAGGTAGGTTATGCTTTCTAAAGCCGTAATATTTTTCAGAAAGCCCGTGCTGTTGATGCTGAATCGGGAATCATTGATATTAAATCCTCCAAGCCCTGAAGGATCAGGGCCGTCACCTGGAAGCCAAAACTTTGATTGTCAAGGATATTCTGTGGTGCAAAGCTTGAAGTGAACTGAGGGGGGGTGGTGTCGGGCTCGGCATCCATGGTAAGATTAAAATGCACTGAGTTGGGGAATCCATCAGAAACAAGGTTCCAATCAGGAACATTCGAATTGTTTAAGGGGAGGGTTGCTCCGACCCCAAGAGAGATATTCTGCGCCTGTAGAATCACTGTTCCGCAATAATCCTCGCAGTTGTCATTCTGGCTTCCAAAACTCACGAGATAGGGAATAGTCCCTGGGGAAATATGGAGGTTATCATAGTTGATCTCCTCAGTGTTTGCGCAGAGGGCAGTAAGGGCATAATCCGGGTTGAAAGGAGGGAATGGTGAATTAATCTTTCCATCGATGATACAGGTGGCACTTACTATCGAAGAGAAAAAAATAAAAATGAGGGTAAAACGAAGAGTAACTACCAGGATATTAGCAGAATTTCTTCTAGTGTCACGTTTAGAAACCTTTCCCTCAAATTTCATGACCCTTTTTTATCTAAGTTATTAACGAATATACTCTTTATATATATTGTTTAGCAACGAAAAATATTTAGGGGTACGTCTCCTATTGGTATACATCCGAAGAACTCTTCTCTTAGTCTCTCTTTCCTCAAGGTGAAAAGCATCCGAACTATTTATTTAGTGTATGGATTTTATGACGCGACCCTATGAAGGCGGGACGGGTTGAGATGCGTTCTGGCTCTTCAAATATTTCATAATCTGGCCCTGTTTTTTGATAAGAGTAAAAGGTCATGCCCGGAATTTTTGTGTAGGGGTGTCTGAGCGCAAAAGGGTTATGTCTCGTGAAATCCAGCTCTTGTCTTTGTAGTGTTTCAGCACAAAGACTGATAGACTTTCGCTGCCCTAGATGTACCACTTCATTGAACACGCTATTCGGGCATTGCTCTCCATTGACAAATGCTACCTGTAAATGATGCTCATCTCCTAGCTCTGCCTCATATCCTAGGACGAAAAAGAGCGCACCCTGATATCTGCATGATCCCGCCCCTTTTTCCAAGGCATAACTTAAAGGATGCGTTCTTCTTACCAGGTCTATGCCTAATGCTTGTTCATCCGGAACGGATCCTAAGACCATGAGCTCATATGCATTTCTTAGCGAATTACCGGTTATCTTTTTTAGTTGTTCTATTTTCTCATGATGGGATAATGGGCGTAATGCCCGTGCCTCTGCAATTAGGGTATTCAGGCGTTCAGAATGATCTATCCTCACGGTAAACGCGTTAATTTCATAATAACTTTCTAACCTTCTTCGATTATGATCTGATGCATCAACGATAGACATAAAATAGTTTGTTTTCTTTTCGTATTTAAATGATATGAAGTTGAATTCTATCGTCTAGAAAAGGCGAACTTACCTGCGGGTTCTCAGATAGGAACTAGAATCTCTATATCAAAGTTCCACAATTATTTAAAGCAAAGAGCCTAAGATAAATGATGGGTAAACGACCAAAGAACGCTCGTGTTGTAAACGCTGAGCCCCCTCCTCCAAAGTCTGATCCAGTTCCTGAACCGTCTCCCAAACAAAGGTTTTTGGTGAGATACGAGATCCCTCTCTTGATTATCATTCTTCTCTTCGGGGCATACCTGCGTTTGTATGCTCTAGGAACCCCTCCTTTGTGGGTAGATGAGAGTATCTCTGCTTTGGTATCACAGAAGATCCTTGAGACTGGAAAGCCTGTGCTTGATTCCGGTTGGAATTATGGCTCCCCCTACTTTTATCATTATTCTGAAGCGATTTCCTTTGCTCTATTCGGTCTCAATGACTGGAGTGCCCGTATATTTTCAGTGATAATCGGGATCCTTACAATCCTTCTCGCATATATTATTGGAAAGGAATATTCAAAGACTGGGGGGGTAATCTCTGCGCTGTTTACTGCAGTTTTCTATCTGGACGTCTTCTTCTCCAGGCAGGGCCGTATGTATCAGCTTTTTCTTCTTCTTTTTTTCCTTACTATTTATCTTATCTATAAATCAAAAGAGTCAAAATTTTATATTCTTCCTGCATTCATCAGTCTATTCTTGGCAATTGATACCCATCTTGCAGGGATTGTGCTGGTTCCTTTCTTTTTTATTTATTTATTATTCACTGCAGGAAAGAAATGGTGGGTTCTTTCTTTGCTTGCTTTGATACCACTATACCTATATCGCACTGCAATTCTTTTTTATTATCACTCAACTCACTTATTTACCCAATTTTGGGCTTATGCTGATGTAACCTCTTTCTTTACTTACATTATCATCCTTTTTGTTATAGGTGCGATATGGGCATTTACAAAAAAATTCTATTTGACTTTTATTCTACTTGTACCATCGATTCTTCTTCTTATCGGTGTGCTCTCCCTCCCAATCTTTGCCTTGAGGTATGCTTACTTCTTCATTTTTCCATTAATCCTCTTTTCATCGTTATTTCTTGCTTTTGCTTATGAAAAGTTTGGGAAAGTCATGCTTATTGCAATCATTGCACTTCTCTTGATTCCTTCCAATTTATTCTTCTCTGAAACCTATACCATCATGTTGAAACCTGTAAACTATAATCTGGTTGATTCCTCTGCCCCAGAAATCGCTTATAAATATCTGCCTCAAAATATCACGCAAGAAATTAAAAATGCATCTGCAAATAATCTATCGATAATAACCTACTTTTCCC
>CAIQQL010000132.1 GCA_903873955.1 uncultured archaeon | reverse complement strand
TCACCTAAGATAAGGTCATACCCTTCTTCAAACTTTTTAAGAAAACGGGGAAGTTCATTAAAATCATAAGTGCCATCGGCGTCAGCCATAAAAATGTACTTTCCCTTGGCTTTTCGAAATCCTTCCAAATATGCCCGACCATACCCTTCTAGGTCATGTTTGACCAGAACAGCACCAAACTTTTTCGCAATTTGCGGAGAAGAGTCGATTGAAGAGTCAGAGACTATGATCTCTCCGAAGATGTGCTCCCGCTTAAATACTGCTTGAATGGTAGAAAGACAGGACGCAAGTGCACGTTCTTCGTTTCTGCAAGGTAAAACAACACTGACTAGAGGTATTTTTTTTGCCATCTTAATCACCTAAGCAAGCGAATCGGAGTTTTATATATATAATCTTGCGTATTGTACAGAACATCCCAACCGCAATAGATGGGATCTCTGGAAAAGACATAGGCCACCTTATATGTTCTCAGTAAAGACTCCTTTGTTGAGCAGTCCCCTGAGAAAAAAGTTTCAACATCATTACGGTTTCCATAAAAATAAATGGCAGCTACAGGATCATGTCTGGTAAGAGGGTATAAAGTAGAAGAGACGTCAAGAGGGGCCATAACCTTGCCGGAAGACAAAGTCGAAAGATAAGAGAGTGCAGGAAGGTCTTCCGGGTTAACGAGATTATAAAGGGTAATATTTTCAGGGACATAATAATATGCCACTAAAGAGAAAAACATCACCATAAAAAGAAGGAAGGAAAGGATAAGATATCTGAAAGATCTCCAAGAAAGAAGAACAAGCTTCTTATTGATTGCGTTGAAGGTATAATAGAGCCCATAGGCGCTAAGAAGAGGCATAGCTAAGGCAAAATAGTACATATTGCGCTGGTAAGGCGAAAGATACGAAGTCCCCGTCCAACGATAGATGTAAATATCAAGTAACATAAAGACAGGCCACGCAAGATAGGCTAAGTAAAGTTTACGCGTTTTTGAAAGATAGGTAAGAATGATAAAACCTAAGATTGCAAAGAGATAGCCTATCCAGCTGTATACTTCTAAGAAAGAGTTTTTAAGTTCTAACACGCCCCATCCATAATGAAACTGCAAGGCTGCAGAAACAGTTGCAAGTAACGAAGAGAAAGGGACCCCGGTCATAAACTTATAGAAAAGTAACCCAACGAGAGGGATAAGAAGGAATAAAGAGAAAAAGGCATACTCTTTCTTAAGATAAACGCGATAGAAGATGAGATGCACTAAAAGGGCAGGTACTGCGAAGAGCAGTGAGATAGAATGGATGAAAATAAGCAAGAACATCAATAAAAAGCTGAGAAGAAGATAGCGTTTATTTTGCTGCTCTAAACCTTCAGTAAAAAAATAGAAATAAAGAAAGATAAATGGAATTGAAAAGGAAAGGGATGTAAAAAACCAGATACCTGTTAGGTTCACGTTTGATTTGATAGTCGCAAAAAAGAACATTGCTGCCAGGGCTAAAGGAAAGAGAGAAGTTTTCTTGTAAACTACATAAAAAAGGACAAGACCTGAGAGGACGGCCCATAAAGCTGGAAGAAAAGGATAGATAGTCACGAGATTGAAAAAAAGAGAGAGTGTCAGTAGGAAGACATGAAAGCCTATACGATACCCGATAGAACCCCAGTCATAGTTACCCTCGCGTAATTTTAAGGTCTCTTGGATGTGGTGCCATTCATCAATATGAATAGGAAAGGCATTCTGAAGGTGGGGTGCATAGACCAGGAAAAAAGTCAATATGCAAACAGATACGATTAAGATGACCTGCCAAGATTTCATAGAGTATAAGCGATAATAAGCTATATAAAATTTGTTAAGCCGTATCAAATAAGTTTTAGGAAAATTAAGGAGAGAGTAACGTTTTTATATCTCGTTGGGCTTGGGTTTGGATGAAAAAGAGAAAGAGGTTACCAAAGGTAATTATATTAGGTTTTCTTTGGGTAGGCCTAATCTGTTCCATCTTAATTACCTCCCAATATGTAAGCAGCCAAGCATCGGCAAGTGCTAAAAATTCTGTAGCAATTGAGCGCGACATAGCTATTAATCTGACAGAACCAAGAAATATTACTTATCTTTTTGATACTTCAAACATCAATTTTTCAATAAATTTAAGTGCAGATTCTCCTTCAGTGCACATCGACCCCTCTACTTGGAGGTTTAGCCTGGAGGACTTAAAACATCCCGGCACATTCACCTACATAAATCAGCCATTTACTTCGGGGATCAACACCACATTCGGTGCATCTCGATGGCAAAATCGACTTACAGTATTTGTAAACAGGACTTCAGGAAGTGTAGGGAATAAAAGTGTTGTCTTTTC
This sequence comes from uncultured archaeon, assembly GCA_903873955.1. GTDB lineage: Archaea > Nanobdellota > Nanobdellia > Pacearchaeales > GW2011-AR1 > VGKP01. The sequence continues at coordinate 19,848 of CAIQQL010000132.1, read as the reverse complement.
TATCTATAAACCCAATACTGCCCCAAGGATAGATAACCTGCAACAGCTACTTTTAGCCTGCGAAAATGGTAACCTCGACTTTCCTTTTCAGGTAGTGGATCCAGATGAAGACCCTCAGATACTTAATATATATCCCTCAAGCATAGGGACGAGGTTTATCTTAAGATACGGATCAGTGACTACTGACAAAGGCGGAAGTTTTACAGTCTATCCAACATCGAATATATCACAGATAAACTTGACCTCTCCAATTCTAACCAAAGACGATGTAGGAAGGAATAATCACACAAGAACCATTGTGGTAAATGATGGATTTGCCAGCGCGACCTATTATGTTAATATAACAGTGATAGAGGTTAATGACGCGCCATCAATAGGTAGAATTGGTGTGCGCACCATTCTGGTGAATAATACCAACATCCCAGGCGTATTCGCAAGAGGAGAGGACAGCGTATTGCATGTCGACCCGGGAGTAAGCGACACAGAGGATGGTTCTAATAAAATAAACTTTACATACAATATCAGCTTCTTTAATGAAGGTGCATTGTTTGCGGTAAATGCGAGCGGAGGAATAAACTGGACGGCAAATATAAGTTATTATGGAACACATAATGTAAGCTTCTGCGCCACAGACAAAGGATTATCTCCGACAAGATTACATCCTAATGCAAGTATTTGTGGAGAGACAGGTGCTAATAAAACTTCTTGTCAACCGTTCAGTTTCACGGTAACGGATAACAACCGGGCGCCAAGATTCACTTCGACAACACCAAATAGTTCCGCTTCTGCACTTCCAGAAGACACGACCTTCCTTACCAGTCAGACAGGGACGCTATTAGTCTTTAATGCCTCTTATACTGACCCAGATGGTACGATACCAGATATATACTGGACATTTTCTCTCAATAGCTCGATAAATAAAGTAACGAGCAACCAGCTTTCAGACTCACTCAGCTACAACTTCAGCTGTACCGATATTGGGACCTATACGCTCCGAGCAGAGATAACAGACGGATTACTCAATGTCAGCAAGTCCTGGATCATGAACATCAATAAAGGAAGCACATGCCCTGGCGGAGGAGGAGGCGGCGGTGGCGGAGGAGGCGGAGGAGGCGGAGGAGGAGGAGGCGGCGGTGGTGGCGGAGGAGGCGGAGGAGGAGGCGGTGGCGACTGCACAGAGAAATGGGTCTGTCTTGACTGGGGGACATGCGACTTGTTGACCAACAATCAAACTCTGACATCATATCAACAAAATATTACCCAAAGCTTTTGTTCTTTAAACAAATTAACAAAAGAAATTTGCGGTTATCAGCAAAGAGTATGTACGGACATAAACAGTTGTAAAACAGAAGTAACAAAGCCAGAAGATTTTCAAGGATGTGACTATAGCAAGAACCCAACGTGTTCAGATGCGACAAAAAACTGTCATGACGGAGCCTGTGAATTGGGTATAGATTGTGGTGGTCCTTGTGCTCCTTGTCCTTCATGTTCGGATGAAAAAAAGAACTGTCATGACGGAAGTTGTGAAGAAGGTATAGATTGTGGTGGTCCTTGCCCTAGCAGGTGCCTTGCTGAACGAACCTACATAGCAAAGAAAATAGATTATAGTTTGATTATTCTGTTGATCCTGATATTGATTGTTGTCACAATAATTATCCGAAAAGCATGGCAGATCATGAAAAATAAAAGAAAAGCAAGGCAGTCTTCATGGTCTCGAACAAACTAAAGAGTAAGAGTTTTGTAACCGGTCTATTGGTAGTCCTCGTCTTAGGTGTGATGGTCGCAATAGTGAACAACACAGGGATAAAGAATACAACTGGATGGATCGTAAATGGTTTTAATGGAAATGTAAGGCTCGAGATGTGGTCAGGAGGGACCCCTGCTGCAGATGGCAACTACACACAAGGTCCATTGAAAAGTGTCGATCAATGGAATTTCTTTTTTTATGCAAACTATACAAATAAGAGTAGCAGTCCAATTACAGATGCAGCAGGAAGCTGTGTAGTAAAGATCAATGAGACCGGACAGTACCTTTCAGGGATTAATATGGGCTATAACCAAACACGAAATCTTTGGGTAGCCAACGGGAGCGTAACTCATATAGGGAATATCTCATTTCAGGTAAACTGCACTAGCAGTTTCGGTTCTATAGCTTTAAATGACTCATTTTATGTGCGCAACCATCCTGTGATCTGGTATAACCTTAACCAAAATCAGGTTTATAATGAATCGCAGAACATCATCTTGAATCTTTCAAACTTTATATCAGATGACGACCATCAGAACGTCTCCTTTGATTACGTCTTTATCTATGGGGGAGGGATGAGCACATTTTCTCTCAACAAGAGCACAGGCCTCATGAATTTTACAGGTGCAGATGAAGATGTCAGCCTTCATATCCTGCTGCTTAATGCCTCGGATGGTATAAGTTCAAGTCTATTCTCTATAAATATTACCATCTTAAATCTCCCGGAAATGCCCCAGATAGACAACCTGTTCACAGGAACAGGGTTCACTCAGAGCTTGGACCGAAGAACAGTAAACGTGACAGAAAGTACTCCCTTCCAGATAACTATAGACATATATGACAATGACCTCAAGGTACTGGATAATCTCAATCCCTCGTTTATAGAGAATATAACGACTGCAGTCTCAATTATTAACCAAAGTAAAATAAGCGGTAACCCCAGAGACATCTTCTTAGGAAATGACAAGAATGGATATCCCCAAGGCATTTCAAATAACTCTTGGTTCAGTTATAATTTCTTGATTAATGCTACCCTTGTGAGCAATTATACGGTAAGTATCAATTTTACAGATATCTTTAACCTAACAAATACCATTCAGTTTAATATAAGCGTGAAATCAATTCCCCATGCACCTATAATAGCTCCAATTGGCACCGTGGCGGGAGCATATAATGACAGCTTATACCTTGACATTAACGCACAGGATATTGAAGATGGAAATGATTCAATGGGAAATATCAGCTACAGACTAAATAACCTGTCTCAAAATGGGGGTTTTTTGATAATCAATACAAGCAACGGGATTATAAATCAGTCTTTGAATAGATCTATGATAGGAGCATGGCTTTTCCAAGTCACTGCAATAAGCAAGTCTGGTTTGAACAGCACGCAAAACTTTACTCTGAATGTTTATGATATCCCTGTAATAATATTACCTAAGGCAAATGAAAGCTTCAACTTGGCTGAAAATGTGACCGCATATTTACATTTTACAGCTAACCACTCAATAAAAGACAATCTTACGTTTACTTTAAAAAAAGATGGGAAGATGATAAATATGACCAATGGCTACGGTAATGGATCGGTAACAACCGTCATCTATACGCCAAATTTCACAGAAGAGACTACCTGTGCACCCCTGGAAAATCTTACGATTGAAGTTGCAAATACGAAGTTTAAAACTGTGCAAACTTGGAACCTGACAGTGAATCATACAAATTCACCCTTACAAAAACTAACCAGCATTCCAGATATCACTCAAACAGGATCAGTAACGTTAAACCTATCGCAGTATTTTTATGATCTGGATATCATAGACGGATGCCATAAACAGAATGTTTCTTTTTCATATACGCAATTAAGCGCTAGCGGGAATGTCATAACTGCAGTGCTTACTGACTGGATAAATGGAATAAATCCATCGGCAACATTTAGTTCTCCTCAAGACGGAACTGCAAACTATGTGATTAATGCCCATGAACTCAATGAAGGAGACAATTCGCTAATTCAGACGGTAAATTCTAACAACTTCACTATCCATATCACTGCCGCACAGCAAACCAGTACAGGAGGAAGTGGAAGCGGAGGTTCAAGCGGAAGCAGCACAAGTAGCAGTAGTGGCGGAGGTGGTGGCGGGCAAACTCAAATCCAAGAACAGAACATTAGACTGAGGCTCAATCTTCCAGAGCCGATAGAGACAAGCCAGGTTGCTCCATTGATTCTGCCAGTAGAGATAGTGAATGATGGAGGAGTCAATTTCCAAGGGATAGCTCTCGAATCAAGAGTTTCAAAAGAGGGCATCCTCCTGCAAAACGTAACCTCCAAGTTCGATAATACGCTCATTTCAAACCTGGCCCCAGGAGAAAAAGTTAAAGTGAATCTTACGGTTAGCCTCAATGGTCAAGGGGAGGGATCGTATGAGATTGTTGTCAATGCAACTAGCCTCCAGCCTAAGGCAAATGAATGGGGAAAAATCTACATTCGTATTCGGATGACGAGTTCTATTGAAGAAAAATTGCTCTTTGCAGAGCAGCTCATAAAAGAGAATCCAAGCTGTGGAGAGATTCAAGAGACACTTACTGAAGTTAGAAAGAATATTGAAACTGGAAAGAGAGATACTGCTGACGCGGACATACGTTCAGCGATAGATCTATGCAGAAAGCTACTTGTGCAAAGACCTGCAAGTCCCAGCATAGGAAACCAGTTACAGAGTTTCTTCTGGGGTACGTTTAGTCTGGCCTCAGCAGCGGCATTGCTAGCAGGAGTCGTATATTATCATTATAAACGAAGAAGTTTTAGAAGAATCCCTATTACAGGTATAGACGGGAAATTTAAAAAGCTTTAAAAATCAAAGAAGGTTCATAGGAAAAAGAGGACATGGAAAAAGAAGAAACAGTTGAGGACGAAAGGATAAGTGATTTTTATGTCAAAGACCTGTCCAAAACGCTCGAAGAGATAAAAAAAGAGGTTGGAAAGGTGTTTTTCGGACAAGAAAAGATTGTCGAGTCACTTCTTAGGTCTATATTATGCAATGGACATGTGCTTATCGAGGGTGTTCCTGGGACTGCCAAAACACTGGTAATCAAAGCAGTGGCCCAGGTGAGCGGTTGTACATTCAAAAGAATTCAGTTCACCGCAGATATGCTTCCTGCAGATATCATAGGATTCATGACTTATGATCCAAAAAATGGATTTCAGATATCAAAAGGTCCGATCTTCTCAAACTTTGTCATTGCTGATGAAATCAATAGAAGCCCTCCAAAGACCCAATCGGCAATGATTGAGGCGATGCAGGAAAAGCAGGTGACTATTGGCAAAACTACATTCCCTCTGCCCGAACCGTTTTTTGTCATGGCCAACCAGAACCCTATAGAGAATGAGGGAGTGTATTCCCTTCCTGAAGCCCAGATTGATAGGTTTATCTTTAAGCTGGTGATAGGCTATCCGGAAGCAGAAGACGAGCAAAAGATCATGGAGACCAATACTACCTTAAGAAAATTTGAGGAATTTGACCTACAACCAGTCATCACGGCAGAGAAAATATTGGAGATGCAAGAGGCGACAAAAAGAGTTTTTCTGGACAATAAGATCAAAGAGTATATTCTTCAGATCGTTAAGAAGACGAGAAATAAGGATTTTGAAACTGGCAATTATATTGAACTAGGCTGTTCACCAAGAGCAAGTATAGCGCTGTATATCGCTGCTAAAGCCGAAGCAATTCTGCAAGGAAGGAATTTCGTGATACCCTCTGATGTAAGGCAGGTCATTGAGGACACTCTTCGCCACCGCATCATTCTATCCTACCGGGCAAAGGCTGAGGGAATCACTTCGGAGAAGATTATTGCAGATATCCTTAAGACCGTCCAAAGCGTATAATTTTAATATATGAAACAAAAAAGAGAAGTCCGTATCGATGAGGTAGGGGCGATTACTAATGTAATGTCCCTTATCAAGGAATACCCTGCATTACGTAAGGAGTATAAAGTATTTTTTAGAGGCAAGAGCTTCGATTTTGAAAGTTTCAGAAATTATTCTTCCGACGAAGATGCTTCGAATATTGATTGGGTCGCAAGTGCTAGATATGATAAACTACTGGTAAAGCAGTATAGAGAAGAAGAGAAGGATACTGTGTTATTGCTCATTGATGTGAGTGATAATATGGTGCTCGGCAGGTCCAAGTTATTGAAATGTGAACGTGCCGCAGAAATTGCCCTGTCCTTGGCCTATCTGATTCTCAGTACCGATAACAGGGTGGGATTTGTTCTCTTTGATGGAGGGATAAGGATATTCTCACCGCCTATGAGGGGAAGAAGATGCTTCGAGTATCTTTCTGCAGCCCTCAAAGACCCGAACAATTATCAGGGAGGGTCTGATGTTCAGCAAGCCTGTGAGTTTGTGCTTTCATTGCCAAGGTATACTGCGGGATCAGCCATCATCATCTCAGACTTCTCAAATATAAATGAAGGAATTAAAACATTTTTATCGATGATATCAATAAAATATGAGACGCTTGCGTTCGTGGTCAAAGATGTGATGGACAAACAGTTAAGCGACATCTCAGGGCAGTTTATTATCGAAGACACGCAAAATGGAGACCAGCTTCTTGTTGATCCCTCGCTCGCAAAAAGGGATTATGAGACATTCATGCAAAAAAAGGCAGAGAACATACGTGAGGTGCTTCGACAATCAAACATCGATTTTCTTGAGATTATGACTGATGAGTCTTTTGTGGAGACGATGGTAAGGTTCTTAAAGGAAAGGATTAAGAAAGGAGGGTTGAAAAGATGAACTTCTCTTTCGACTTTCCATTGAGGTTATGGTGGTTGTTGCTTGTGCCAATTCTGATATTCATCCATTTTTTCACATTGCGTATAAGGCACAAGTATGCGTTACGTTTTGCAAATTTCGAGGCAATATCTAGAATAAAAGGCATAGACCTCTACTCGAAGAACCTCGTGCTCCTTATCATTACCTCACTGACTCTTGCTGTAATGGTACTTGCATATGCAGGAACCAATCTCGAAGTGCAGTCCCAGACAAGTCCTTTCTCATTCACGATGGTAGTGGACACATCAACAAGCATGGAAGCCACCGACATCCTACCTTCAAGATTAGAGGCGGCTAAAAAACAGGCTGATGAGTTCATAAACGAGATGCCCACAGGGACGACATTGGGGATAATTTCTTTCGCAGAAAACCCGAAAATCCTCCAAAGTCCCACACGCGACAAGGACCTCTTGCACCAGGCGGTTCAGAAGATAAGTCTTAGTGAAAGCGGAGGCACAGACCTGTATCAGGCAACCATCGCGGCTACAGACCTTTTGGAGAATCAGCAAAAAAAGGCCATAATCTTGCTAACTGACGGCCAGACAACAACAGGAGATTCAGATAGTGCAATTGAATATGCAAATGCCCATCTTACCAAGGTGCATACCCTCGCATTAGGGACAGCTCAGGGAGGAGAAACAAGATTCGGAGTGTCACACCTCGCGACAGATGCCTTGCAGTCTCTTGCAGAAAAAACACAGGGAACGTATACATTAGTAAGTACCGAAGAAGACCTATCCTCTGCATTCAAGAAGATAATCGATATTAAGACTGGCACCGCAAAAATCTCTATGGATAAATGGCTGATAATTCTTTCATTCATCCTCATCATCCTAGGATATCTCCTATCAAATGTTCGTTATGGGATTCTTCCTTAAGAGGAAGGTTCCTGCGAAGAGGTCTCTTCTTGAGGAGTGGCCTCGGTTTGGGATTCAGCCTCTTCTTGTGAAGCCGCTTTTTTCTTTTGAGAAATCTGGTCCTTGATTCGACCCAAATCATCAATGCTTTCAATAAGTTCTCCCTCGCTTGATTGAGCATCAGCTGGAGCAGGAATTTCATCAAGATCACTTTGTATCAACGACAAAGCTGTGTTCTCAGGGACTTCATCCGAAGAAGGTTCCTCCGCAAGCATAGCGGAAACAGACTGGTCTTGATCCGCCTCATTGACTGGAGCTGATTCATCAGGAAGAGGCTCATCGGGGATGGGTTCGGGGGAAGGGGTCGGCAAGGCGAGACGTTTCTTTTCATCTTCGGCAATCTTCTGTTTATCACTCCGTTTTTTCTCGGCAAGTTTCGAGCGGATATAGCTTTGGGTTTTCTTGCCAAGGTAGACTCCCTCCTTTTGCTTGGCATGTTTTGGTTCAAATACCTTGAAACGCCCAAGGATCCCGCTTTTACTCTCTTCATTTGGGGCTGTCTTGTCGATGATCAGTTCCAGATCTGAGATGATGTCCGCGATTTTATCCTTGGTCAAAGGTACGCCTCCATATCGGGCCTTTAGCATTTCATCGCAAAAGGTTGCGATGGGAATCAGGTTCTTCTCTGTAAAGAAGGTGATGAGCTCAGAGTATTCAGCATTTTTCTTGACATGGAATCTTTTCTGGAAAAAGTCAATGGCGACGGCATGAATCAGGTCAATCATGACCTCAGGGGATTCGTTCATAGAGCGTAATCTGGCAGCGATATCGATATGCCTAAGACCGCTCTCCCCTGGAGCGCCAACCAAAGACATAGTGTCGTCGGAAGAGGGAGCGGGGCTTTTCTTTCCGCCAATCCCTAAAAGCAACGGAGTCGCAAATAATAAGGCAGAAATCTTGCCTGCAGACAATAAAATCACCTCGCTAAACATAATATAAACGAGGAAAAGGACTATAAAAATCTTATTGGGTGTAGACAAGAAAAATAAAAAATACCTCAAATTCTTCGTCGAGGAAAGTGCAAATTCACGTCGAATAAAGGAAAGGTTTAAATATATCGTTGAATACCATAAAGTATAATCAATAAAAGGAGGTGCAAAGATGGGAACAGTAATTGCCAAAAATATCGTCAAAAGAAAACCAGGCTATCTTTATTATGTGGATAGCAAAGGCAACGTCTGCGAAGCCAAGATGGCTCGGGGCGGAAGAAAGAAAAAGAAGTAATTTTTAATCTTCTATAATGCAAGATCGTGTCGAAAACTTTCTTCAATTTTATTTTTTTTGTTATTTATTTTTTAGTTAACCTTATAAATTTGTCCCGCTATGGCCGAGTATGATTGTCGGCGTCGAATGCACAGCCCATACGTTTGGGGTAGGGATTGTTAAAAATGCTAAGATTCTAGTGAATGTTCGGGATATGTACCGGACAGAAACCGGGGGAATTATCCCGATAGAGTGCGCAAAACACCATACCGACGTCGCAAATAGGGTCTTTGAATCTGCTCTTGCACAAGCAAAGCAGGATAAAGGAGATATTAAGGCAATCGCGCTTTCAAATGCCCCGGGGCTTGCACCATGCTTGCTTGCAGGATTAAGATTTGCTAAAGGGATAGCAAAAGAGCTGGATATCCCCATCATCCCTGTAAATCACTGTGTCGCCCATCTTGAGATTGGAAGGAGTGCTGGAGCAAAAGACCAGGTATTACTTTATACATCCGGAGCAAATACGCAGATAATCGCGTTTGCGTCAGGAAAGTATCGTATTTTTGGCGAGACACTGGACATCGGCATAGGTAACCTTCTGGATAAGTTTGCAAGGCATACGGGAATGGGATTTCCAGGAGGACCAAGAATAGAGGAGTATGCAAAGAAAGGGAAGTATGTTGAATTACCCTATGCAATCAAGGGCATGGATGTATCTTTTTCTGGGATCCAGACGCGATTGCAGCAACTCTACGCCAAAGGCGAGTCAATCGAAGACCTTTGCTTTGCTTTGCAGGAGACCGCCTTTGCAATGCTGATTGAGGCGGCAGAACGAGCCATGGCACATACAGGAAAGAAAGAACTGGTCTTGGGAGGAGGAGTTGCCTGCAATGCCCGACTGCAGGAGATGTGCAGAATGATGTGTGAGGATAGAAAAGCGAGCTTCTCTTGTCCAGATAAGAGCTTATTGGTAGATAATGGGGCTATGATCGCATACACGGGCGAGATTATGTTTAAAGCAGGTATCAAGAAAAAGGCAGAGGATGTAGATATTTTACCGAGGGAAAGAACAGATGATGTAAAGGTGACCTGGAGATGATTGCCAAGCATAGAAAAGGTTTATAAAGCATCAATTCGCACTATAAGGAACCGATGAGGTAACTAAATACGGAGGCCATAATGGACTTCTATTCAATCGTTGAAAAAGCAAGAAAGACAGGAAAAGTTGACAAGGGAACTAATGAAGTAACCAAAGCTATAGAGCTAGGTGTCGCCAAACTTGTGGTTTACGCAAAAGACGTAGAACCAAAAGAGATTGTAGCCCACCTCCCAGCACTATGCAAAGAGAAAGGCATACCCTGTGAGGAAGTAGATTCCAAACAGAAGCTGGGCGTTGCAGTAGGTATCCCAGTCAGTACTTCCGCTGTCGCAGTCGTAAAGGCTGGCGAAGCAGATAAAGAGATTGCTCAACTGAAACCTAAAAAATAAATTTATTCCTTAAACAATGGGAAAAGATCAGAAAGTAAAAGATAAATCGCAAGAAGGAGCCTCTATGAAGACGGAGAGGCTTAGTAACGACGCTCCAGTCAATGCTGTCGTAGAAGAAATCGTGGGCAGGACCGGGGCAAGAGGCGAAGTAACACAGATCATGTGTAAGATTCTCGAAGGCAAAAACAAGGAAAGGATTATGCGACGCAATGTGAAAGGGTCCGTCCGTATTGGAGACTTGCTAACGCTCCGTGAGACTGAGATTGAAGCTCGTAGAATAAAAGGAGGACACGACCGAAGGCCGTCGTCTAGATAAACATGGTTAAATGTGTGTTCTGTGGAAGGGAAGATAGCCTGCACAAAGGAGTGCATCTGATTAAAAATGATGGCTCTATAAATTATTTCTGTTCAAGCAAATGCAGGGTCAATGCCACTAAATTAGGCAGAGACAAAAAGAAGCTCAAATGGACCGATGCTTACAGAATTGAGAAGGTAAAACTTGAAAATTCTGCAAAGAGAAAGGCTGAAGAAGCCAAAGAAAAGAGCAAGGTTTCAGCAGCTAAGTAGAAAGATTTCTAAAGAAATAAAAATACCGTTTTTCGTCGGAGAATAGCACGAAAGTATAGAAAGGTTTTTAAACATAGTTTTATTTTTTATAGCATAGAAAAGAGATATTTTTAGATGGTTCAAGACAAAGAAAAAGCGTCAAGTGCCTATAGTTCAGGTAACATAAAAGTGTTAGAAGGACTAGAAGGCGTACGATTAAGGCCAGCCATGTATATTGGAAGTACGGGCAAGGCAGGATTGCATCACTTAGTCTATGAAATAGTCGACAACGCAGTTGATGAGGCTATGGGGGGTATTGTGATGAAATCGAGGTCAAAATCAACAAAGATGGCAGCGTCACAGTAACCGACAATGGTCGAGGAATCCCCGTCGAGCCACATCCAGTGTATAAAAGGCCAGCATTGGAGATTGTCGTCACCAAACTTCACGCCGGCGGTAAATTCGATAAAGGAAGTTATGCTGTCTCCGGTGGTCTGCACGGCGTAGGGATAAGTGTCGTCGCTGCACTTTCAAGCCTGATGAGGGTGACTGTCAAGAAAGGAGGAAAGATCTATCGCCAGGAGTATAAGATAGGAAAACCCATCGCTGACATGAAGGTCCTAGGAGAATGTGAAAAGAAAGATACGGGCACAGAGGTTACTTTCTTTCCTGATGAGACCATTTTCTCTACGACAAAGTTCGATTTTTCAATTCTTGAGACCAGGTTTAGGGAAATCGCGTTCCTGAACAAAGGAGTAAAGATCTCCCTTGCAGAGGAAGAAACAGGAAGAAAAGAGATTTATCATTATGAGGGCGGAATTGTAGAATTCGTAAAATGGGTGAATGAATCAAAAGAAGCTATCCATAAGCCTGTCTTTTTTACCAAGGAAGAATCAAAGGTCATTGTGGAATGTGCCGTCCAGTACAATTCAGGATACCAGGAGAATGTGCTGAGCTTTGTAAATACCATCAATACCATTGAAGGCGGGACCCATGTGGCAGGATTCAAGACAGCATTGACCCGAGCGATCAATGATTACGCAAATAAAAGCAAGCTCAATAAAGATGAAAATCTCACTGGAGATGACGTACGTGAAGGATTGACCGCGATTATTTCTATCAAAGTCCCAGAACCCCAATTTGAGGGTCAGACTAAAACAAAATTAGGGAATAGCGAAATCAAGGGGATTGTTGATAGCATTACCATGACCATGCTCTCGCAGTTCTTTGAAGAAAACCCTCCAATAGCAAGAAGGATCGTTGAAAAAGCGCTTGAAGCACAAAAAGCAAGAAATGCGGCCAAAAAAGCAAAGGAACTGGTAAGAAGAAAGAGCGCGTTCAGTGTTGGTGGCCTGCCAGGAAAACTCGCAGATTGTTCAAGCAGAAAATCAGAGGACAGCGAGGTGTTTATCGTGGAGGGAGATTCTGCCGGAGGTTCTGCAAAACAAGCGCGTAATAAAGAATTCCAGGCAATTCTGCCTCTGAAAGGTAAGATTCTGAATGTTGAAAAGGCAAACCAGGTAAAGGTCTTCTCAAATGAGGAGATTGCAAATCTGATTACCGCGATAGGTACAGGGATTGGAGAGCAGTTTGATATAGAAAAATTACGTTATGGAAGGATAGTCATCATGACTGATGCAGATGTTGACGGTGCACACATCAGGACACTGATTCTCACGTTCTTCTTCAGGTTTATGCCCAAACTTATTGAGAACGGAAATATCTACATTGCAGTCTCACCGCTCTATAAGGTAAGGAAACGTAGCGACCATTATGTGTATTCTGATGATGAACTGAAAAAGGTCATAGCAAAGCTGGGCCAGAATGTCAATGTGCAACGATTCAAAGGTCTCGGAGAAATGAATCCTGAACAATTATGGGAAACGACTATGAACCCCAAGACAAGATTGATGAACAAAGTGATTATAGAAGATGCAGCTAAAGCAAACGATGTATTTTCAAAACTTATGGGCGATGATGTAGAACCTAGAAAGAGATTCATTGCAGAACATGCCCACGAGGCAGAAATCGACGCATAAATATGATATCAAAAAGAACTTGTCCGGAATGTGGAAGTGAATCTGTAGAGTATATTGAAGGAGAAAATGAAATGTTCATGTGCAGGGATTGCGGATATTCTGGAAGTGATTTTCAAGAAGAGAAGATTACACAAAGAGAGACTTCGTCTATACCCTTATTAAAAAAACAAAAAAAGGGGGCAAAAGCAAAGTAAATGGTAGAAAAAGAAGACTCAGTTGAAGAAGAACTGGAAGAAGAAGAAAAACAAAGACGGACAAAGGAACAGATTGGAGATGAGAAAGGAGTTGCTGCCCGAGAGATTGTCGAAGAGATGGAAAAAGCATATATCGACTATGCTATGTCCGTTATTGTGCAAAGGGCCCTGCCAAGTGTAGAAGATGGCCTCAAACCGGTACATCGTAGGATTCTCTATGCTATGCATCAGGTTGGACTTGATGCAAGCAAGCCTACAAGAAAGTCTGCAACAGTGGTTGGAGAAGTCATCGGTCATTACCATCCTCATGGTGATGTAGCAGTCTATGATGCGATGGTGCGTTTAGCTCAGGATTTCTCTTTAAGATATCCGCTAGTGCATGGCCAGGGTAACTTTGGTAGCATGGATGGCGATTCGCCTGCAGCTATGAGATACACGGAAGCAAAGCTCAGCCATATTGCAAATGAACTTTTGGCCGACATTGAGAAAGACACGGTCAAGATGAAGCCTAATTTTGATAATTCGACCAAAGAGCCGGATACCCTTCCTGCAAGGATACCTAACCTGTTGATAAATGGAGCGTCAGGAATCGCAGTAGGAATGGCCACGAATATTCCTCCACACAACCTCAATGAGGTATGCGACGCTGTTGTTGAATACATCAACAAACCAGAGATTGAGGTCGATGAGCTTATGAAAGTGGTCACGGGTCCTGACTTCCCAACCGGAGGAGTCATTTTTGGAGAGGGCATCAAGGAAATGTACCGAACGGGAAGAGGAAAGATCATTGTCAGAGGAAAAGTAACCACAGAAGATAACAAAGGCAGGCCTTCAGTCATTATCACAGAAATACCTTACATGGTCAATAAGGCAGATTTTGTCAAGCAAATCGCGACTCTGGCAACCGAAAAAAAGCTTCCGGATGTTTCAGACCTACGAGATGAATCTGCAAAAGGAAAAGTGCGTATTGTCGTTGAATTAAAGAAGGATGTCGATCCTAAGTTCACCATCAACAAACTCTACAAATTGACGAACTTGGAGACAAGCTTTGATGCAAACCTTCTTGCGCTCGTTGGAAACAAGCCAAGGGTCCTCAATCTTAAGAACATCATTGAAGAATATGTGAAATACAGGCAGATTGTTGTGAGAAACAGGGCAAATTTTGATCTTAAAAAAGCGCAGGACAGGCTTGAGATTGTCCTAGGTATCATCATAGCAATTGCCAATATCGACAAAGTCGTAGATTTGATCAAAAAATCTGATAATGCCGCCGTTGCGCAAGAAGGGCTCATGAAGAAGTTTAGCCTGAGTGAAAGACAGGCAAAGGCTGTTCTAGACATGAGGCTGCAACAACTGAACACTCTTGATTCTGGAAAGTTCAAGGAAGAGGAAAAAAAGCTTAAGGAAGAAATAGAGGCCCTCAAGAAGATTCTTGCAGATGAGAAAGAGATCTTCAAGGTCATCAAGAAAGAGATTTCTGATGCCAAGAACAAGTACGGCGATGACAGAAGGACCAAGGTCATCAAGAGAGTGGATGAAATAACAGAACAGGATATGATTGAATTGAAAGATGTTGTAGTAATGATCACAGATTCAGGGTATATCAAGAGGGTAGACGTTAAGACTTACAGAGAACAAAGAAGAGGCGGTTCAGGGGTTTCAGGAGCTGAACTTAAAGAAGAGGACTTTGTTATTCGTATGATTGGATGTTCCACGCATGATTATCTGCTGTTCTTCACCTCCCGGGGAAGGGCATATTGGCTCAAGGCTTACGATGTTCCTGCCAGCGAACGCCAAGGAAAGGGCAAGGCGATTGTGAACATTCTCAATTTACGTGATGATGAAAAGATAGCAAATGTCATGGCAGTCAAGGACTTCACCAAGGATTATCTCTTGTTTGCAACGACACTCGGAATCGTGAAGAAACTGCCTTTGGAGGACCTAGCTAAACCAAGAAGCTCAGGGGTAAGGGTGATGAGCCTGCCCGAGGACAACTCTGATCCTTTGATTAATGTTCGTAGAGTCGCAGATAATCAAGAGGTATTATTAATAACCCGAAACGGACAAGCTATTCGATTCAACTCAGACGACGTACGACCTATGGGGAGAGCTAGTTATGGTGTCAAGGGGATTGAGCTCGAACGCAAAGATACGGTCGTGTCGCTCGAGAGCCTTCCCCTTGACGGCAAGACCACGATACTAACTGTAACTGACAAAGGATTTGGAAAACGCTCTGATCTTGTAGATTACAGGCTTATCTCCAGAGGTGGAAAAGGAGTCATCAATCTCAATACCACGGATAAGACTGGAGAGGTCATTGCTTCCTTGTCTGTCAATGATAAAGACTCGGTGATAGCAACTACGAACAAAGGCATGGTCATCAGGACCAGTGTGAAAGACATCAGGGTCATGGGCAGGGCAACGCAAGGCGTGCATGTTGTGCGTTTGAAAGACGGAGACAAAGTTGTGGATATCATTAAAGTCCCTGTGGCTGAAGGCATACCTTTAGACCATCATGAAGACCAGGCAACATTGGACCAAGTCAAGTCTGATAAGAAATAGTTCTCTTTATAGTAGATCAACCATGATCAAGCCGTCGTGAATAGGATTAAAAGAATATTTCTTCAACAGAAGGCTTATTGTCGATTGATGACTTCTATAACCTTAAGCTTGTTTTTGATAATCTTCTCACCATCTTTAGGGGTCATGTGGCCATCCCTCATTAGGTTTTGTACGTGCGCTATCTCTTCTCTTATTCTTGCGACACTTTCAGCCCTATTAAGAGTCCCCGCACTCTTCTGTTGCTGCAGAAGATAATAAAAATAGATCTTGCTGTCGGCGATGGCAAAGAAAAATGCTGCCACAACGGTCCAGATAAAGATATCTGCCTGCCCAGAGTTGTCGATGGTGGACCAGAGACCAAGGTAGATTAAACCAAAAAGAATCCAAAGAATTTTTCTAAGATAGGAATAGTCTCCTCCCATGCCATAGATAAAGAAAAAATAGATAACCAGAGGTAAAAGGGAGGTAAGTACGACGGATAACACCATATACTGGGTGATTATGGAATACATCCAGTCATAATTGATAAATCGAACGCCTATGAGCGGAACAACAATCGCGATGATCCATTTAACTCCTTTCTGTCCGTCAAAAATAGGGACTTTGCCTATAACCAGGTAGATGATGGAAACGAGAATGATAAAAAAGAGAAGTTTTTCAAAAAGGAGCAAGCCGCTATAGTTTGAACCTCCAAAAAGAGCCTGAAGGATTGGCTGAAAAAAGTCAGTATAAAAATTGACAGTTTCCTGGCTTATTTGACGAAAATCCGGGGCTGCAGAGACGGTAGGGAACACAAAAATCGAGATAAAAATGATAGATAAAAAAAGACTTACAAAAATAAACCTCTTCATAGCATTTAAGGGATTATGAAATTTATAAAGGTTAGCTTAAGAGCTCATCAAGGTTTTAATTCGCTGTTCAACATCTGCCAAATCTCGCTTATAGGCAGGAGCACCTGTAAGACCTGTTCCCAAAGTTGTAGATCCCCTATAAGCGCCTCCTTGTTGCGAGTAGTGGGTATGTATGTTGGTACGTTCATTCATTAATGTGGTAAGTGCATTATTTTTACCAACGGCAGTTGCTCTCTGCATCTGCATATTGGCAAGCCACCTTTGATAGGTTCCATCGATAAGAATCATGATAAACGAGAGGAGTGCGGTCAAAGGATAGATATAAGAGACAATACTTTCAGATCCAAAGGTACCATCGTTTGCCCTAATGCTATAAATAGCAATAAAAATGATGCCAAAAAAAATCCAGGCAAATTTACGTAGTCCTGCAGGAATACCTGAACCACCACCGCCTGCGGTTGGTAAACCTTCAATCATGATAAAAAAGAGCACAAAAGGAAGCCCAGCAGTAACAGCAACCCCTAAAGCACTGTATGGCAAGATTATTGTTGCAATAAGTTCAGGGGTGAGGAAACGAACTCCAAGGACTGCTACAGCAATGCTTATCACCCAGGTTATCCAAGGCTGCAAAATAAAAAGATTAGCAGCCTTCATGGTATTGAACACCAAAGCAAAGAGAATTATGGTCAGCAATATTGCCCCATAGAAATAAGTGGAGTTAGAAGAAATCGTGCTTCCAAGAATTTGACCAAATAAAGAACTGATTATGGAAAATAACCCCGTGAATATACTGTTGATTATTTTTACCAGAGGATCAAAAACATTAGAAGTACTTGTTTGTGCAGATACAAAAACCAGGGACATGAATAAAGCGGCCAATAAAGGCAAAACAAACCTCGATTTCCCTACGTTCATACAGATAGTATCGCCGTATACTATTTAAATATTTCTTCAATTCGAGGTCACATAATTTATATAAAGAGAGCAAGACTCTAAGGAAAGATGAAAAAAGTGGTGATAAAAAAGGTCCAATTAGTTTTGATACTCGGTATGCTGCTACTTCCTTTCTGGGTAAGCGCCCAAAGTCTTCCTGACCCGCAAAAGGTCCTAGAAGATAAGTTAGGAACAAGGTTAAGTGACATTCCCCAAACGCCTGAAGCTATTGCCAACCAGTATCTTACCCAAGAATGGGGCAATATAATCATAAAAAATAAGTTTTTAGGCCCAGTTCATACTGCATTCACAAATAATCCGCTCATATTCAATATTCTTTTTGCTCAGCCATATACTCTTTCCCTGACATTTTTTTGTCTAGTGATTCTCTGGCTGCTGATTATTGGGACTAGCACAGATATCATCAGCTCAGGTATAGGTTTAAAGAAAGGGGTTTCCTGGCTCCTTGCGGGCCTTTTTGCGATAATTTTAGCGCAGGTAGGGATATTAAAAGTAGTAGTCACGTTTGTTCTAGACATTATACTATCACAGGCTGATTGGTGGATTAGACTGCTCTTCTTTATTATTGCTGGTGCAGCACTCTTGGTCTATTGGTATGCTTCAAAAGCAATTGCAAAGAGCCTCAAAGCCTCAAAAGAAAGAAAGAAGAGTGCTGAACAAGATGAGAAGATCAAAGAGCTTGAAGCTTTTGAACAGGGAGTGCAAAAGACTCAAGAGGAAAGGGCAAAGAAGTATCCTGGGCTAGCAGGATGGAAGCAAACTGGGGCAACGCGATTTAGGAAGGGGTATTAGCAGAAAGGATATTCTGAACAGGTATGGAATTGTCTAGACTAAATAAAAAAAATAATTAACAAATCATCTAGCAGATTCTTAACAAGCCAGATATACGCCTATAAGAACAGTATAATAGGAAGGAGCCACACTTAACTAAGGCCTATCATACCAGAGAGTGCATCCCAAAAAATATACCCGATACAAAGGGCGATAAGTGACCAGATTAAAGCATAAACCCACCATTTTCTCCCGCCAGTTGTTCCTGAAGAAATACTTTCAAGTGCACGTTCATTTTCCTGCAATGCGGTAATTGCCCGGGTTATCCTAATTCGTTCATCAGACGCTGCCTTAGACCCCCCAGTTACGCCTTTCAAAGCATCGGTGAGATTTTGGATTTTTCCTCTTATTTCCAAAAGCTCTTCATTAGCAGAGCCGGTGACATATCTTTGACCAGCAGCATGAATCATATATCTCTGCAATGTGCCATCAAAAGAGAAGGCTAGCAGGCATCCCAGGATTGCAGCAGGATAAATCATCAAACCCATACCCAAAGCTTGTGCATTATTTGTATAATTGTAAATCCAAAGAATAAAAACAAGAACTGCAAACAACACCCATAACACTCTCCTTATTCCAGACTTCTCTGCAGGAATCTTTTCAATGAAAAAGAATGCTGCAAAAAAAGGAATGATGATAACTATAAAGAGAACAAACGCACTCGAAGGCATCGCTGCGCTTTCCAAGAATCCTGGAGGCATGAACCGAACACCAATGACTGCAATGACAAGACCAATCAGGAAGTTGATCCAAGGCTTCCCGCCAAACACATCTACGCTATCCATGATACCATAAACAACTAAAGTGACTAAGATTAATGCAAGAACTTGAAGAGCAAACTCTGGAGCAGTAGTGGAAGAACTGTCTCCTAAAAGAGCTACAAAAACAGGTGTCGCCCCATTCTTGATAAGATCAACCAAGTTTTGTACAGCTTTCACAGGTGCAGAAGTAGTCGAAGTAGAAGAAGGGGCAGCGGTTAATGAAGTAACCAGAACAAAACTAGAGAATAAAAGTACAAAAAAAACTAACGTAATCACGCCTTTTGTTCTAAACTTCATAGTATTAACATTCTGAAACTACTATATAAATATTTCTCAAAAAAGACCTAAGCACGCGCAGCCAGCTTTTCTCCAGCCATTCTTGCCTGGGCAATCCTGTCGGCATGAGAGATTTTCCCCAATAATTTCCGGAGAAGTAGTACGACTAGAATTAAGACGAGGACTAACAATCCTAAGGTGAGGATTCCTTTGTCTTTAAGGAAAGCGAATCCTTCTGCAAATCCGTATATCTGGCTCAAAGCAAGAGAAAAAGCGCCGGCGACAGAAGCGATTGCGGTGATAAGAAAAGCTCCAGCCCAGGTCTTCCAGTCAGTCCCGATAATAGAGATTACCATGAATACTTGCTGCATCAAGATAAAACAGACAATAAACATTGCACAAAGCATGATTGTTGTCCTCAGGGTAAGAATATGGTCTTCAGGATAACCGAAGCAGATATTCAAAAGACCCTTGAGATCTTGGGGCAAAGAGATCTCGGAATTGATCGCCCCATTTCCAAAGTCTTGAGGAACAGAAGCAGTTTGGGCCGAGACTACAAGCAAGTTGGAGAAAAGAGAGAAAAGAACAAAAGTAAAGAACAAAAGTTTTCGCATCAACAGTAAAGAGGAGAAAGAGGTTTAAATCTTTTTC
>CAIQQL010000131.1 GCA_903873955.1 uncultured archaeon | reverse complement strand
CAATTTGCCTTTTGCAGTTCGTGGTAGCAATGGAATAAGACATAGAATTGATGGCATGTTTCCAGCTTTTTACCTTGGCTTGTTGCATTTGCATTGCTTCATCAGGGATCTTTGCTTTTCCAAGGCCGGGAATCATTCCCATGATCTTATCAAAAGACCCTAGAGATTCCATGGATTCAAGCTGGGACTGAAGATCGCGCAAGGTAAACTTTCCTTCCTGCAGTTTCTTTTGGGTTTCTTCTATTTTGTCTTTGTCGACTACGGATTGAATCTTTTCAAGTAGAGTTTTCAGGTCACCCATGCCCAGCAAACGTGAAAGAAAGGAATCAGGGTCAAAACTTTCAAGGTCTGCAGGTTTCTCACCGGTGCCAATGAAGACTACTGGGGCCTTAACTTCGGCACAGGCTGTCAAGGCGCCTCCTGCCTTTGCAGTGGAGTCCATCTTGGTGATAATGACGCCGGTTATCTGGACGGCTTCCTTGAAGGTTTGCGCTTGTTTCTTTGCCGTTTGGCCAATATCCGCAGTCATGACCAAGAAAGTTTCGGTTGGTTTTGTAAACGCGCTTATCTCCTTGATCTCCTTAACAAGGTCCTCGCTTAAAGAATCTCTGCCGGCAGTATCGACCAAGACCAAGGTGTGTTTTTTAATTTCGTTCTCATAGAGTTTCCAGATTTTCTTAGGGTCTTTTTCTTCGGGTTTGATAAACACTGGAATGTTGAGTTTATCGCAAAGCTGCTTAAGTTGCTCACTGGCAGCAGGACGATGAACGTCTAATCCCACTGCACAAACCTTGTTCCCCCTTTTCGCATAATAGGAGGCGAGTTTGGAGATGGTAGTGGTCTTTCCGGCACCGTAAAGGCCAAGCATGAGAAAGATGTTATGCTCGCCTAGGATGATCTCGCGTTTTTGACCAAGGAGGTTTAAAAGCTCATCATGAAGAAGCTTTATGACATGCTCTTTCTTCTCAATTCCTTTGATACGCTCATCTAGAGCCTCCTTTTTTATACGTTGGGTGATCTCCAGTACAAGACGAACATTAACATCAGCCTCAATAAGGGCACGTTGAAGGTCTTTGATGATTTGATCCACAAGGGTTTTATCAAGAAAGATGGCATTCGCTATCTTATCTGTCGTCTTCTTGAGCACACCAGAGAGCTTATCAAGCATGAAAAAAAGAGCCCCCAAAAGGTTAATAAGGTTATGGTTGGCTAAATTTCCTTAATGAAAAGAGTGCAAGTAGAAAATTAGGGAAGAGGTTATTTGAAAAGAAAGCGAGTGTAAAAAGATACGTTTCGTGTTTGATTGAACGCAATGCGAAGAGAGCCAGTAGCTAATCAAGGGATTTTCAAGACTTTTTAAGAAGAAAAGGCAAGTATGCGCACAGAAGTTCAGGAATAGGAATTAACCAAGGCCCAAATGCTTTAACACATTCTTCTTGGAGAATGCTTCAAGATCAGCATATTCCTGGCCGACACCAAGAAAATAGATAGGTTTGCCAGTCACATAGCTTACAGAGAGAATGGTTCCCGCCTTTTCATCAATATCTGCTTTGGAAAGAATTAAACCATCGATGCCAATGGTATCCTGGAATGCTTTGGCTTGATCAACTGCATCATTCCCGGTGATAGACTCACCGACAAATATTTTCAGGTCAGGCTGGGCGATACGCACAATCTTGTCCATCTCTTTGAGAAGATTATCACGAGTGTACATTCTCCCTGCAGTGTCAATAAGGACCACTTTGATATTGTTCTTCTCTGCATACTTTCGTGCATCGAAAGCAACGGCGGCAGGATCTGACCCATATTGCTGGCTAATAACCTCAACCCCGATACGCTCACCATGGATTTTAAGTTGTTCGATGGAAGCTGCACGGAAAGTATCTGCAGCAGCCAAGACGCAGCTTATACCGTTCTTTTTGAGCAAATAGGCAAGTTTGGCTATGCTTGTTGTTTTTCCTGTGCCGTTGATACCGAAAAAAAGGATGGTGAAGATGCCTTTTTTCTCTTTAATTTGGTCAAGTAGAGCAGGAGGATCAATGAGCAAGGAAAGTATAGAAGAAGCAAGGGCATCAAACACCTTTTTTTCTGCATCGGTTTTTTTGATATCTTGTCCGACAAGACTCTTGGAAAGGTTTAGTTTGATTGCATCTACTGCCTCCAGTGCAACATTGTTCTCAAGAAGGGTTAGCTCAAGTTCCAAGAAAAGCTCATCAAACTGGTCTTGGGTGAGCGTGGAAGTAGTTATCTTATGGATAAGCTTACTGAAGAAACCCTCGCTTTCTTCAGGTTCCTCAGATAAAGGAGGAGATTCTTCCTGTGATGGAACTTCAATCTTTTCAAGGTGCTCTTCGATATGCTCAAGATGCTGTTCCTCACTACTTGCTTTTTCAAGTTCCGTCCCTTGGACCTTTTCAGGCTGGTCTATTGATTCCTGAGAAGGCTCTTTCTTTTTTCGTTTGCCAAAAGAGAACCAGGACTTCTTTTCTGAAGAAGGGTCTTCCATTTGTTTGGGCAAGGTAGGAAGGGTCTTTCCATAAAGAATCGAGGTGTCCCTATTCAAGCCCTTATCTTTCTTAGAAGACTTCTTAACGATAGAAGGAGAATGTTGAGAAGCAGGTTCATTAAGAACTTCCTTTTTTTCAGGTTCAGAATCCAAGAGAGGAGTTGCAGGGGTAGTTTGAGAAGAGACAACTGGTTTTTCGGACTGCTCAAGAAGATGAGGAGGCTCCTCTTTTTCTATCGATTTTGCCTGCTTAGAAGCCTTCTTAGGAATAATCTTGGACACCTGAACTTTTTCCACTTCAGGTAAGGGATTTTGTTCAGTTTCCTTCGAAGAAGGAGTTTTTACGGTAGGGACTGCAGGCGTCTCTTCTTGCACAGTTTCTTGGTTCAAAGAAGCTTCTTCGCCTTTTTCTTTGCCTAACCAGCCAGAAAGTTTCTTTTTCAGAAAGCCAAACATAAAAATAAAGAGCCAACCCTGTTTATTAAACTAACGAAAACAGACTAAAAAAGGTTCAGACCTTTACGGTGTATTCAAAATAGGAATCAAAAGGTTGCTCAAGCTGCATCATCTCCTGAATGGACAAATGCTCAAAATATTTCCTGAAGGGTCTGATGGAGTTACCATGTGCTGAGATTGCCACATTGACTTTATCACGCTTCATGATGCTGAGAAGGTCTTTGATGAAGGAGTTAACTCTTTTTTCAACCATCTTAACTGATTCCCCCTTCGGAGGGCTTACAAAATAACTACGCCGGACAATGCGTAGTTCTGCTTCACCAAGGGCCTTGACAAAGGCAACACGTTCTTTTCCATGAAGATGATCTATCTTATGCCAATGAAGGAGCGTCTTGTAGCTATCTTTGCCTTCATCTAAAATATAATGTTGATGACTTTTTCCTTCAAGAGAACCATAAGAACGTTCACGCAAGCGGCGATCGATGATCACTTTGACAGGAGGATGTTTTCGCAGAACTTCTTTTAAGGTCAGTTTCGCGCGACTTAGATCAGAGGAGAAGGCAAGGTCAATCTTGGCATGGGCAAGCTTTCGGGCAATGACCTTAGCGTCCTGAATGCCTCTGGGGCTTAGCCTGGCATCTTTCCATCCCGTAAAGATATGCCGTTCATTGTAAAAAGTCCGGCCATGCCTGAAAAGATAGATCTTCAACTCTTTTTTCATCAATGCCTCAAGATAGGGAAGATTATAAATCTTTTTTACTATGATGTCTCTCAAAAGAGTATAATCATTTTTATAAAGCGCAAAGGGAAGATAAGTATATGTTAAGCTACACAGACCTGTACGATCTCCTGCGCAAAGAGAAATATAATGACATCCTGCAGCAGTTGCCAAAGAACTTCCTGATAGATATTTGCGACTACCTTGCCGAAAAGAAGAATCTGGCGGTTGTCAAAGAAGATGAAATGTTTGCCGATGCGGTAGATAAGGCAAAGAAACAATATGAGAATTCCATCTCGATTTTCAAGGAGTTGATCAGGATCAGAAAGAAGAAGCTGCTCAGTCTGGTGTTTGTCGCGACTGAGACAGGTATGATGAAAAGGGATTTTGAGAATATGCTCCCGTTTGAAAAGGAGATGTTTGACAAGCTAGTGAAGGCATTTGAGGAAGGGGACAAACAACTCGCAAAACAGATGAATGGCAAGAAGGACAAACCAAAGGAGGAGAATAAGATGGTGATGTTCAATCAGGACGTCGAACAGTTTGTTGACATTTCTGGAAATTTAGTGGGCCCCTTTAAAGGAGGACAACTGGTAAATATTCAAATAGAAATCGCGGAAATACTCGTTTCGAGCGGAAAGGCTGCATATATTGATAATCAAAACTAGGAAAGTTTAATGCGGGAGTAAAAAGCCGAGCTACCTCGGCTTGCCATCAGTTCCAGGAGTTAATTCCCATTAGCCGTATCATTGAAGGGAGGCGGGTCGATTAAACCCGGACTGATTCAGCGTTTAAAAATAAAAGGAGAGGTAACGGCAATCTGCTCAGCAGGGTGACGGGTACTAAAAAGAGAGGAGAATGCATAGGCCCTCCATGCTTTCTGCGCTCTTGCCCTTCGAAGCATCATTGTTTTTTGTTTGGTCTTCATAGGATTTTTCCTCCTTTATGAGAAAGATAAGGTTAGGATATATTAGGAGGTTAGGAAAACTAAATCGGGAAAGTAGATTCACAACTCTTAAAAACCATGTGATGACCTCAAGAAGGGAGAAGAGGAGCCGAAAAAGTTACCCGAGCGTTTTCTGCGCGATTTCTGATTTGACAATACCCATATCTTTTTCCCATAATGGCAAAAGGGCGCGATTGTAGATGATTGCAGCAGGATGAAACAAAGGGATAAGAGTGAAAGTCATGCCCTCAAAGGTGATTTTCCTCACCTTGCCATGAACACTGGTTATACCGGGTTGTTTGTCCATTAAGTCGGGATTGAGCCCGGATAAAAAGAACTTGGTGGCATAATTGCCCAGGCTGCACACCACTCTTGGCCGCATTTCCCTTATTTGGGAGATTAACCAGGGAGTATGTGCTTTTATTTCATCAGGCAGAGGTGCCCGATTCTGTGGAGGCCGGCATTTTAGGATATTGGTTACATAGATATCCTGCAGACTAAGACCTACAGCAGAGAGCAGAGCATCTAAGTTCTTGCCGGCAGCACCAACAAAGGGCAGACCCTGTTCATCCTCATTTGCTCCAGGGGCCTCTCCAACAAAAAGAATACTTGCCTGTAAATTTCCCTTTCCAACAACTATGTTTTTGCAATCCTTGCAAATCTGAGTTTCTTTCGCAAGAAGAACAGGGTCAACATCAGCCATACCTCTTCTATCATCATCGGCTTTTTAAGGGTTTCTTCATAAAAGAAGAAAGAATAACCTGGCAAAAAACATAAGTTTAAATAAAAATAAACGTTGACCTCTTTATGGGTCTAACAAAGAGGCAGGCGATAATGCTGGGCTTTTTATGTGTGCTTATAGGTCTAGTTCTTATATTGGCGAAAAATATCTCTTTTGAAAAGAAGATGAACCCTGTTTTTTCTCCGGAGACGGGTTATGGCTATGGATATGGAAATGACTCTTCGGAGACCGGACCAGGACATGGGAATGCAAACCCTTCTGTTTCTCCAGAGATGGGATATGGACAGGGGAATGCAAACCCTTCTGTTTCTCCAGAGACAGGGCCTAAACCAGCGCCTATTTTGGCGCAATGTGGAGATACAACCTATGATCCGGCAAAACAAATATGCTGTGTTAAGGATGGAAAGGGCAGCGTAGCAGATAGTTCAGGAGGAGCCTGTTGTGGAAGTGCTAATTCACAGGTCGCATATAATTCGAAAACACAGACCTGCTGCAAAAATTGGTTGGGGGAGGGATTTGTCGGAGGGGAATCATCAGGGTTGTCATGCTGTGGCAAAAATTCAGTGAAGGTATATGACCCTAAGTCGCAAAAATGTTGTCAGGACTCAGATAATAACGGGTATGTTGGTGGTTCTGCAGGTATGTCCTGTTGCGGTACTGGGAAATCTGCGGTTGATTTTTATGATCCGGCCACACAGGTCTGTTGTCTCCAAGATGAAGGCTCCCTTGGAGGAGTGATAGGGCCTAAGGGATCCTCCTGTTGCGGTACAAGTAGCCCAGTAAATGTATTTGATCCAAAGACACAGACCTGCTGTGTAGGTGCGTTTAAAACAGGAGACGTGTCTTCTCCTGCAGGATTGTCGTGTTGTGGTTCTTTGTACAAGAAAGGATATAGCGAGTCGACAAGTCTTTGTTGCGGTGATCAGATTGTCTCAAAACCTTCAAGTGGCACACCTTGTTGCACATTTAGGGATTGCCCGGCCCCAAGTAAGAATGCATGTGCAAATGGAAAAGTTACGACTACTTGCGAGAGTTATGCTTGCAAATACGCGTGCACTTCTTGATAAACCAGGACAAAACCTGAAAAATAGCAAGCTTTAAATTGACCGTGGAATATGCAAAGCAATGGTAGAACAACAGCAATGTCTGGTCATCATTAAACCCGATGGGCTCATAAAAAGCCTTACGGGAAATATTATTACTGCGTTATCTGAAACAAAACTGAAGATTGTAGGCGCAAAGGTGCTTAAAGTTCCGAGAGAACTTGCCGAACGGCATTATGCGGAACTGAAAGAGAGAAAACCGCATGTCTTCGTAGGAACGGTGGACTATATCACGGGTAAATATCATACAGACCGTGTGCTCGTGCTCGTCTATCAGGGAGAGGATGCGATTGAGAAGATAAGAAGGATTTGCGGTTCAACCAATCCTGAAGATGCAGACCCGGTGTCAATCAGAGGGAGATATGGTAGAATCCACTCGAAAACAGGAGTCTTTGAGAATGTGATCCATGCTTCAGATTCCACAGAAAATGCTGAAAAAGAGATTAAGTTATGGTTTCAACCGAGTGAACTGGCTGAAATCCTCTATCCAACTGAAAAATTGAAAGTGGAAGTAGAACAGACATTCTGGAAGTAGTAAGAAGCAGTTACTATTAACCTTTTAAACCCTGAATTACTCACTAGGGTGCAAGCCCTTATAGTTCAGCCTGGATAGAACGTGACCTTGCGGAGGTTAAAACCTAGGTTCAAATCCTAGTAGGGGCGTCCTGAAAAGATTTATAATAAAAAGAGGGTATCTTTGAAGATGAAGATATTTATCTGCTGCAGCAAGCATATCTATAATAAGATTCCCAAGATTAAAGCGTTGCTTGAAAGCCAGGGCCATATCATCACGCTCCCGAATAGTTTCGATGCTCCCATGAAAGAAGAAGAAGTGAAGAAAGAGGGAGATGAACTGCATGCCGAATGGAAATCAAACATGATCCGCAGGCAGGAACAGAAAGTCAGGGAGAATGATGCGATTCTCGTACTGAACATGGAGAAAAAGAAGATTCCGAATTATATTGGAGGAGCGACATTTTTAGAGATGTTTCAGGCGTGGAGACTGGAGAAAAAGATCTTTTTGTATAATCCTATACCTGAAGGAATGTTAAAAGATGAAATCTGCGCATTCAGACCGAAGATCATCAATCAGGATTTGCGGCAGATAGTCTAGATAACTATTTCTTTAAGATCGATCAAAAAAGAAGATAAAAGGCATTTGTTGGTCAAGAGAGAAGAATATAAATCAAAAAGAGTCGCGGAGTTTATAAGGTTTATGCGATGTAAAAGCTGTATTGCAGAATCTTATTTGTTTATAAGTTCTGACTGCCTCACAAACCGTAATGGGAAAAGGCCGGGTCAGTCCAAGAGAGTATGCCACACATTGGGAGGGGATACTAAAAGAGGCCGTTGCTTCTTATGGGGGGTATGTCAATGCCCATGCGCATCTTGATCGGGCAAACACGACAGATAAAGCTTACTTGAGTCATGTAGGACTAAACCCTTTGCAGGCCTCGGCCTATCCATTAGCCGTTAAACAGTCGCTGACAGGGGATTTGCATAAAGGTCCAGCGTACGCAAGAAAAGACTTGGAGAGAAGGCTTAGAGAAGTGCTTAATGCATCAATAGCGTTCAACACCCGTCAGATCTGGAGTCTTATAGACACAACCAATGATGAAGCAAGGGATGCGTTCGCGATTGCATTGGAGATGAAGGAGAAATACAAAGAAAGAATTGATTTGAAGCTTGCAGCCTATCCCATCTTTGGATTTAAGGATAGTATTCCGGAGAGATGGGAAACATTTGAGGCGGCAGCCCAAAAAGCGGACTTTCTGGCAGCCCTTCCTGAGAGGGATGAGGGAGATGGAAGGGTAGGGTACGATGAGCACTTAAAAAGAATCCTGAGTTTAGGGAAAAAACTTGGTAAACAGGTACATGTGCATGTGGATCAGGGAAATGTGCCTTGGGAAAATGGAACGGAAACGCTCATTGATGCAGTGAGATGGATTTGGCCGGAGAACTTTAGGGGAGCTGAAAAAACAGAGCCTATGGTCTGGGCAATTCATGCAATATCCCCCTCATGCTATACTGAAGAAAGATTCCAGAAAGTGGCAGACGGCATGAAAAAATATAATATCGGATTCGTTTGCTGTCCTTCAGCAGCAATCGGTATGAGGCAATACCGATGTGTTGATACGCCTACCCATAATAGTATTGCAAGAGTCTGGGATTTTGTAGCAAAGAAAATCCCCGTACAGCTAGGGACAGATAATATCTGTGATGTGTTTATACCTTCAGGTCATCCCGACATGTTTATGCAGGTTTGGAGACTGGCAGATGATACAAGATTTTATATCCCTTCTATTTTAGCAAAGCTTGCATGTGGGATAAAACTGAACGATGTGGATATAGACAGTGTGCAAAGGGTGCTAGAAGAGGACAAAAGAGCTTTTGAGAAAGTTCCCAAACCATTTCTAGCCCGCGGCAAATGATTAAAAAAAAGTCTTGATAAAATCAAGAGGGAACTTGTTCCCCCTAAGATAATCTTGCACCGGCGCAAGATTTGCCTCGTTGGCACGCAAACTGCCCCTGCGCAAGAGATCTTCAAGTTCAGAAAGGGAAAATGCTTTTACTTCCAAGATATTGCTTTGAAGATCTGCATGAGGCGCTCCACCAGAGAGAGTGGCTGCATAAACAAAATTGATAACGGGATTTCCATGCTCGCTTCTGAAGTAATAAGTTCCGATATGATATTGGGTAAGAGCCATACAGCCCAGCTCTTCTTGTGCTTCTCTTGCGCCTGCATTAGGTAAGTGTTCAAACAATTCAACTTTTCCGCCAGGAAGACCCCATTTGCCATCTTTCTTGTTAAGGACGTACCAAAACAGGGAGTCGGAGGCTTGAGGGATGACTAAAGAAGAGGTTAAGCGAAAAGAAGGGTCTAAGGACATGAGAAAAAGAAAAGAAGGTACTTTTAAAGGATTATGAAACAAGAGCACAATATAGTTTAAAAGTTCCCAAGAAGAGAAAAGAATATAATGAAGAGGGGATATCTAACCAAATGAAGAGGAAATTTAAAAAAATAAAGAGTCTAACGACCTCGATTGGTGCTCTGGCAATGACCTCCATCACTTCACATGCTCCTGCCCAGAACGTACAGCTCCCTCCACCCGTCAACTATGAGATACGAACAACGCTGGGAGTAGGATGGGATGCTAGCCGCGATCAGAGAGTTGCAGGATATGAGATTTTATGGGGGTTCAAAAGCGGCAACTATGTCACCAATAGAGATGTAGGAAACGTGACCGTGTATTCCTTCCCCGAAAGCTTCCCATTAAAGTTAGAGCATTTTTTTGTGGTTGATGCTTATGATGCCTATAAAAATAAAAGCGCGCATTCAAATCAGATCAGTTGGTATGAAATAGAAGGCGAAAGCATATTCAGTCAGATAATCAGCAATGGTGTCAAGGTGACGATGACCTATCAAAGACAAAGGGATGCGTCATACACTATGAGGTTTAATTACCGAGCTTCGACAAATAGTGCATACAAACCATTTCTCAGTGAAAGGGTAATCTCTCAAACTCCAGTGAATGCTCAATACGTACGCGAGACAGTCGAACTTGTTTTGCAGGAAAATCTGGACCAGATATTGGTAAGTCAGGCATATGCCTCTCAAGGACCAAAAGCCGTTGCACCTTCGAAGTTTAGAGTAAGAAAACTCTAAATGAATAAATCTTTGAAAACGTTGTGTCAGAGAAAATGAAAAAAGAAAATAATTTCAAAATAAGTAAATTGAAAGGATTGGTATCTTTAGTATGTGCTCTTGCTGCCGGGAATGTTGCAGCTAATTCCTTGGCCCAAAGCTCTCCGGAAGTGCCTATCGCAAGATACATGGGAAAAACAAAGATTTCTTTGAAGTGGGACCATAATAACCAACCCGATATGATAGATGGATTTCAGGTGTTTTTTGGCGGAGAAAGAAGACAGTATACTAATACAACAGACGTAGGATATACCAATATCCTCCAGTTTACCAACGGATTCCCCTTAGCCACCGCATTTTATTTTGCCGTCACGGCTTATAAAGGTAAACCTCCTAATGCAAGAATCGAAAGTGATATTTCTGAAGAAGTACCTTGGTTTGAGGTCGAAACTGAAAGCGCACAGGCAGAGATTGTCGACAATATGATTCGAGTCAGTTTGGTTTATCTTCGGCCTAAAGATGCCCCGTATCATCCGCAATTTCAATACCAAGGAACTACCAATGACGCACCAAGACAGTTTATTCGTCAAAATGTGACTTTCCAGGAATCAGCAGAAGGAAAGATAAGGGAGAAGATCGAGCTTTACATGCAAGATTCCCTTCCAAGTCAGGTGCTCATCACCCAGAGACTCAGTCCATTGGCAGGTATGGCTGTTGCGCCTGTGAAGTTCAGAGTGAGAAAACTCTAAAGAAATTAGGAAGTGTCTCCGTCACGGACACCAGCCATGGTGACAAAGAACTGGCATTCATTGTCTGGAAGATTTGGGGAGTCAATCAGTTTTGCGACTCTGCTCCCTTGCTTACCCTTTCTGAGATAAAGGCGATAAGTAGACGCATGCCCGACAATATTCCCTCCAACAGCGGTTGTAGGGTCTCCAAACATCATTGCAGGGTTTGCCATGACCTGATTGGTGACATAAACAGCAAGGTTATGCTTTTCAGAAAGGGTGATAAGCGTATGCAGATATCGATTGAGTTTATGCTGACGGTCTGCAAGTTCTCCTCTCCCTGTAAACTCTGCACGGAAATGTGCGGTCAGGGAGTCGATGACCACTAGTTTTATAGGTTCACCATTTTTGATCATCTCACTGATTTTGTCAACAAGAAGGATTTGATGATCGGAATTGAATGCACGGGCTACGAGAATATTTTTAAGGACTTTTTCGGGATTTGCACCTACGCCTTCAGCAATTTGACGGATTCTTTCAGGTCTGAAGGTTCCTTCAGTATCGATAAAGACTGCTTTGGCATTCGCCCCCCCTTTGTCCTTGGGTAATTGAACATTCACAGCTAGGGTTAAACCTAGCTGCGTTTTGCCACTGCCAAAGGCACCATACGCCTCTGTCAGGGACTTCGTTTCCACTCCTCTTCCACCCAGAAGATTATTCAAATTCTGTGAGCCTGAGGTGATATAGATGATATCTTCACGTTTTTTGGAAAATTCTACGCCGTCGATAAAACCAAGCTGTAACATACCTCGTGCTGCCTGGATAGCCTTTCGGGCAACAGCCTCTCCAATCCCGGCCATGTTTGCAAGGTTAACGGGACTCATGACGGCAAGGCCCATGAGATCATACACTCCTGCAGCCTCAAGTTTTGCGGCTATGCCCGGGCCGATACCAGGGACGTCTGTGATACTGACTTCTTTTTCTTTTTCCTCTTCTTTGGGCTTCTCTTCTTTTTCCTTGACCTCTTTTACTTTCTTCTCTTCGTCGGATTTGACCATAGTGAACAGAAAGCGGACCGCTTTATAAACTTTATAACACTCAAAAACAACCTTCGAGGAAAATTATGAAAAAAGGTAAAGATAACGGAGGAAAAGGACCAAACTTACGCCAAGCAAGCCATAAAAAAGGAAAATCTCACGTTTCCCACCAGTCCGTAAAGCGCCTGTAATCTTTTTTTGGGATGGCCAAAAAGGAGTAATACCTTCAATAGTTGTGCTGTCTGCTAGAAGATGGCTTGAATATCCTACAAAGAGAGGGAGAGACAAAATAGGCAGGATAAATGCGAACAAGAAAGAAAGAAGGATGCAAAGAGTGAAGCTATGCAGCATCCCTCGATGCTTGGTGATAAGTTGTAAAGGACGTAAGAACCAGCGCTTTCCAAAAAAAGAATGTGCACTGTCGATATCTGGCAAGGAGGTGAATCCTGCGGCTAAAGCAGTAACAATGAGGGGATGGACGAGATAGGGAGCAAGGACTAAACAAAAAACAAGGGTAAGGGCAAGATGGGTGCGCATCAGCATGGACTAAAAAGAGTAAAGAAAGATATAAAGGTAATGCCTAGGATTTTTTCGCGATGGTCTGCTCTAATTCCGTGATAAGGATGGTTGGATCGACAGGTTCAACTTTTTCAATAGACAGTTCAGTGGTATTATAGAGGGCATTGGTACGTACGGCACCATAAAAATACTTTTCTTCGCCAAGGATGCTGTTCTTTTTCTCAAGGAACTTTTCAAGGGAGTAGACTTCCTCGTCGGTAAAGCCTAAAAGGGAAATGCCTTCATTGAAAAGGACAGAACGGATGGTCTCTGAGCCATCATCAAGCACAACATTAAGCAATGCACGTTTCCGAG
Organism: uncultured archaeon; assembly: GCA_903873955.1. Lineage (GTDB taxonomy): Archaea > Nanobdellota > Nanobdellia > Pacearchaeales > GW2011-AR1 > VGKP01. The sequence continues at coordinate 29,283 of CAIQQL010000131.1, read as the reverse complement.
GCTCAATTTTCCCATGCACTTTGCATTCTCCTTCAAGGGCACGCTTGCCACATTCAGGGCATACTTCGAAATAACGGGGATCAAAGACTTGCACTATCACGGCTCTAACTTTCAGGCTCTGCCCGCTCTTTGCGTCTAAAAGCTTGACTGTATTGAAAACCCTCTCCGACACCACAACATTTAGCTTTTCGTTACTGAGTTTGATATCTCCAAAAGAGGAAAGATGGATTTCACCCGTGCGCATCTGACCATTGGAGACTTCTATGACATCACCAAGTTTGAAGGTATTGTTCTCAAAAAGAGAGATATGATTTGTGTCCCAGAGAACTAGCTTGATATTGGAACTCTCATCAGCAAGGACAATATTACAGACCTTTCCTTCCCGCCCGTTCTTTGAGAAAGTACGCACAGGAGAGATATTGATGATCTTGCCAATGACATTAACACGTTTCATGCCAGAGACAATCTCAGAGATTTTCATCCGTTCTTTGTCAAAGTTGATACCTAGCTCAGCAGCTACAATCTGCGCTGCCCCTTCTTTAGAAACAAGACCGGATAGCTTTGCTCTTTTCCCCTCAACTTTTCGTTCTATCTCGCCGGTCTCAAGTCCAGATGCCTTTGCAATACGTTCGACCAGTTGCAGATAGTTATCATTCATAAACTATCGAAGCGAGGGTCATTTAAAAGTATTGTGTTGATGAAAAACAAAAAGGCGAAGACTACATAAAGCAAAAAAACCTGTGAGAGTCATGAGAAAAAAAGATAGAAGTCTCTTCTTTTTGGTCGGGACAATCCTGATACTGTGCTGTGTGCTTTCGTTTGCCTTTTTACAGAAAAAAGAGCCCATACCACAAAAGGAGATTCCTGGTGTAAAGAAAATGATAGCCGGGACATCCATGGAACCGACGTTAAATGATGGCCAGGTTGTGACGGAAAGATATGGATATTATCTCTCTCATTCCATCCAGCAAGGAGATGTCGTAGCGGCGTTAATAGATCCTAAGGAAGGAGAGGTAGTAAAGAGAGTGATTGCAATACCTGGAGACAGTATTAGCTTTGGAGATCAGGGAGAGCTTTATCGTAATGGACAACAGGTTAATGAGACTTATGTTCTAGAAAAATCGTTTTATAATACCTCAAATCAGATAATTGAGACCCAACTTCGATACTACCACAATGTCATCCCATCAGGAGAGTATCTCTTGTTGGGGGATAATCGAAAAGTTAGCATTGACAGTACTACCTACGGTTTAGTAGAAAAAAATCAGATTAAGGGACGGGTAGATTTATAAACCTTCAAGAGCATTTCCTATTTACTATGGCAATTGCAGCAATAATTGTGAAAATAATGCCTGATTCTCCTCAGGCTAACCTTGAAGCAATCAAGAAGTCAGCCAAGGCTCTGCTTGAGCAAGAAGGCGCAAAGAATATCTCTTTTGAAGAAAGGCCTATCGCATTTGGTTTGATAGCCGTCATGATGAAGATGGCTTGGCAGGAAGAGAAGGATACGAGCATAGTTGAAGACAAACTAGCAGCCATCGAACACGTCTCCTCAGCAACCATTGAAGATTACCGCAGAGCGTTTGGCTAAACCTAAAATCTTTAAACTATTCTTTGTTCACTAGAATATGGCCCTTACCTCTGAAGAGATCAATGAAGTAAAAAAACAGCTCTATGCCCAGGTTGCTCATTTACACCCAGACCAGCGTGCCAAGGCGGAAAAGCAGATCAATGAACTAACTCCAGAGGCCATAGAAGAGTTGGTCAATGAACAGCGCACTCAGGGGAGAGCAGGCAGTAAAACGATTTTTAGGATGTTGGTAGACAAAGAGGTAGATTCAGTGCGCATTGGAGAAGATGACAGCGCCATTGCGGTTCTTGAGATAAACCCTGCCTCAGAAGGACACACCCTGATTATCCCAAAAGAGGCGATAACCGACCAAAAAGAGATGCCTCAGAAGGTTTTGCTGTTTGGACAGAAGATGGTGATCAAGCTGATGGAGGGGCTCTCTGCAAAATCAGTCGAGATGCAGTCTGAGGTAAAGTTTGGCGAAAAGATCCTGAACCTGATCCCGGTGTACAACGGTCCGCTTACCTTGAACTCTCCAAGAAAAAAAGCGGAAAAAACCGAATTGGAAAGTGTTGCAAAGAAACTAGAACCAAAACCTAAGAAAGAAGTGATTAAAATAGAAACCAAAAAATCGTCTGAAAATCCAGTCGTAAAATTAAAAAGAAGAGTGCCGTAAAGACCAGCGCGATAAAAAATGCAGGAACAAAGGGGATTCCTTCCTTGATGTAAACTTTTTTCTTGGCTTTGCGTAAAAGTCCAATCTCTTCTAAGGTCAGGCCATGCACACTCCTCGAGATGAGACGTTTCCCCAGACGAACTTCTTTTTCAAGCCAGTCGCCTTCAGTAAGCTTGTCAGGGGAAGTGAGTTTTATCATGCAAGTCTCTTCAAGAGATTTAAGATAGGCATACAGGATAGGAATACCAAAGACAAATAATGCGGACACTATGCCCAGGGTATGCAGTCCTAAGGCAAGAAGAACGACCATAGCGCAAACTGCTGCGAGAAGAAGGATTAGACGAAAAGTATGCAGCTTTTGCTTGAATGACCGTTTGAAGGAGGCATAGTTTCTCGTGACAAGAAGCAGGCTATAAAACACACTATAACAGGCACCTGAGAAGAAAAGAAGGAACAAAAACAAAGCACTCCATAAAGCGAATTGCAGTACGCCGGTAAAAGGCAGGATTGCCCCGATACCCATAAGAAGTTTGGCATCACCTCCCGCAAAAACACGCCCATAATAAAACATGAAGGCCAAAGCTACAAAGATAAGACAGCCTAGAACACCGAGATAGAAAAACGCAAAGTCGTGATACAGAAGCGCATAGAAACCTCTATAGGTCAACGCAAATCCAATCAGGGAAAAAGTGATCCAATTTGCGACTTCCCGCGTCTTGAGGTCCTGGATGGTTGCAAAAAAAGTCCAGAGGATAGCCAACCCAAATAGAAAATAGTATTCCTCCATGCCCCTGTAATATAAAGAATCTTTATTAACCTTAGTATCGTAGATAGAATAATGGAAAAAGAGGGTTTTGAGAAGTACATGTTCTGGGGGATAGTAGCCCTGCTTTTAGTGCTCAGTTACTATATTGTCAAAAGATATATCATCACGATAATTTCTTCATTCATCCTGGCGTACCTCCTCCGTCCGGTGTACCTGCGATTGAGGAAGAGGATGTCGGACAGGAATTCTGCCCTGGTCTGTATAGTATTTATGGGATTCATTATTTTTTTCCCGCTGCTGCTCATTATTGGAGGAGTAGCCCAACAGGCATATACGTCTTTGAATCAGAATGATGTTCAGGCACTTCTAAACAAGATTTCCCAGAATGAATTCTTGAAAAATTCAGGTCTCGATTTGAATGGCTTACGGCAAAGCGGAGTGAATTTTATCATATCAACAATCACCTCACTCGTCTCATATATTCCCTTTCTCATCCTCGCGCTTCTGATCATCTTCTGGGGGATGTATTATTTCCTCGTACATTGGGATGAGATCACGGTGTTCCTGCAGCAGTATCTTCCGTTCAAGAATAAGGATAAGATCGCAAAGGAGATAGACCAAGCAACACATGCAATAATACGCGGGACATTGATTGTTGCGATTGTAGACTTTATCATTGCGTCAGTTGTGTTTTCAGCCCTTGGAGTTAACGCCCCCCTCTTTTATGGCGCGTTGCTCGGCTTGTTTGCATTCGTCCCGGGAATTGGGACCGCGGGTATCTGGCTCCCATTAGGGGTCATCTATATTGCGATGGGCAATATGGTTGCAGGGATAGGGATATTGGTCATTGGGGCAATAGTGATCATGATAGGCATAGACACGGTTCTACGAAGCAAGCTTATGGGTGAAGGGACCCAGATGAATCCCTTGCTCATGTTGATCGGGGTTGTCGGCGGAGTGCCTCTTTTTGGTATAGTGGGAGTGATAGTAGGACCGCTTATTCTTTTCTATGCGATAAAGATTATTCAAGAGAAAGCCAGATAGGAAAATCTTTTTTTAATCCGAGATTCTAATAGTCCAGAGAAGTATTATTCAGACTTGGTGCTGGACAGGGTGATGGTAGTTGACCTCTGCGCCCCGCCCCGCTTATATTTGTTAAAACGGGACTTTGCACGTTTATCGTTCTTATTCTTTCGACGTTCGGGGACGCAATAATCGCTCATAGAATTACTTTAAGCTGTGACACAACACTTGGAACCTGAAACCCCGGCAAACCCTTTAGTTCTTTCTACGGAACCTGTTGCACAAGAACTATTGGAAGCAATACTGCTTCCTCCAAGCCCCTCACAACTCAAACTCGAACAGAGTACGCCATTGACGCGAAGTTCAGAGGTATAATCTTTGTTAACCTTAAAAAGAGTCATGCAATATTGCGCACCATAATCTTTATAGTCAGTAGTATTTCCGCATCTCAATTGCGAAGACAAGTCCATTTTGTTCTGTATATCGGGATATTGACAATTAACAAGTTGGTCGCCACCCGCAATGGTGACTGCTTTCCAGTTATCGCAAAGTGTTGTTGTAAAGGAAGGCCCTATGTTCTTACAAACTTGTACGGCTGCCTCCATAGTGAGGGCTTTCGAAGGAAAAAGTCCTTTGATCATATCATAACCTCCATAGAAGAACAGGAGAACAATGACCGCTGCCGCAATAGCGACAACAAGCCAGATGACCATGCTCCCTTCATCAGCAGCACCTTTGCTACCCAGCCATTTGGCCCTCTTTCTGTTCAACCTCCTTATCATAAACTAACGTAAACACTCATTATTTATAAACCTTTTCGAGATTCGAGGATAATTGTGAATGTCCGGGTAAGCCTGTGTTGACCGACTTGAGAGGTCACAAAAACGTCTTTCAGGGTCAGTACCCAGCGATCACCTTTGTCTTCAAGGGTGAAGTCCTTATCCCTGATCTTTGCAAAAAGATTGCCGATACCGACTAAACCCAAATCCCTGCGTACAGCTACAGACTGCAATTGAGCGGAGACATCAGAAGAGGGATGCACCAAAGCCTCGGTGAATAAAGACCTTGCTGTCGCTCGGACGTACTGCTCTTTGAACTCCAACTGAGAGGTGAGCATAGAACTGTCTGACAGGGTTTGGTCCTGGGTTTTTTTGAAGGTAGCGAACGAAAAAAGCGCAAGGGTAAGTAAAAACAGACACACAAAAAAGAGAAGGGTCATAGGAAGGTTTGCTCTCCGATTCATGATGATCCTCCTGCGGCAGACAGGCACGGACCGAGATAGGATTCAGCAAACACGGTTCGGGATTTTCCACCAGAGAGATAGGTGAGCTGGAGAGGATAGAGCAGATTGGCTTTCTTATAATCACTCAGATAAGAATAGACCCACCATCTATTGGTGACCTTTCCATTATGGAATTCGAGAAAGAGAACCAGTTTGTTCCCAGGCGCACCATCGATCGAAAAGCTAACATCGCTAGGATTTGAGTCCAATGCGGCAGCAAGGGCAAGACAGGTACCATCAGGAACAGGTAATTTCTCTAATGCTGAAGAAAGTTGCTCCGGAGTGATTTGCCCCTTGTCCCAAAGGATGAGGCTATCCGAGACTAGTAGGGTCTGGCCCTTTTCTTGGACAGGAAACGCAATTTCTTGGAAAAGAAGGGGACTAGGAGGTAAAAGGACAGGAGAGAGGGTGAGAGAATTCCCTGAACCGCTGGAAAAAAGAGTGCCACTCATCGAGGCAGTAAGGACAAAGAAGATGATAATGACAAAAAAGAGGATAAAAAGGACAGGGATAGCACTTAAGAGCTTCCCCATAATTCCTCGTTTGTTCAAGAGGCGCATCAGGCGACCCCCTGTGTTGCTTTTTGGTTGCTGCTTGCAATGATCTGCACATTCTTTCCGGAGATGACTAAGGAACTAACAAGACAACGGGGAAGCTTTTCATTTGCTTGTACACCGGAAAGTCCGCAAAAAAGGAAATCGGATCCAACAGCGATAAGGGGATGAGGTTCAGAGATACAGCCCTTTGAGTTCACGCAAACTTTCAATTGATTGGTATGGGATTCCAAAGCTGATTTGTTTAGATTGCAGACGGTGAAAAAATATGAAGAATCGTTTTGCGCCTTGTCCCAGTTAAAGGTGTCTAAAGTTAAACAATGGTCGACTGCACGGGTTAAAAGCTGCACTTCAGTTGGACGAAAGTCAATTTCCGTTCCATAAAAAAGAACAACCCCGCCTACGATGGATCCTGCAACCATGACCATGATAAAAAGATAGGTGAAGACCATGACCTGATCCCCTAACTGGGCTCGCAGGTTCATGAAGACACCTTGCCAGGAGCATAGGAGGTTTCCGTGACATTAAAATGCAAAACATTGATGGGCACTCCCAATTCAATAGTAGGCTCAGTAAGGAGGACATCGGTAAAATAACCATAACAGGTCGCTCTACCCCTGCTTAATTGCACACAGACAGCATGGTGGAGATTGTCAAAAGAGAAGATTTGATTGTAAGGTATTTGATGGTCCTTTGCGATGATGGTCGCACGATGCACATCCAGGGTGATCGCCTCTCCAGGTTGAGAGGTATCGACAACCTTGACAATCTCCTTTGCATAATAGTCTGCCCAAACCGCTGAGGCATCTTGCTGGGCATAGACATAAAATGCCATGATTGTCGTAAATGCAAGAATGAAAAGGATGTAGACGATATTGTCCCAAAGCATGTCTCCAACTCCCCCTCTGCGCCCTAGCGAAAGCATGGTTAACTAACTGCCTCCTGAGTGATTGAAGAGGAAATGCTGTCAGATGAGCTCGTGAGGTCCTGAGGAAGTGACCCTTCAGGTGGAGCTGAGGAAGTATACACCTCAAGATCAGTATTGGGATCAGGAAGGGTCTGCAGATCATTCAGAAAAGAATTCTGGTCCGCATTGTCTTTCGTGTCTTGGGCAGGAATATAAGGGAAGATCTCATAACGGCTTACTTTTGCATGGTCTAATAGGGGAAGATAATGACTTAACTGCGCAAGGACCGGAGCATTGTTGGCATTTTGTTGCAGAAGATTGGACCGAAGGGTCGGATCGATAGTGATGGTTCCATCGCCAGCGACAGTTCCGATCTTTTGATGACTGAAGGCAAGAAAAGGCGGGGAAGTATCGGTTTTATCAAAGGAAAAAAGAGTGTTTGCGGAGCTATAAATGCTTACGGGAACATTGGGGTTAGGGGTGTTGTCTCGTATGACATCTGAGAAGTAGCTCTTAGGGTCAGTTGAAAAACGGGCATAGTCCATAGTCAGGTCAAAAGGAGTTTGTGGAGTTTTCTCGAATATGAAAGGAGAGGCAGAGCTTACATCAGAGTTTCTTAAGACCGATTCATTTAGGATTTGGAATTGGGCATCATAAAGGGCGAGTTGCTCCCTCAAATGCCCAAGTTGCAATTGAAGAATTTTCTGTTCAGCATAGGTTATAGTCGAGCTCCCCTCTTGGTCATAGTTAGTTGAGAAGCGACGCGTACGATTCGCGAGATAGGAAACTTCACTTGTCGCATCATCCAAGAAGGCATGCATTTGGAAGATAAGAGTACGAGCTTGAGGCAAAGTTGAAAGAGTCTGTGTGTTTACACTTTCAAAATCAGTAAGGGTATTTTTTTCTTGATCAACAACTCTGGAAGCTGTTTCAGGCATGGTTTGCGTGATGAGTTGGTCAAGTGCCTGACCTGCGACCGTCTCCTGCGTTTGGGCATTGATCATCTTCGCAAATTCAACCCCTGCAATGCCTATGGTGGTGATATCACACGCGAGACCCCAGACTGCAAACACTTTTCCTCCAAGCTTTGCAAGAGTTTTTCCCACCGTCGTGCTTTTAGGGATAAATTTGAGCACTCCATTCTTGGACTGCAAAACAGCGTCACTAAATTTCCCCAAGGTTGTGCCATCTTTGGCAAGGACAACAGCATCTTCGGCAATTTTTGGACTGGCTTTTATGATGCTTCCACCGGTTTGGCCATAAAGTCCGGCCACACCTGTAATGTCCTTGGATTTAAGTAAGACATCTAAAGTTGACTGAGAGACTTTTTTTATCATACCTCCCTGAGTGACTTGACCGATGACTTTCTTGTTTACTGGATCCCACACGATATTGTAGATTCCTTGTTCAGGAAAGTTTTTTATGACTGCATTCTCCGCGGCAGATTTTAGTTCAAGTGTGCTTTCAGAAAAACCCTTGAGAGAATTCAGGTAAGAGTCAAGACCGCTGACCCTGGTTCCATCTTGGATCATGACATCTGCGCCGGCATTTATTGCTGCCTGGAGCGAGTCAGCGGCAGAAAGAGTCCTGGCGTCTGCAACAATAAGTCCTGCGCTTTGAGCGGAGCGGTCAACCACTGCAGAGACAGCCTTGTCCATGTCGGGATTATCGATATCACGCATAAAGCACATGGCCTTAAGATAATCATATGCGGTCCACACATCCCCTTCTCCTGCAGTGTTTTTCATGGAGAAGACACCTCCTTTGCGGGAGATTTCAATTTCCATCAGTGCAGGTGTCTGAGCAAGTTTTATCCCGCGCTGGTCGTTATAGGTATAGATTGCTTTGTCATCAGTAAAAAAACAATGGCTTTTGCTCTTGCAGCTCGCGGCCTGATCGGCGCGAGAGGAAGCGTATTTGCAGATACAGACACAACTCTTGAAATAGCATTGGTCAGGCCTTCCCACCTCGTTCACACCCCAGCCGGTAAGCATCCAGTCATCGAGACCTCGGATGGGAAAATCCTTTGTTTGGCCTTCACTTAATGACTTGGCTTTGGCATTGACAAGGTCAATAATCTTTTGCGCATTTTGGTCCTCTTGGTTAATCCAGAGGCTGTAGAGTTTGAAACCCGCATAGATAAAAAGACTGAGCGCAAGGACTGCAATAATTAACCCCAAAACTTCTTTCTCTAGCATGCCTCTCTTTCGTAACTTCATAAGTTGCCATCAAAATAATCACAAAATGAATTAATGTCCGGAACATCATAATTGACGCCTTGGACGATGGAACATCCCGTTTTGACTTGCTCATTTGAAGTGAAATTGCCACAGTAAGATGCAGCGATAAGTTGACCCTGACGGGAATTGTATACACCATAACCTGCAACGGTGGCGGCTCCAGCCACGGCAGCAACAGCAACGGCTACCTTTACAATCTTGATATATTTGCCTGCGACAAGCTGAAGGGCCCAACCAGCGGTTTTCGTCACCAGGCCTTTTCCAGGAGCGAGGGCGAAACCTGCCCCCACAGCTGCAGCAGTCTCAAATTGGTTAGCTAGAACAGTTGAAACGGAAGGAGATTTTATTTGAGTGAAGATAAAAGCCATCTGGCGGTTGATTATTTCGGTTTGACCATTGAGGGTTACTTTTTCTTTGCTTGTCGTTCCAATGGCAGTTTGACCAGAAGAGGTCGTATTGAGTTCTTCCCTGTACTTGAAATCATTGATGGATTTCGCATAGGCATTGAACTGATTATCAGTCATAGCCTGCAGATAGGTCTGCTCACTGTTAGATGAAATCTGATTGAGTTGCATATAGGTATTAATATCGACCTGCTCAAGCAGGGAGGCATTAACGCTCGGGTCGATGGCTATTCTCGAGCACATAACACAAACGCGTTTTGCGCTGTTTACTCCAAACTTTGCTTTCGCATTGTTAAAAAGGTCTAGCTTTCCTTTTCCCATCACATTCCAGCAAGAGTACATTTCGTCTGCGCTTGTCTTTTCGATGAGTTTTATTGCCGCTTTAGGGTCACCCGGGAGAGAGATGATTTGTGGCGACTCTCCTCCAAAAACATCTCCGCAGTTGCCTTTGCCGCTGGTGATACAGATCTTTTTCGTGTTGCAGTTGAGAGGAATAAAGCTTTTAGCGACATCAAGGGGCATGGTCGCTCGGCTGACGACAGAAAGCTTGCATTGCTCTTCATCAGTCATGCCTGTAAGATTAAGACCGGCTATGAATGCGATGATGATGATGAACGAAGCTATGACAATCACCCAGATTACAATCTGCTCGGAAGTAAGCTCCCCTTTTTTTACTCTAAAACTCATATGGTACCAATGAAAATGAAGTTTAAAACAATTACGAAGTTAGTCGTTTGAAGATATAGTAAGCGGCCCCAAGAAAAAGGATGAGCACAATCACCCAGATAAGTGTCCCCAGCATCCCTTCGCTCTCCAGCTTTTCACCTTTTTTTGACCAGAGGTTCATGAACAGCTTACTGCAGGAGCAGTCAAATCGACAACAAGATCGGCCCCATTTACTTTTTTCGTGCAAACAGATACTGATTGGACCGGACCAAAGGGTTTGCCATCCTTCACGGGCTGGTAAGGGATTGAGAGAGGCCGAGAGAAAGACTGATCAATTAGTTTATTGGTCTGGGACAATAAGGCAGCGGCATTACCCGTAGGAGTGCTCTGCAAGGTAAACTTCCCCCCTAGTGCGGGATGGAAGGTGAGCGTACCTCTGATAAAAGTCATGGTCTTAGGATCATCATTAGGGCCTGATTGAACAATGGTCAGCTCTGCCCCTGGCACCGCTTTGGCACTGCTTCTGAAAGTGTATACTGTTTCATGAAAATTGGTGGGATTGAACAACGCACCATCAGTATAGCTCTTCTCAGAGGAAAAAAGAAGAGATGTGGAAGAGTCTAGGCTTAGACGTGCAGGAAGGGGTTTTGAAAGTGAAAAAGTCAGGCCATCTAGCGGGGTAAGGAAGGCTTTTTGGGCAGGAGACAAAGAATCAGAGAGTTTGACGCTAAACGTTGCCTGATCATTGTTAAAGCTGAGCGACCCGACAGAAAGGGAATCTGCGGGAGAAGTACGCTGGTAGACCGAACCATCGGTGGTGATAATGACCTCTCCCTCATTGAATACATAAAAAGAGGTTAAAGGATAGGAACGCATGTTAGGAGTCGCAATCAAGATATCTTTCTCAAGGGTGTAGGCCCCGGTCATTAGCCCGCTGAAAACATAAGAGGATCCTCCAAGAGTAAACGAAGTGGATTGTGAAAAGGTGGACCCTAGGCGTTGCTCAAATGCGGATTTTACATCGTTCTGTTTAAGAAACTTAGTCCCGAGAATGATTGGATCAGAGGGAAATACTTGCCAATTGGTCCCATCATACCATTGCACTTCCCCAGTCAGAAGTCTATAACGTAAAATCTCTGGCCCGGTAGTCATCTGCACAGAACCATTGATCGCCGTGCCCCGTATGATCGGGATGATGACTTTAATGAAGTAAGGCCCGAAAAAAAGGAGAACGATAACCATGATTGAGACTGCGACAACTGCCACTACCACCTCAGTTTCGGTCATTCCTTTTTTGTTCATGGTTTGCCTAATCGGAACAGATTTTTAAAAAAATCAAGGGCGCCGTTTCCACTGTCACGCAAGGCAAAATAAGAGATAAGCACTAACGCAAGCACTACCACTGCAATGATGAGTGGGACAAAATAATTCCATCCAATGGCGCTCATCTGCCCCCTTTTTGTGACCCGATACATAAAAAATCAATGCGACAGCTCTTATTAAATCCTATGGCATATCAGCAACGCCACCGCACAGTTTATAATACTCTTTTCCCATAGAAAAAAAGGTAAAAGAGGACATGGTTAGCGCAGACGATATCTTAAAAAAATATAGTGCACGGATTGAATCAGAGATAGGTGGAGGAGGGAATGAGGCTTCAGCAGGTTCTGGGGGGGAATCTGCAGATTATTCACAATTCAAACGGGACATGGTCCCGGAAATCAGCGGGTATGAACGATGGACGAAGTCATTGGGAAGCATGTTTTCTATCAAGGTTGCTGAAAAAGATAGGGTCAAGATACAGAAGTATCTTGACGAAGCGCATGTTGATGTGACTCCAAGCCAGGCACTCTCACTTGCCGCACTTTCGATGCTTGCGATATTCCTGGGGACACTTCTTTCTGCAACAGGGATTTATCTGGTATATAATCTACATACCGTTCCAGGTTCACTGCTGGCGTTTGTTTTTTTAGGAGTCATCACCAGCTTGTTTGTTTTCTATTACGCATATACGATGCCCCAGCGTTTGGCAAATAGCTGGAAATTGAAAGCATCCTCACAGATGGTTCCGGCGGTGCTGTATGTGGTCATTTATATGAAACATACATCCAATCTCGAACGCGCAGTGGAATTTGCATCGGCGCATCTGGAAGGCGCATTGGCGCTGGATTTCAAGAAGATATTCTATGATGTGGAAACAGGAAAGTACTCTACGATTAAACAGTCTCTTGATGCCTATCTCGACCACTGGGTTGAGTACGCCCCTGAATTTGTGGAAGCGTTTCATTTGATAGAGTCTTCACTCTATGAACCCTCAGAACAACGAAGAGTACAGATTCTGGAGAAGTCACTGCAGGTCATTCTTGACGGGGTCTATGAAAAGATGCTCAAGTATTCACGGGAGATCCGCGGACCAATATCGACCATCTATATGTTGGGCATCATCCTCCCGACTTTAGGGCTCGCCCTGATTCCTTTAGCATCCACTCTTCTTGGAGGAGTGATAAAGGCATATCATATTGTCATTCTGTTTAATATCATCATCCCGTTCATGGTATTCTTCCTGACATCAGAAGTCCTTCTCAAAAGACCTGGCGGATATGGAGACTCGACTATACTGGAACTCAATCCCGACTATCCGAAATATATTTCCAAAAAGCCGTATTACAAAGCGTTTGCTATTGCATTCCCGCTGTTGCTGATTGGGCTTATTCCTTTTATTTTCCAGATTGGACCCCTGATGACAGCAGTTCATCTGCAGAGCGATTATACTTATCAAGACGTAGGATTGACTTTTCTTGGTCAAGGACAACTCTTTGATTTCAAGATCAATAATGTGAGTTCAGATGGAACTGTCCTTGCAACTCCTGAAAAGACAGGACCGTTTGGAATTTTAGGTGTGCTCCTGAGCCTGTTCATTCCGCTGGCAGTCGCTGTATTTTTTATTATTGCATACAAAGAAAAGACCAAGGATCTCATAAAATCAAGAGAGAAGACAAAGCTTTTGGAGAATGAGTTTACCAGCTCCCTCTTCCAGCTAGGGAACAGATTAGGTGACGGTATCCCTGCAGAGATTGCATTCGCAAGGGTTGCAGAATCGACTACGGGACAGACTACCAACCAGTTTTTTGTGATCATCAATCAGAATATACAGCAATTGGGCATGCCAGTTGAAAAAGCGATTTTCGATAAGAAGAGGGGTGCAATTATTTACTTCCCTTCTGCATTGATTGCAACATCCATGCGCATCCTTGTTGAGTCAGTAAAGAAAGGATTGCAGGTTGCGGCAAACTCCTTGATGTCAATCTCTGAATATGTAAAGAATATCCAGAAGATCAATGAACGTCTCAAGGATCTGCTGGCGGAAGTCGTATCAGACATGAAGTCAAATATGACTTTCCTTGCGCCGGCATTGTCAGGAATTGTTGTCGGTCTCTCGGCGATGATCATTACCGTGCTCGGGAAGCTTTTGAACTCTAAGAGCCTGCTTTCCGGAGGAGATAGCACCTTAGGTTCTTTTGCACAGATCCTAAAATTGTTCGATCCAACGGGGATGATACCCCCCTATTTCCTACAGATATCGATAGGGATTTATTTGATAGAGATTATTTTTATCCTCACCGTTGCATTGGTGACGATTGACGCGGGCAAGGATGCGTTAAGAGAAAAATTTGATATTGCTGGAAACCTCAAAGCCGCCATGCTGCTCTATTTTATCTTGGCATTCCTTTCAACGATAGTGCTCGGATATATTGCAGCAACGGTGATGGGCGGGGCGGGGTAAGAAAAAGATTCAGTAATCTTCAACCGAACTGTATAACCAGTTTTTCCATTCTGCAAAGATTTGTTCACTCAAAGGGACACCCTTTTCATCCTTGAACTTTTCGCTCAGGATATGGAACATGTTATTAGATGCAGTACAGAACTCGGCTTCAAGGATGTCAGGTTTATTGAAGCGAAGAGCTGCATCGACGATTTCTTGTTTTATTCTCCCGCGCAGTATGATATTGTCATAGATGGCATTCCAGTTCCCTGCCCATCCTCGCACACTTCCCGCAATGCTTTTCAGGACCTCAGACTCGCCGTTGATAAGCTCGGGAGTTGGCTCAAGGATATCAGTCTCGACATTGTAACGCATGAGATCGACAAACCCTCCTTCCTGTAAAGGGTCTTTATCCCAGTGTTTACGGACTTCAGTGATGCTCATGACACGTCGTAAAGAATGGATCCCGTCCGGTGTCTTTACTGGATTGGTGATCACGATGATGTCGGTTGCTTTAAAGCTGGTTGCAGGGACATTAAGATCATTCACGACTCTGTCAAACACACCATAGGGGGAGTCACCATGGATGGTTCCTGCGACAACGTTGGCAAGAGCGCCGACACGCATGGCCTCATATAAAGCCCTGGCTTCGGAACTTCTCACTTCACCAACAATAAGCGCAGAATCACCAAGACGCAAGCTTGTACGGATACCTTCTGAAGCTTCAACTTCAGTCGTTCCGGTGACTAAAGCGCTCCTCACTTTCATACGGAGGATATCGTAACCGACTTTGCGCAAGGCATCGACAGGAAGTTCAAGTGTGTCTTCAATGACGATCGTCCTGACTTTCGGCATAATCTCCAGCATCAGACTTCCCAAAAGAGAAGTCTTTCCTGAGCTTCTTGTCCCGGCGACAAGAAGCGTACGATTCCCGTCAATGATGAAACTCAGGAGCCCTGCACCGAAAGAATTGATTGTTTTTAACTTGATGAAAAGAGGCAGCGTCCAAGGATTGTCCCTGTGCCTACGCAAGGAATAGGCGAGCCCTGAAGGTGATAAGGGCTCCTTTACTGCAGCGACCCTGGCCCGCGCATGGGAAAAGACAAGATCGGTATCAAGGACGGGATTCGCTTCATCAAGAGGTCTGCCGGATTGCAGACGCAACTTGGCTGCCCAGGAGTCTGCATCTTCAAAACTGGGGATGATGTTCGTTACGCATTCGTCATATTTTTCATGCCTGACAAAGACTGGATTGAGGGCGATAGGGGCGTTAACAGAAATATCCTGAAGATGCGTATCCATGAGCAGGATTTCAAGAAGGCCAAAACCGATGGTATAACGGACAAGGATACGGGCAAGTTTCGCAAGGTCACGATGACTGATCATGATATTCTTGGATACGGCAAGTTCTGAGATGAGGTCCCTTGCCACGTTGAAAAAGACTTGACGGGTCTTTTCAGGGTCAGTAAATTCTTCCGCTTTAGGACGATGTTCGATGATGACATTTCTTGCAAGGGTAAGAAGCATGTGCTGCTCTTCAGAAAGGGAATATTCGGGAGGCATGATATGATAGAAATGCTTGACATCTCCACGTCTTCGGAGGATGGTGACGGTGATGTCGTCACCCTCAGAGGTTAGCATATACTGGTCGATAAGTTCGGCATTGAGAGGGAGTTGGGAGACGAGACGCGTAAAGGTGAAGTTAGGAAGGATGTCAGGACGAAAGATCAGGCCATAGATTTCACGGCTGCCAGAAGGAAAATCCGAGAGACGGGGGGCAAATTTACGGATTAAGGTAGTTTGTTCAAGCATGGTAAGAAGGCGCTCTAGAAATAGCACAAGGTTTCTTCTTCCCTCGTTGTCAGAACCGGGGTAGGAAAGTTCATTACGGATGGTGAGGATTCTCTTTTTAAGATGGGTATAACATCCTAGAGGGTCCTCCCTCAAAAAAAGAGTGAGCGCACTCACTTCAGTGTATGCTTGCTGGATATCTCCAAAAAAGTTGAGTTTGGCAAGGGAGAGCAGATTTTCTTGTTTGGTGATGTAATTGTAGATATTTGCAATCTCACTCAAAAGAAGGACTTGCTCAGAGGGATAATGATAATTACGCTGCTGGACAAAGACGAGATGGGACACCTGGGGATGTTCAAGCATCAAATCAAGGACACGTTCCATGACCATTGCATTCTCTGCAAGACTCGGGACGAAGGGAGCTGAGAGGAAATTGATATAGAGAGTGTCTTCACCTTGCTTACGCTCGACTTCTGTAGCATAAAGTGGTGCATCCGGTTTAAACATCATAAGCTCATCTCTCCCTCAGGCGAAGAACCAAGAGAGGATTAAATAGATTTCGTAGATAATCGGCAAAAAGGAGAGCAGATACCCTAAGAAAACAGGCACGCAAGAAAGAAACCGGCCCGTAAAAAACCATAACCAAACTATTTTAAACTCGAGGAGGTTATTAATAGAAATGGCTGAAGACTATCCGGAAGTTTCGCAAGTAAATGTTGATCTTGCCACACAAATTCGAGACTTGGAGGAAAAACAAAGGCTGCTCAAGGATCGGGTCCTGTTATTAGGGCAAACATTAATTGAAGAGCGTGAAAGCAATTTCAAAGAGAAACAGACACTGCAAAAAGAAGTAACGCTGCTCAAAGAAGAGATGAGACGTATGAAGGAGTTCATACAGAGGGTTACCGAACAGCTCTCAGGAGTGGCGAGAAAAGAAGAGCTGATGATAATCCAAAGGCAGATAGATTTGCTTAGAAAAGAATAAAGATTTAAACCAAACAACGCTTAAAACAACATAAAAAAGATGGGGACAATTGAAACAATCAAGAGGATGCAACAAGAGGGAAGGACAGATCAGGAGATTATCTTCTCTCTGCAAACGCAGGGAACGCCTGTTGGAGAAATCCGAGATGCACTGGCACAGGCAAAAATAAAACAGGCTGTGAACAGCCCTCAACAGGATCCATCAGACGTGCAAGCAACACCTGCGACAGAGTCTATGCAACCTTCAATGTTAGACGTACCAAACCGAAACCCTGCAACCCAGGCCCCTCCTGCTCCACAGACACCCCTACAGGCACCGATACCTTCTCCAGAAGAGAACTACCAGCAACCCCCTCAACAGCCTTATCCTGCCCTGGACCAGCAAGCCTACCCTCCGCAACCAGATTACCTTGCTAATGCAGGATATAACCAGATGCAGGGAGAATATGCGCCTCCGCAACCAAGTACCTATCCTGAGCAGAGTTATCAAGCTGAAAGTTCAGGAGGATACAACTCAGGGTCATACGGAGCAGGCGGAGTGAGTACGGACACTTTGAATGAAATCTCCGATCAGATCATGGCTGAAAAACTAGGGCCTCTGCAAAAGAAGATTGAAGAGGCACTGAGCTTCAAGAATATGATGGAATCACGGGTTGATTTCATGGATGAGCGTATCAAAAGAATCGAGAAGACCATTGATAGGTTGCAACTCTCAGTGCTCCAAAAAGTGGGAGATTATATCACCAATATCGAAGATATAAAACACGAGCTTGCAGAAACACAGCAGACTTTCAAGGCAATGGCTGTAAAAGCCGGAGTATTCAATCAGCAACCGATGCCACATCCGCAATCCCCCCCTCAGACCATAAATACAAATCGTTTGCCTCCAGTGGCACAGAAGAAGTAGAATTCTAGAACAAGATTCGAGGATTATTTAGCCCTGACAAGGACCCAAGAGACGACAGCGCTAACGATGATTAGAATGATGCCTCCACCAATACGTGAGGAAGTTATCCACTCACTTAATCGCATAAGATCAGGATTGGCATCAGGAGAGGTCGCACCACCAGGAAGATAAGGGCTGACGACCGAAGAAAAGAAGAAGATGGCGGCTACCAAAAAGACGACGATCAAAAGCACGACAAAAGTGATGCCTATCCCTTTTTTCATGGAGTCCAGGTCTTTCCCGACAAAGGCCAAGACAATGAAGATGAGAAATAAGCAGACCATCAATATTGCAAACCAGGGGATGATGCTAGAGACAAAGCCCCGCGCACCAACTGAAGTAACAAAGACTGTTGCAAAGAGGAAAGAGACGAACAGTTGGACCCATTTATTCTCAAGGACTTTGGTCTTCTGCAATACTGCAAAGACGATGATGAATACGACGAGAAAACTGATGAGGGGAATGAAATAACTCAAAGAACCAAGATCGATTTGTTCAGCTACCATTTTAGTGTTCTATTAAAAAGCGTTATTTGTTGCTACTCGCAGCAACAGCGATGATGACGCCGATTAGAAGAACTCCCCCAATAATCCATCCCGCATTATCAGAATAATAGCTAGCGGAAGAATACCAGCCATACTCAGTGAAAGCATTGCTGATAACGATAATTGCAACTACCGCGCCTAACGCACCAAGACCCCAGAACCAATACTTCTTGTCGGTGTCATTGATAAAAAGACCCACGAGGATAATAACAGTTAAGATGACGCCAAGCCCCATGGCAAGACGAGGGAAAAGAGGCTGGAAAAAGCGCTGGACAATCCCTCCCTGCAAGGCCATCAAGCCTAGGACAATGGAGATAATGATATGGATGCCCTTGTTTTCCCCAAGAATTTTAGATTTCTGGAGGATACCAAAGACTAAAGCAAAGATAAGAAGAAAGGGTAGAAGATAATCAAATACGCCTCCTTGTTGCCAACTATTCAATACATCACCAATACTAAATGGCATATCCGTATATTCCAAATGCTCTTTAAATATGTTTCGCAGAAATTTTTCGTTAAAGGCTGCAGGTGATGTTTGTAGTAGTGATTCCAACAGCACCCGAGATTTGGGGCGCGTTCACGTGCTTGATGGGAGTTAGTCCGGTACAGCAGACCTTTCCTTCAAATGCAGTGAAGGATGAGCCCAGGCCTGCACAGGACTTCTTGCAACCAAGAGCGGCTGCTGAAAACGCTAAGGGGACTATTCTTGTAGTCAGGTTTAAGGCCAAGGAGGTTATACGGGAATCGAAAGAGAACGTAGTAGACAGCGAGCCAGAAGAAAGATAAAGAGGGATAGTGGAGATAAGATTACCTGAAGTATCAAACAAAAGAAGGGATTCTTGGGCCCGTTCACCTTGCAAGACGGGTTTTAGGCCATAAAAAGAAGAGAGATTGAAAGAGTAGGTACTAGCAAGAGCCTGGAGATGATCCAGGGAAACAAAGCATCCTTCGAGCGAATTTCCAGACAGACAGGCAAGGTCCGCGCAGCCAAAGGAGCAGAATGTTTTTGTGGTGCGATACCCTTCAGGGGCATCAGCAGCACATTGATAGGAGTAGAGATAACGACCATCCGAGCTGCATCGGTCAAAATAAACCTGGGAAGGGCTTTCGGGAAATTCTGCTGAATACAAAGAGGTGTTTTTGGAGAGGCTCAGGAGACCGCGGTTGCTGTCGACACAACGAAAATGCGAACTGAGGACAGAATGCCCCGTGAAAGAGAAATAGGGGAAAAAGTACCAAAGGGAAAGGACCAGAAGGATGGCAAATAGGAAAATGAAAAAATAAAGATAAAGATGCTTTGCTAAACCTCTTTGAAAGAATATTTCATCACCCCGAATCTTCATAAAAACAGAATGAAAAAGAACTATATAATTATTCCGACAAGGTTACGCCGGTTCCAACCGCTTCACCGACAGTTTTGTATCCATCACGAAGCAGCAGTTGCTTCAGTCCAAGATTGATCTCCCCGATGACTTCTGGACCTTCAAAGATCATGCCAGTGACTAGCTGCACAAGATTTGCTCCTGAACGGATTTTTCGATAGGCATCCTCTGCAGAAAAGACTCCACCAAGACCGATAAGCAAGAACTTCCCTTTGGTCTTCTGATAGACATAAGACAGAACTTTGTCCGCCTTGGGTTCTAGCACTTTTCCAGAGATACCCCCACTGGAGAAACGCTTGTCTTTAGTGAGATTGGAACAGATGAAGCCCGAGATATGATACTTTCCAGCCAGTGCGATGATTGCGTCAAGCTCTCCAGAAGAAAGGTCAGGGGAAAGTTTAATGAAAATTGGCTTGGAAAGCTTAAGCTTTGCGACCGCTTTTAATAGTTTTTCAAGCCTGCCTTTTTCAGAAAAAGGCTGCCCTCCGAATGCGTTTGGGCAGCTGATGTTGAGCACATAATATTTTCCAAGATCTTTGCAGAGCTTTAGGCTCTCACAATAATCCTGCACAGCAAGATCCTCATCTGCGGTAGCCTTGCAGTTGGTACGTGCGACATTGATGCCAAAGGGAAGGGAGATTGTTTGCTTGCGCAGGTTGTCAGAGATGGTTTTAGCTCCAAGATTGTTAAGTCCGAGATTAATCCAGAGACTGTTCTCCTTTTTCATACGTTTGATGCGTACACCGCTGTTCCCGAGACAAGGAGAGGCGCTGATGCTGCCTACCTCGGAAAAACCAAATCCGACAGAATCGATGATAGGCACGATTTCTGCGTCTTTATCAAAGCCAGCGGCAAGCCCTAAAGGATTGCGAAAATGAATCCCAAGCAGGTCTTGTTCAAGGACAGGGTCCTGATAAGAGAAGAAAAGGGAGGTGGCCCTTCGAGTAAGCCAGAACTTGCCTAGTATTTTACCGACATTGATGAAGAAGTGGTGCATGGCCTCGGCATCAAATAAAAAAAAGAACTTCTTGACCAGATGCGTATAGACAAAACGACTGAACCTGAAGTGCAATGAGATTAATCTATCGTACATAAAGAACATGAAGAAAGCCTCTTAAAAAAGGTTACTAACTCTCTTTACGCCAGGCGATGACGATAACAACGACAATTGCGCCGATCAAGACGGCGTTACCGATAATCGAGGAATAGTTGGTCATCAGGGAGTCAAAGTTGTCAAATACTCCTAGAAGATAGAGTACTGCAGCAACGACCGCAAGGAAGGCTACAACTCCAAAGGTGATACGTAGGCTTTCAGGCATTTCAAAGGCACCCTTTGCAAACACGCCGACTAGGAGAAGAAATACCAGAACGATGACCAGGCTTACTGCCAGAAAAGGTGCAAGACCGGCGATAAGATGGAGCGCATAGCCTACCGAAGTGGTAAGCAGAGCAATGACCAAGGCGACAATGGAATCAATCTGTCGTTTGTTATCCCCGAGGATTTTTGACTTCTGGAGAACCGCGAAGACAAGGGCAAAAACCAAAAGAAAGACCAATACTGTTTGGGATATTGCGCTTGAAAAAATTGTCGTGTACACATCCGCCATGAGTACAATTATAAGGCGAAATATTTAAACCCTTCGAGAAGAAAAAATTGCATGAACAATAAAATGAATGGGTAAAAAGGAGGTTCTTAAGAGGGGATTTTAGGGGAGGCCCCGGCAGGTCAACTAATGATAAAATATAGAAATGAGCCAAAAACAAAAAAAAGGATTGTTTATTGAAGTAAGGGGATATAGATTTTTGGAAAGGGAGTACTCCTGGCGAAGGCAAAGCATGGAAAGAGCGCTAATGGATAAAGAGCCAGCAAGACAAAGGAGATAAAATTAAGATTTAAGTTCTGAGGGCAAGGACAGAATATGCTCTCTAGGAATAAGAAACCAGGCTAACCTAAGCCCGAACCCAGCACTAGTTCTCACAAAAGAGAGGAAGAGGAGAGTTAAATAACGTCTTCTTCGCCTTCGGCGCCAGAAAGCTCCCCTTGTGGGAGACTATCAAAAGAGTCTTCACGTATCGATGGAAGCATTGCCTTATTGATTATAAAAACATCACCAATGGACTTCACGAATTGATGTGGTATAACCACTCCTCGTGCCCCGCCCAGCGTTCCAGCAAATCCTGTGCTGATGCGGATTTTCCAGCCATCGATGCGGTTATCAACAAGGTTTACTTCTTCAATCGAACCGAACATGTCTCCTTCGGACGTAAACACTCTCTTTCCAAGCACCTCGCTTATATTTTTTACTTTCAACATGATGTAAAGTCACAGGGGCAGTATTTATATTTTATGTTTTTGGAATTGCTATATTCGATTGAAAAAAATAGGGGAAATGTCGAAGAGAAAACGAGAGAAGGAACATAATCTTTATATAAACCAGAAGATAAAAAGAAGGATGAAAAAAGAGGAGGGGGTACACATCTTTGTTGCATGGTTGGTATTTATTGCCCTCACAGGTTTTGGGGCGGCTCTCGCAGGAAAATGGGATGCCATTCCGGAGATCATGATTTTTACCGCAATAATACTTCTGGCAGCCGTTGGTTGTCGAAAGATCATGGCACGACTGCTGGACGCAGATGTCGAACATGAGATCTGGAAAGTGGATCGTTATGGATTCAAACCGCATGAACATTTCAAAGATCCGGTCCCCACAGGCATAATTGCTCCTCTTGCAATTAGTTTCTTTTCTCTGGGCCTGCTTAAGGCACCAACTCTGCTCACATATGAATCTCGTCCGCTCTTGCGCAGGGCAGCACGTAGATTCGGATATTATAGCCATAGTGAAATGACAGAATGGCATAACGGGTTGATAGGTGCTGCAGGGATTTTAGGTGTGCTTATCCTGACGATTGTGTTCTATACATACAGTCTTGAGCCTTATGCATTATTGGCCACAGCCTATGCCTTCGTGAATATGATCCCGCTTTCAAAATTGGACGGGACACAGATCCTGTTTGGTTCAAGAGTTCTTTGGGCAATTCTGGCATGTATCACCTTGTTGTTCACATTCTATGCTTTGCTCATCTTGGCCAATACGATGTAAGGTCTGGAAATAGGGCAGTTCGGTTTTTATTGCGAAGGTGCCAAAGAGGAAGCTGGTACAGCGACATCTTTTTTTCTAGAAGTGTATTTCCAGACTAACCCGAGCACGATAAGTATTCCAAGAACAATGACTCCTCCGGTTAGATAGGAACTGTTTTCCAAGATAGAAAATCCTGTGACAGGATGAGAGGCATTCTGGCTCTGGACAGAGACATTGACAACTTTTACAGGAGTGGAGTTATTGAGGGACTGCCCTTGAACGGATGAAACATTTGTAGTCTTGTTAGCATGATCCGTCAAATTCAAGGAATTGCTTTGGAGCATGATGCTTCCTGAACCTGATCCGCCACCCGAACTGCCTCCGCCGCCTCCACCTCCACCACCGCCTCCGCCGCAACCTCCACAGTCTGAAGAACAGCTTGAACAGGATTCACCATTGTTGCAGACGCCATCACCGCAAAAAGCAGAGAGCTCTTTGACGCCTGAGTGGCTTAGTCCAGTTATTTGATAGCGAGTATCACTATCAACCAGATTACAAGTATAATTACCTTTAGAGCCAGGGCATCTTACACCAACCTCGTTAGTGCCTGTGCATGTTGAAGAAATTTCACTTATGTTCAAAATCTCAGCATCCTTTATGCACACACCTGTTCCTGCAAGAATACGATCCATGTAGACAGTCTTATTCGTTCCTTGTACACTAAGATTCAGTCCGCGAACTATCAGATAAGCTGCGCTGCTACCAGACTGTTGCTTTTCAAGATATAATGATGCGAAATTAAAGGGTACAAGTAGGAAGTTAAAGCCGAATTCCAGAAAAAGTTTTCCTGCATCTCTAAATTCCATGCTATTCGCGTATCGAGTGTAAGTCAGATTCAAATTAGTGTTTACTAAATTAAGATTACCAATAAAACCATCTCCATTTGCATCACAGCTATAAGGCACAAAAACATCTTGAGGTTTGCCAAATAATGCAGTAGAATTCTTTTCAGTGGAGCCATAGTATAACACTCCTGCAGGCAAAGTTAAAGAGCGGGGTAAAGAACCTATGTTTTGACGGATGACAAAATAAGGAGTGACTATAGGGGCATCTCCATTGACGTCATTAAAGAGAACATCGTTTCGATCTACTCTGTGCCAACCTGTGAAACCAGTAATCGTCCAGTAAGAATAAGTCGAGTTGGAAGTTATCAAAGCAGAACTGTTTGCGAAGAAAAGAATTTCTGTAGGACGCAGGTTAATATCTGAAAAGGTAGGAGTGAATGCGCTAATGAGCTGATTAAGAGTAATATTTCCAGATAACGCACTAAAATAATAATCTCGGACAGTGCCTGCAGGGAAATATACTGCAGAAACACTGAGGTTTGGTCCGTATGCCCAAGGTTTAGCATAATACCCATGCTTAACAAAACACGAATTTGCATCAGAATAGGTTCTGAAGATACTCTCATCAGGATAACAGCTGTCCATCGGCGCCCACCGTGCAAGGCACTCACTGACAGATAGTTGATAAGTAGGAGTATCAAGACTATTTCCTGCCTTGTCAAGAAGAGTAAAATAATAAGACAAAGCAACTCCCTCAGATTCAAGGGATAAATCAATCAAAGCGGAGCAGGTTTGATTAATGCCGCTAGGACAATTGGTTAAGGTCAAGTCAAAGGGAACTGTATATCCTGGGTAGACTCTTCCAAGATGCAAAGTTATGCTGTCTAAATTAAGCTCGCTGTAATTGATACTAAAGAGTTGCTGCACATCAGGATGGACGAGCGTACCATTGAATGGAGCTTGAGCGAGGAATGTAGAAGCGGTTGCATCAACATAAAAGATGGATGTGACGACACTGGTTGCATCAGCCTTGGAGAGGTTCACGCATCGCACACTAGCAAGATAATAACTTCCATTAATATTCTCAGGAAGTTGGTTAAAGATTACCCAGTTGGCCCAACTGACCGTGCCTGGACCGGAATAAGAATCATTATAATATAAAAGAGGAGTCACTTTCTGACAGACATCGGTTGCAGAACAGGAAGAGATAGAAGCAATGCAACTCGTATCCGAGGGTTTGAATATCTGGATGCTAAGACCTGAAGAAGTAACCATTTCTTTATTATAAGGCGAAGTAATAGTTACAGGAAAAGAACTGCACGAAGCCTTCTTCATCGCAGGTTGCGTTGACAGATTTCCGCAAGAACGCGCGTCTCTCCAAGTCTGGTACTTAAATCCGAAATCGTCGCAGGCAGACCAGTTCGTGTCATTGACCCATAAAGGCAAGCAGAAGTCGGGATTAGCAGCAAAAGAGGTAGGAGAAAGAGGAAGATAAGTTACCGTACCTAAAATAGATTGTGCAACCACTGGATAATTCAAGCTCCACCAGTTATTCGTAGCATCAATATTTGAGCCCCCTAAAGTGTTATAATTAAGATTCTGTCCATAGATATATATCATATAATTTCCGTTATGGAAGATATTATTTTGGTTGATGTGATAATCTGAGCTATTAGCGAGAATCGCATAGATTCCCGCTTGAGCATTATCTACAATAGTATTGCCGGAAATAAGTTGATTGCCTTTCGCATTGATGCCATAGGTATTCCATTTGATAGTATTGTTGATAATTTTGATAGGGAAAGGGCTATTAGTATTTGCGGAGAGGATACCATTGATATGCCCAAGAAGATTACAGTTTTTAATGGTGACATCAATTCGGGAGTTAGTATCGATAAGCCCATAGTACATAGGGTACCCATAGTCTAAAAGATTGATATTAGATGTACTTGCAGGGTAAGGCAATCCACCATCAAGATAAGCCCCGTTGCAATCAAGAGTGATGTGGTCTGCTCCAAACTTGATGCCGCGGTGAATAGAAGTAAAGTAACCCTGACAGAGAGTCGTATCTTGGGTAATCACCATCCCATCACTAGGCACGACACACCCGCTGGTGACTTTTATAGGACCTGCAGGAAGATACGTGCAAGCAGAAGTTACATTGGCTGGCCTCATATCGAGATATTTAGAAAGCCCGGTTTTTCCATAGCAGTCATTGGAATCATTGAACCAGGAAATGGTAGTGCTGTCCGCTCGGCATATGGACTTTTGTTCTGTCCAGCTAGGAGAGCAGGTGTCATACTCACAACTTTGTCTTGGCAAAGATTCATAGTTCCCTGGAAACTGGTCATTCAATTGTCCGGTTTTTGCAAAGCAGCTATTGGTGTCCGTGACGGTTTTACAGGTTTGATAACCACTGGCTTGACAGGCATTATAACTTGTGCATTGCCAAGAAGGAACGCAATAATCACAACTGCCGGTTTGTACCTCGCCGATAAGGTCAGACGCAAGCAGAGTTTTGGCATAGCAGCCATTAGCATCAGTAAAATTGAAGGTTGCAATATTATTGGAGAAACAAGCGCTGACCGGAGCAGTCCAGTTCGGGATACAATAGTCGCAAGGGAAGGGAAGCAGATCAGTATAGTCTCCATGATAGATGTCAGAAGTATTATGGCTGATGGCATAACAGTTATTGAAGTCAATGGGTGAGCCGCAGCGCATATATTCTCTGCTCCCTTTTTCAAGCCTGCAAATTCCATCCGACCCATTACCAACACAACCCCAGCGAGGTACACAGATAGGAGTTGTAGGAGTGGTGCAGGGGAAACCAACACCAGAAGTATAGTTAAAAGTATCATTAGTGCAGTTGTTTATCTCCTTCCAATAATATCCCGTAAGATTCTCGTTTGCGACCGAGCAGAAATTAATAGAATGATCAAAGGTGTAAGAGGAAATACAATTGAGAGTTGTTAGGTTAAAATCCGCTTGTTCGTTATTTTCCGCGGCTCCGCCTGAAAAAGAGGAAAAAAGAGCCATTGCAAATGCTAAAAGAAACCACCCTGTTGCAAGCATTCTCCTATAAGAACCCATGAAGATTAAACGAACTTTAGGATTTTAAAGCTTTCTATACTAAAAAGTTCAGGAAAAAAAGGGAAATTTCACAGTTTAGGGGAGAGAGAAAGAAAAAAAGGAAGCGAATTGAATTGAAAAAAGGACAATTTAAAATCTTATGCAAACTTCTAAGATACATGCTCATTGACATCTCTCCCAGACAATACCAGCAAAAGATCTTTGAGACGGCCAAAGACCGCAATACCCTGGTGGTGCTTCCGACCGGGCTCGGAAAGACACTGATTGCCCTGCTCATCACCGTAGAAAGACTGAAAGCTTTTGCACCAAGCAAAGTCCTTTTTCTTGCGCCAACAAGACCTCTTGCTGAGCAGCATTATGAATACTTCCAAAAGCACCTCTCTGAGTTGTATGCTGACCGTCAACTGTTCACCGGAGAGGTACCTGCGATAAAAAGAAAGAAGATTTTCCAGACTGCAGAGATAATCTTTTCAACACCGCAATGTATCGGAAACGATCTGGTGAAAGGATTGTACAATCTGGAGGAGGTTTCGTTGATTATCTTTGACGAGGCCCATAGATGTCTGAAGAATTATGATTACACAAAAGTGGTTGATTTTTACAAACGGCAGGCAAGAAACCAGCGCATCATAGGACTGACAGCCTCACCCGGCTCAGATCCGGCATTGGTGCGGGAAATCTGCAGACATCTTGACGTGGAGGAGATCGAGATCCGTAGTAGGGAATCCTCTGATGTCAAACCTTATCTGCAGGAGAGAGAATTTGAGAAAGTTGAGGTGAAGTTCCCTACCGAGTTCATCGAGATGAAAATACTGCTTAGACGGATATTTGATGCCCAGGTCGATCAGTTAAAGAAACGAGGATTATTGCAAGGTCCAGCAAATAAGATAACCTTGCTGATGCTGCAAAACCGCCTTGCATCCCAGGCGCAAGGCAACGACTTCAATGCGATGAGAGGAATGTCCCTTACGGCACAGGCAATAAAGATCAGCCATGCCCAAGAACTGCTCGAGACACAGACCTTATCGGGATTGAAAGATTACCTGGAAGGATTGGTGCAGCAGGCCAATGAGAAAAAAAGCAGAGGAGTGCAGAAGCTTGTGGCTATGCCTGAGTTCCAGGCGGCAAGGATCTCCTTGGACAAGGTCTTGGGCAAAGGCATGGAACATCCCAAGATTGAGGAGACTGCAAAGATTATCAGTAAAGAAATGACAGATAATCCGCTGGCAAAGATTATGATTTTTTCACAGTTTCGTGAAACTTCTGCAAGCATAACCCGCAGGTTAAATCAGATTCAGGGAGTTCGTTCGGCGATGTTTGTCGGCCAGGCAAAAAAGAAAGAAACCGGCCTCTCACAAAAAGAGCAGAAAGAGGTTATTAGCCAGTTTAAGGAGGGGGCGATTAACGTCCTGTGCGCTACATCGATTGGAGAGGAGGGATTGGACATCCCAGAGGTCAATGCCGTGCTTTTCTATGAACCTATCCCTTCCGCAATCAGGAAGATTCAGAGGGCTGGACGAACTGCAAGGGTCGTAAAGGGTAAGTTGATAATCTTGGTCACCAAAGGCACTAAAGATGAAATCTCCCATTATGTTTCAGGGGCAAGAGAGCGCAAGATGTATAAGACGTTGGAGCAGATAAAATCTCAGCTTGCAGAGGAAAAAAAGAACCCATCTCTAGATAGTTTTCTGGATAGGGGAAAGATTGCAAAGGCGTGAAAAACATAAAAAATATATAGACCAAGACCCTCCAGATATTGATGAAGCTGGTCTTACTTGCCGGCAATAGCATACATAACAAAGCCTGGATAAAACAAGTTGAGCGCGAGATGCGCCCGCTCTTTTCTTCGACATTGATACACGAGTATGAGCATTGGAAAAACGGCAGTGGCATGATTGACCTTGATCTAGAGCTAAAGGTCCTGTCTCACGAATTAAGAAAGGAGAAAAAATATGTTCTTTTTGCCAGGGCAATAGGGGCGATTCTTTGCCTGAAGGGAATAAAGGAGAGAAAGATTTACCCGGCAAAGTGCATGTTTTGTGAAATCCCTGCGATAGAATCTAATGATAATAATGCTATTTTAGAAAAATACCTGGAAGCTTATGCATTACAGACTGTGTTTATACAAAATAAGCACGACCCCTCATTGAGTGCTCATGACCTCAAAGAACTCTTGAAAGCGCAAGAAGTGAAAAAGAAAAAAGTGATTACCTTCGAAGGAGAGGACAACAATTATCCAGACATAATAAAATTAAAAAAGATTATGAAAAAGCTTCTTAGAAAAAAGCAGAACCATTAAAAAGAGAGGAGTCTTAGGGAGTATATGGAATTGATCTTACTTGCTGGAAACAGCCTACATAACAAAGCATGGATTGAGACAGTTGAGCGCGAGATGCGCCCGCTCTTTTCTTCGACATTGATACACGAGTATGAGCATTGGAAAACGGGCAGAGGGATGATTGACCTTGATCTGGAATTAGACTTGCTCGCAAAAGAATTGAAAAATAAAAAAGAGTATATTATTTTAGGACGCTCAACAGGTGCGCTCCTCACTATCAAAGGGATAAAAGAAGAGAGGATTGCTCCTAGAAAATGTCTGATCATAAGCCTGCCAGTATATTGGGCAAGAGAGAATAGAATTCCTCTTGAAGAATGGATAGAAAACTTTTCTACCCCGAGTGTTTTTATACAAAACACCAAGGATCCAGTAATTGATGCAAAAGACATCAAGAAGATACTCAAGGATAAAGGTGTAAGAAAATACAAGTT
>CAIQQL010000130.1 GCA_903873955.1 uncultured archaeon | reverse complement strand
TGATCTACCAAACGAAACACCAAATAGCTATCTTGATTCGCAATTAACCGTCAGATTTCAGTATTTTTTTATCCGTAAAGTCATGTTTATTAGATATGCACAAGGATTTGTCTTCCTCCCTGGGGGATATGGAACACTTGACGAACTATTTGAGGTCTTAACGCTACTCCAAACAAAGAAAATTCAATCAGTCCCCGTTTTCCTCATAGGAACAGAATACTGGAAAAACTTATCAACATGGATCATGACGAAAATGCTAACAGAAGAACACATTTCCAAAGAAGAAGCAGCTATCTTTACCGTAACAGACGATACAGAACTTGTCGCTAATGCACTTCTTGAAGCGTATGTTTCTCGCGCTAAAATTCCAGGATTACCCACAACATTATAAAAAACGCTGCCTCTGAACAGCCCGTATAATGATAGCAGCAGCATACTCAACATCTTCTTTAGACGTGTTTTTACCTAAAGAAAACCGAACTGAAGAAGATGCTCTTTTCATAGAGTATCCCATTTTTAAAAGAACTCGCGATGGTTCTAAAGCGCCAGCAATACAGGCGGCCCCATGACTTGCGGCTATACCAGCAAGATCTAGCTGAATAAGAAGATCTTCTCCAGACACATCGTCAAAAGCTAAGTTAGAGGTATTTGAAACACGCGGCCCTTCTCCATTGACATGAACTCCTGAAAGAGCACTTAACAGCAACCTCTCAAAATATTCACGCCGCAAAGAAATATCACCAACAACCTTCCCTAAATCGTTATGAAGAAGCTCCACGGCAATAGACGTTGCATGAATGGCGGCTACATTTTCAGTTCCCGATCGTAACCCCAATTCTTGTCCGCCACCAAAAATAAGCGGTCGAAAGGTAACACCTGCATTAAGAATAGCAAAGGCAACACCAGCAGGTGCATAAATTTTAGTAGAACTGAAAACAGCAGCACTAACACCTGGAAATAAAGTGAATGGCTCCTTACCAAGATGCGCTACGCTGTCGACTAAAAGAGGAATGGAATGCTCTTTAGCAATGGCAGCGACCTTTTGAATATCGGTTCTTACTCCCGTTTCATTATTCACAGACATCAAAGCAATACCGGTCGTTGAAGAAGTAATAGTCTTACTAAGCAGCTCTGGGTCAACGGCGCCCACAGGGCCAACAGGCAAAAAAGTTACCTGTCTTCCTTCTTGTTCGATAGCTTTACAGGCATCAAATATCGCAGCATGCTCAGCAACACTGGTAATAATTGAGGAATGAACAGATGGGGCCAAAAGCCCTCTTAAAATCGTATTTAAGCCTTCTGTGGCCGTAGCAAAGAAAATAACTTGTTGTGGTCGGACATGAAAAAAACTGGCTATTCGTGCGCGCGCTTCTGCCAAAATGCTCTTGGCTCTCTGGCCTTCTTGATGAGTGCTTGAACTGTTAGCCCATCCATTACAGATAACCTTGTTATACTCATCCAAAACACGAGAATCAACAGGTGTAGAAGCATTATAATCAAGATAAACTCTACGAGAGTCCATTAACGACCTCAACAAGTATTACAGTGATATTATCAACACCACCGTTATTCTTGGCTGTTGAAACAAGCATGCGAACACGTTCCCCAATCGTTAAGGGACGACGAAGAATGTCTTCGATTTCCACGTGACTAACCATATCAGAAAGACCGTCAGAACACAGAAGAAAGATATCTCTATGCTGCACCGTCAGCAGGCGAATAGTAGGTTCAACCTTAGGCATAGTCCCAAGAGCCCGCGTTAACACCCCTTTAGAAAATCCAAACCCAACCGGCGGCGAAAATAAAAGCCCTTTTGTCCAGCAATGGTCCCGTGTAATCTGTTCTAACGTATTACTACGCAAACGATAAACTCTGGAATCACCCACATGAGAAACTGCTACCATTTCATCATAAAACGAAAGAGAACAAAACGTTGTTCCCATACCTCTAAGCAACTCGTGAGAACAAGCCAGCTCAAACAAATGATCATTTGTCTTTTCAAAACAAATTCTTAACCCAAGCATCACGTCGTGTTCGGTAAAAGGTTCGTCC
>CAIQQL010000129.1 GCA_903873955.1 uncultured archaeon | reverse complement strand
GTCATCGCTATTCATTCTGCTTTAAAGGGTGCTAAAAAAGTTGTCGCATTGGACATCAATCCTGATGCTGTCCGTGCAATCAAAGAAAATGCCCAAAAGCATGGTGTTGCAGATATTGTTGATGCACGATTATCTGATGTCTTTGAAGCTTTGAGTCCTTTAGAAACTTTTAAGGTGGTAACAGGAAATCTTCCCTTTTACAATCATCCAGCCAGAGACAACGCAGAGAGAACCACCTGGGACGAGGACTTGAGAACACATCGTAAGTTTTTTGCAGGTGTTTCGCAGCATTTAAAAAATTCAGGGAGGCTGTATCTTGTGCAATCTTCACTTGGAGCATATCGTGAGATGCTGGAACTGGCAAAGACAACTGGCTTTGAAGCCCAATTAATCGGGCAAAAAGATACCTCTGAACCAAAACGTACTTTTTATGCATATTTGTTACAAAAATAGGTCTTGATTATTGGACATTTTATCTGCAGAAAATATTCCTGAGTATAAACCTTTCTTGCCTTGCCAAAAAAGTTTATGCGGGAGGTAGGAATCGAACCTACGCAGGCACTAAGCCACAACGACCTGAACGTTGCCTATTTGACCGCTCTAGCACTCCCGCTTTGCTTTAATTCCTTAGATTTTTGCCTTATTAACTTTTATGGGTTCGTCCTCCGTTTGATCTCCGCCTTTTCTTATCATCCCCCAGTATTTTCTAATCCACCAGTATTTTCAATCAACATAATTCCTTTATAGGGAAAGGAGCTGATTCCTGTATGGAGAAGGGGAGGTGTCTTGATTCTTGTGTAGGTGAGCTTCAAACTCCTGATCGCGAACTTTTTTATTTTATTGTACGCCTCTATCCTTTACCTCTCCAGCGATAACAATTTACTATTTCCCGCATGAACGATTATTCACGTCTTTACATCCTTTCGAAACTTTCAGTACCTTCCGTCCTGCCTCTTCTTGAACGCACCTTAGGAAGTTACGTTCTGTTACAAAAAACTAGTCTCGTTCGAGGTTATAAAGACCATATTCTCTTTCTTAGTGCTTGACTCAGGTTGACAGGACTAGTATAGGTATTTTTATAAACTTCTCAATTCTTTGAGCAAAATGATTGGAAAAAGTTGGTTAGCAGACATCCAAAAACAAAGTGATGCCAAGCCTGTTGATAAGACGGTCTGGGATTTAACTCCTCTGTTTTCATCAGATGAAGACCCAAATATGGCGAGAAATCAGGAACTTATCGAACGAAAGAATCAGGAATTCATCGTAAAATGGAAAGGCAGGTCTGATTATCTCGAGGACCCTTTGGTTCTCAAAGAGGCTTTAGATGATTTTGAGGTCTTGCTTCGAAATTATGGCTTTGACGGCTCTGTTGGATATTATTTTTGGTTACGTACCAATCAGGATGAAAATAGCCCCGTACTTAAAGCCAAATTTAATAAAATAAAAGAATTTGCTCGTAAGATTGAGAATGACATTCAGTTCTTTCAATTGAAGATTTGTAAGATACCCCAAGAAAAGCAGGGGCTTTTTTTAGACCATCCTTCTTTGGCCCTTTACAAACATTATCTGGAAGTGTCTTTTAGGGGGGCGAAGTACACGCTATCTGAGCCTGAGGAGAGGATTTTACGACTAAAATATGATGTGTCCCGAGAACATTGGGTCAAGATGACCTCGGGTTTTCTTTCAAAGGAAGAGCGAGAGATTGCCTTTGCTGAAAATAAAGTTGAACGTAAGTCTTTTTCAGAAATTTTACATATCTTAGATGATTCTAACAAAAAGGTCAGAGATGGCGCAGCAGCAGCATTTAATGATATCTTGCAGAAACATGTCGATACTGCCGAGGCGGAGATTAACGCGATATTAGAGGATAAAAAGATTTCAGATGACCTGCGAGGATTTTCCAGACCTGACCAAGAGCGCCATATCTCTGATGACATCGAAACCGAAGTCGTTGATACTATGCTCGCTTCTGTTTCCGCCCATTTCGATATCCCTCAAAGGTATTATCAGCTCAAAGCCAAGCTTTTAGGGCTGCCTAAACTTGCATACCATGAACGAAATGTTTTATATGGTGCAATCAATAAGTCTTATTCTTATGACGACACGGTTCGGTTGATTAATCAGGTCTTCACTCAACTCGATCCTGCATTTGCAAAGATTCAAGAAAAATTTGTGAAAAATAGCCAGATTGACGTGTATCCTCGTAAGAACAAGCGTTCTGGTGCTTTTTGTGTTTATGGTCTTATGTTCCATCCGACTTATATCCTATTGAATCATACGGGACAGTTAGAAGATGTTCTGACCTTAGCCCATGAACTTGGCCATGGTATCAACAATGAGTATATGAAAGAAGCCCAACATGCGCTTTATTTTAGTACGCCCCTTGCGACCGCTGAAGTTGCAAGTACGTTTATGGAAGATTTTGTACTTCAAGAACTGCTCAAAGAATCCAATGAGGAGTTACGTTTGGCTTTGTTGATGAAAAAACTGGGTGATGAAGTATCTACTATCTTCAGACAAGTCGCCTGTTATCGTTTTGAGCAGGCACTCCATGCTGAATTCAGACAAAAAGGGTACGTCTCAAAGAGTGAGATAGGCACTCTTTTCCTTAAACATATGGCCTCCTATATGGGTCCTGGCGTTGAGCAGTCTCCTGGTGCTGAAAACTGGTGGGTGTACTGGAGCCATATACGCAGCTTCTTTTACGTTTATTCCTACGCATCTGGGCTGTTGATCTCTAAGTCCTTGCAAAGTTCAGTCCGATCAGACCCTGCTTTTATCAATAAAGTGAAGCGATTGTTAGGAACCGGATGTTCAGAATCACCTAAACAGCTTTTCTCTGATTTGGGCATCGACATCACCCAAAAATCTTTCTGGGAAAAGGGTATATCGGAAATAGACTCCCTGCTTACTGAATGTGAGCAGCTGGCAGGCGCATTAGGTAAGATATAATTCTCACTCTTCTTTATCTTCCGGTTATTTTGCGAGGTTCACAGAGAGATTTATAAATACTTTTAACCTGGCTTGGGGAATGGAGGGTGAGTTCAAAAATGGGTCGCAGGGAATAAGTTCTTCAGGAGGATTACCTGCAAGCGTACCGAATGTATCTCAGGGAGCAACACCTACTGCTCCCCAAAGTGCGGGTGCTCCGGATAAAACCGGTCTTAAAGAACCCGAAAAGGTAGCAGGTATCGTCACTTTGCCCGAATATTCTCCCCCTTCTCACGAAGAACGTGATCGTGATAAAAACAAGAACTTATGGCTTTATGTGGGCATTGCCGGGGGGGCATTGCTGGTCATTCTTATAGTTGTCTTGCTTGTCTTTTTTCTAAGAGGGGCCTCTTCCGCACCTCTCCAGATTAGTGATGCCCAGTTCAGTGCCGGTGCCTCTTTCCAGCTTACCAAAAATAGTCGGTTGGCATTTAATCTATCAAATACTGCCCATACACTCACCGTCTCTTCAGTCAACGCCAGTACAGCCTCTTTTATACTCGCAAGCGATCCAATTAAGTTTGATCTTGCAATTGGTGCACAACAACAGTATGACCTCACGGGCGATGGTCTTCCCGATGTAAAGGTGACGTTAGAAAGCATCTCCAACGGTCAGGCAGTCGTGCTTATCCAAAAAGTGGTCTCTGCTCCTGCTCCTCCTTGTGTTGAGTCCTGGGTCTGTTCAGAATGGTCTGAATGTTTGAATGGCATGAAGAACCAAACCTGCGCTGACGCGAACAGTTGTGGAACAACTGTCCATGGCCAGCCTTTAGTCTCAGCAGCTTGCGTGCCTGAGCTTCCTGCCTGTTCTACCGTCTGGAATTGTTCCAACATCTCTTGCGTCGATGGAATCATGAACCAGACCTGCATCGACCTTAATAATTGTACGACTGCCTCTATTGAACTGCCTTCCCCCCCTACTTGCAATGCGACTCAAAACCTCGCAGGGGATATCTCTGAAGAATGGGTTGTCTTAAGTAACTTCATTTCTGCCCTACGGGACCATGATTTCAGTCTTGCAAATCAGTATTCTTATCTTCAGATTGGGCCTGATGAATACGCCTATCCCCCTAACGCTTCATTGAATTATTCAATAAAATGGGCCATCCTCAATGATTTCATCAACGCTACCTCCAGCTACAACAAATCGGACTTTTCTAGCGTCTTACGTGATGGGAATCAATCTGTGATCTGGACATCCCTCACCCAAAATATTACTAGCAATGTTTATTGTAACTCGCGCAAGGTCCTGTTATTTGTGCGTGATCCTTTACATCAGCTCAGATTCTTACAAGACAGTTCACGCTCGGTTTGTTCTTCAAGTAATCTGAGCATCAGCAGTCTGTTGCCTTGGGGCATCTCTCTTGTTGGGGGATTATATGCTGCCAATGACAGCGATGAAGATAATTGGTGGGACACAATCGAATCCGCTGCGTCCACAGATCCCTTCTATAATCTCAGCTATCCTTATATGGCCGTATCTACGCCATTTTGTCAAAAGATAGCTAAGACCATGACCTATTACAACAAGACCTCTATGCTTAATGAGTCCCGTAGTGACTCTTGTGTAGGGAATGGGATTGTCCGTTATGACTGCAAGAATTTTAATACCACTCCAGTCTCGGTTCTCGATTCTTGTCCGAATAACATGTTCTGCTCAAATGGCGCTTGTATCTCTGCCCCCACTGCTACCTGTTTTGATAGTGATAATGGATTGAACTTCTTCAATGCAGGATATGTAAATTTCACGCTTGCTAGCGGGCTTGCGGGGGGCCCTCTATATGACTCTTGCAAAGATGCTACGCATTTGACTGAATATTTCTGTTTTGATGCAAGTCAATTCCTGGGCAATATTCCTTATGGATTTTTTGAATATCCTTGCCAATGTCTTAATGGGGCTTGTTATACCCCTTCAAATATCTCGGTTGGAAGTATTTATGCAATTTCAAGTGTTATTAATTCCTCTGTCGATATTGATCTACAGTATCGGGGCAAAGTTCCACTTTTGATATCCAATCTCTCTTTAGGTAACCACCTTGTGAGAATTTACCCTCCGAGTTGTAC
>CAIQQL010000128.1 GCA_903873955.1 uncultured archaeon | reverse complement strand
GGTAGAAAAAATAGAAGAAAATAACGGTCATTTTCGTCATCCGCTATTAGAAATTTAGTACGGGTATTTCAACTCTGCAACGATTGGTTTAAGGATGTATTCTTCTCAAACATCTTTGGCTCATATTCCCTTTCTCTCCATATAACTAATAAAACAGCTTTTAATTAATTCCTTAGACCACATTTGATATTTACGATTTATCTTTACCCCCAAGCACTTAAAGCTATTTGCGGGCGGTATGCCTTCGGGTGATTTCGTCTACAACCCTGACGAAGGCTACCGCACGCTCGTTCCAATCAAAATCACCCAAACCCAACTCATACCCAAAAACCCACAAGGGCAGGGCGGGGCAAGCGTATTTATAAACCTCTACGCTTGGCTTTCAGCTGAAGTTTGTAAGCGTCCTCGCTCTTCAGGGTAATTTTTAAGATATTTTGTGATTCTTTCGCAAGAAGCGCAAGTTTCAGAACCATTACAGCTCTCGCAAAAAGGAAGCACGCCCCGGATGTCCAGACCAGCAGTTGCTTTACAGGATTTGCATCTAAAAATATCACAGGTTTCACAAGCCACATAATGCGAGTTATGTTCTGCGTAACATAACTCGCAGTCGCCAGTCTGGCAGTTATCGCAAGGATGGCCTGCTCCCTGAAATTCAAAAGATGCTTCCGGAACAAACATACTTGCCTTTTCAGTTATCTTGGAAAAGTCTATTTCCGGCAATTCAACAAGCTGCAAGCTTATTTTAACGTAGCCAAAGCCATTACAGGGTAGTTTCACTCTTTTGGTGGCAATGCTGCCTTTTGAATTGGCAATAACGATGCTGTAAGTATATAAATTGCGCGCATGGGCATCATCTTGCGAAGAGTGAAACGCCCCCATGTCATGGTGCGAATGAATTATACCGTCTCCCCCTAGCTCTTCCTTGAATTCGCACTCTACTTGGGTTACTTCCTGCTTCGGGATATTAAAGCTGGTTACGGTATTATCTTTTACCCAGAATACTGCGCCCCACTCCTTCTCACCCATGCGTTGCGAAATATACATCCATTGGCTCCAGATACTCCAAGGGATATTGAGGGTTTCCTGATGATCTTTATCTGTGCAGAAGCCGCATTCACCGTAGTTTTTTATCTTTACCTCCAGAATATTGCTTTTCTTAGATTTATTATCATTTAAAGTAAACATTTTATTTTTCTCCTTTTCTTCCCTGCAAATGGTTAATAGCCGCTTTGAGTTTCGGATCAGTAATCTCTCCTGTTTCAATCTGCTCAATTATCCGGTCATATTCTTCATCCTTTGCTTTTTCTTTAATATCCTCTATATCATCATCGCTGTAATGCTCTTGGCAATCCGGGCAGTATCCGTAATCGCTCCCATCAGGATCAATCCTATTGCAGTCTTCACAAAGCCCATAGGAATCAGGGATATACTCATGGATATTCTCCTGGATATACTCTTTTTCCTCCTCCCTTGCGTCATCCAGAATCTTATGACAAATGTGAGAAGACTGCTGGATATGGACTTTTCCCAGATCATCCATAAGGCATAACTCTTTGTATGTCCTAGAAGCTACGCCTGCTGCTGCGGCAAATACCGCAGGAATTACCCAAGAAGGCGTAACCGTATAGCCTCCCTGCCGGTCTGCCTCCTTAAAAGAAAGAGGAAACGTCTTTGAAACGTTC
>CAIQQL010000127.1 GCA_903873955.1 uncultured archaeon | reverse complement strand
GTAGAATCGCTGATATTATATCATTAAACAGACGCGATAGCAATTCTGCAGGTCATTGGGTAGACCAGATGATTGAAGTCGCAAAGGATGACCCAAAAAGTCTTATACTCGTTATTGCTGATATGGCCCGATCAGATCCACCCCTGACTAGTGCTTTTGTTGCCGAAATGGCACGGCAATTACAGGGACGTTCGGAAGCACTCCTATTTCCACTCAATTGGATTGAACAGCGGTTAAGAGAGAGAAACCTGACAGTTGAACAGATGATCAATGCCGAAACTCAGGCACAGGCAGCAGATCAGGTATCTTTCGGTAACAGCATAAACAGCCTCCGTCTTCTTGATAAAATTGACTGGCGTGATTTCGTTGAACATCTCAGTCTCGTAGAACAGACCCTGCGAAGTGATCCTGTAGACGAGTATTCAGCGATGGACTTTGAAACACGCGACAGCTATAGGCACATAGTCGAGAAGATAGCAAAAAAAGGGGGATTAATTGAAACTGATGTAGCTCTTAAAGCAGTGGGGCTGGCAAAGGAGAATCGGGAAAGTAAGGACAGAAAGACCAGGGCATCTCATGTAGGTTATTATCTGATAGATGAAGGGAGAGATTCTCTTGAAACAGCACTTTCATTAAAGCCATCTTTAATTGAGAAGATCAGAAGATCAGGACATAACCACCTTTTTTCCCTGTATCTTTCTGGTATCCTCTCTATATTGTTAATAGTCTCTTTTTTTGGTTATACCCAGTTTGTTGGCATCAGCTTAACCGTTAGTCTGACCTTACTGGTACTTCTATTATTTCCTATAAGCCAGGGTGCAATTGCAATTATAAACTGGATATTTACTCTGCTAATTGACCCAGTACCGCTTCCCAAGATGGATTATTCAACAGGGATACCAGGAGAATGCAAATCCATAGTAGTTATACCGACAGTTTTATCAGGAAATGCGGATATTTCAAAGCTTCTGGAATCACTTGAGATCAGGTACCTGGCAAACAGGGATAATAACCTTTACTTTGCACTTTTATCAGATCTTCAAAACTCACTGGTCCAGGTGATGCCTCGCGATAAAGAATTAATCGATCTGCTTGCAGCAGGAATCGAAAATTTAAATACGAAATACAAGAGCGAGAAGCCTGATACATTTTTTCTCATGCACCGCTCACGGTCCTGGAATGAATTTGAAGGGGTCTT
This sequence comes from uncultured archaeon, assembly GCA_903873955.1. GTDB lineage: Archaea > Nanobdellota > Nanobdellia > Pacearchaeales > GW2011-AR1 > VGKP01. Next base: position 1,570 of record CAIQQL010000127.1, on the reverse strand, counting down.
TATGGGCCATGAGCGGAAAAGGGGGATCCTCGAGGCATTCAGTAGCCTTCTTTCCGGCAAAGAAAAAAATCCATTTTCACGAATAGTTGGCAATCTGGAGATTCTATCCGATATTAAATATGTGATAACCCTTGATACAGATACACAGCTCCCGCGGAACAGTGCCAGAAGACTTATAGGTACAATAGCTCATCCATTAAACCGGGCAGTGGCAGACCCGGTGACCCGGGTGATAAAAGAGGGATATGGAATTCTTCAACCACGTGTCGCTCTTTCTCTTTCTGAATCCGGAATTTCAAGGTTTGCTTTAATATTTGGGGGTGAGCAGGGTATTGACCCCTACACTCGTGCTGTATCTGATGTGTACCAGGATGCATTTCATGAAGGGTCATTTATTGGAAAAGGAATATATGACCTCAAAGTCTTCTCAGAGTCGGTTGAGGGACGTTTTCCCAATAATCTTATCTTAAGTCATGACCTTCTTGAAGGGTGCTTTGGTAGGACAGGTCTCGTTAGCGATGTGCAGGTATTTGAGGAGTATCCAGTAAGTTATCTTGCAGATACCAGGCGAAGGCACCGCTGGATAAGAGGCGACTGGCAGATACTACCCTGGCTGTTTCCTTTTGTTCCTGACAATTCCCAAAAAAAACAGAGAAATCCTCTTTCATTCCTTTCACGTTGGAAAATTATTGATAACCTAAGAAGAAGCATTGTAGCTCCTGTAACATTATTTCTTTTCATTTTGTCATGGGCAATAGAGCAGGATCCTCTTTTTTGGACTGTATATATTGCATCGCTTTCACTTTTTCCGGCTTTTATTATTACTTGCTGGAAATGTTTAAGAAAATCCGGTGAACTGACCTGGATGCTTCATCTCCATGAAATGGCTACAAATATAGAGGAACAGTTTGCAGGACCTCTTGTTACCCTTGCACTACTCCCCTATGAAGCATATGTCTCTCTTGATGCAGTACTCCGTTCCTGCTTTAGGATGTTCTTTTCCCATCGCAACCTGTTAGAATGGACCACACACGAGGAGGCCGGACGGGCGGGAAATTATAGTCTCCCGAAATCTTATCAGATTATGTGGGTTGGACCTGTTATTGGATTTGCATTGTTTCTTGTCCTTATTATTTTCCGGCCGATTGCATATCCCGCCTTTGCAGTGTTTGGAGTTGCATGGGCCCTTTCACCGGCCATTGCCTCGTGGATAAGTGAACCTGTAAAAGCCAGGACTACTAAACTTATGCCTGGGCAGGAACGTTTTCTACGGGCTATCGCACGGCAGACCTGGCGTTTCTTTGAAACCTATGTTACTCATGAGGATCACTATCTTCCTCCTGACAATTACCAGGAGTCACCGTTACAATCTGTTGCCCACCGGACATCCCCTACAGATATTGGACTTTCCCTGCTTGCAAGTCTTTCGGCTTATGACTTTGGATATATCCCGTTAAATGAACTTCTCACGCGAACAGAAAAAACACTGACTACAATGGGACAACTCAAGAGATTCCGTGGTCACTTTTACAACTGGTATGATACAATTACATTGGATCCTCTCCTGCCC
>CAIQQL010000126.1 GCA_903873955.1 uncultured archaeon | reverse complement strand
TATGAGGAACTTAAGCGGGTGACCGGAGGATTCAGGAATCTGAGCGTTGAGGCAATCGTTGAAACCGTATCCCGTGGAGAATGGGGGTCAGGTCTTGCATTATAACAAAATATGGTGAATATCGATGCTAGCAATGTAATTAATTGAATATAATATCTGATAATACAAGACCTGACCCCAGTAGCCCCCCAGTAGCCCCATTCAGACCTATATGAAAGCATCTGGCTATTACAGATATATGCAGTCTGGCAGGAGCTTTGTATTGGCTCGTAGCTATAGTGTTTTCAGATCTCATAAATGATAGAGCGCTTGAGAATCTCCCTCCCAGGAAAAGGCTGGGATCTCTTTTCGGTCTCAAATGAAGATCACAACTTTCCCGGGATCGAGAAAGATGTTCTTCAGTTTTATGGATCTATTCAGTTATTGTTTAACCGGCCTTGATTAGATCTCTGCCATCAACTTGTCGAACTTATCGACTGAAACAGCAGCTGATGTGGAAAATGAGATGCCTGTAAGTTTGTGCAAGGCAACCGATGCCTGCATGACCTCTTCAACTCCGGGAAAATCTGCAATGAACATGAGGTCCTTTTCTCCAAGCAGGGCATACATGGAAAGGATCTTGCCATTGAATTTCTTAACCAGAGTCAATGCCTTCTTGGTTCGAGCTGAACTTACCCCTTTTAATGCCTCGGGTGAATACCTTCCGAATAAAATGAATGTTGACATCTGTTTTCTTCTCCTTTCCTAACCAGATAGGGGGATGATTCAATTGATTGTCATTCACTACCAATAAAACCGCCCCCAGTTGTTAGTCTATATATTATTATTTAATTCAAATATCAGTTTTTTTATATAATGTTTCTAGAAAGTTAATTGTCAATAGTGGACGTCCTTTTTTGTCAAAGCTCTTTAGAAATGTCCCCATGATATTTATTAGCGTGATTAGTCAACTTGCCAGTAGTAGAGATAACTGCAATAGGTGGGTGGTTTTGAATGTCCCAAAACCGATGATCTTGATTTGAAACCTATGCAACACGGCACTTCATATTAGTGCATATCAAATGGCATGTTATCTATGGTTTTCCATGCCCCGCTTTTTCGTAGATTATGGAAAATAATCTTCGGTCTCACCTACAATAACTCCTAAACCAATTTGATCAAGTTCCTATGTGCAACTTCAGCTTTTCCAGTTCATCCAGGTCCCATTGAAGGTCCATCTCCTCGAACATGGCTTTGGCCTTCTCGAGGTACTCTTCAGCCTTGATGCCATCTAGTTCCTTATACTTACTCTTGGGCTCCAGCAAGCGTTTGCCCACCTCGTAGTAAGTCCTGGAGAGTTCAAGCCTGTCGTTCATGCGTTGCCCCTCCTTGATGGTCATGCGCCACCACTGCAAGGCCTTCCGCTGTTTGCGGATGAGCCAGTAGTAGATACCCATCAGTTTGAGGGCTTCGGTTTTAATGAGTGCAAACTTGTTTGCTATCTTGAGTGCTTCTTTTCCTGACCGAAATGCATTGGAGCGGTGTACAGAAGAAGCTCT
>CAIQQL010000125.1 GCA_903873955.1 uncultured archaeon | reverse complement strand
TTCTATGCCAATTCAAGCAACATGTAATAAGTATTTCTCAGTTTATGCATCTCAACTTAAGACTTCTGGAATAGCTCAGATCTTTTTTATTGCTCCAAGTTCTGGTGCACTCTGCAAAGAACTTGATCGTATACAAAAAGAAAATTTATTGAGCATTAAAGATTACATTGCCCAGAGTACCAATCCGGTTACTCAGGTAATGGGAAAGACGTATTTACAGCTTCTTCAAAAATGCCCTGAATTTGCTTGGAATTCAGCCCAGGATACTTGTGGTAATCAGTTTACTCTTAATTCTTAAGAGATATATGGGACTAAATTAGTTTCTTCATCAATGTAATGTAATTTAAGGTTGACCTTTATATGCAAAAGAAAGAAGATTATACTCTTCAGTCTCATAAGCAGTGATGCCGTGCTCATGGGCAAGGACAAATAATCCTATGCCGACGTCAAGTGCCATTTTGCTGCAGATGGTGCAGTACGGCTTTCCTGATTTTAGGACAATACCCTGCTTGTCGAGACGGGCAAAATAGAGTGTCGCGCCCAGGAGTTGGTCAGGGAAAGTACGTAGCGCATCAAGGATTGCTCGCTGTTCAGCATGCACGCAACAGGTCTTGTCCGTGACCTTCGGATGTAACAATGACTTGTCACAAGAGCAGCGCCGTTGGGACTCTTTTTCTCCAGGAGGTGAGTTAAAACCTCTCCCGATGATTTTCCCCTCAGCGACAATGATGCATCCGCACTGGTCCCGTTCACAGGTTGATCGTAAGGCGACTCTTGCCGCTTCCTCAAGATACTTCTCTGCTTCCTGTGCCTGGGCACCTGAAAGATAGGACATGGAATAGGAAATAGTTGGGATTTAATATAGTTTATGTTCAAGCGTTAACTATTTATAACAACCTCTCGTTCGTAGAAAATGAAGAAAGGGTGGATAATCCTGGCAATCGTCGTGTTTTTGATTGCCCTTGGTTTTTTTGGAGTGCGATACTTTGTGGGAAATACGGTGAGCAAAACCCTGCAACAGGAGAACCAGAAGGTGCTGCTCATCCAGATCACAGAGACCAACAAAAAGTTGGCAAATACGCGAAACAGTACTTATCTCAATACGAGCGATCTTGATGCCATGAGCAGGTTCTGGTCTGACCAGAATAGTTACTATGGTGAACGGTTTCATGAGCTGGCCTATGAGGGAGGCACCGCTCTTTTCAGGGATCGCGTGCAGGTCACATGTCAGGACGGGTCAAGCTTCATTGTCGATGCTCCCGTTCCAAATGTCAGGTTTTGTGCGACAGGGATACGTGCAACTCTTCCTTTGGGCCAGCAGGTGGAAAATATCACCCCGAGCCAGTCGAGCGGTGCTTTGGTGATCCTGTCCAATAATGCTGTTCTTTTGTCCGTTGATGAGCTCCTGGTTTACTCAATGGCTATTAATCAGAATGCAGGGCATACTGAAAGTTCGCCTGCCAAGGTGCTCGCGCATACGCTGGGCATGGTCAGTTCTCTTCAGGAGATCATGGTCGCAGATGCGACAATACTAAATACCTTCAATGAGATCATGATTCCTTCGTTCCATACCGATCTTCCGGTGAAGAACGTCTCCTTGCAAAAGCTTGATAAGTTCATACAGCAGATGGATGTGCCGACAAATGAGGCCATTCTTGCCGCCCCGGTCAAGGAGAACTGTCTTGCATTGCTGAAAAGTCCTGGGCAAGGGGGGGTTGGAGAGGCGATTTCCAAGATGCCGACAATCCTTTCTGTGCTCATGCTCAAACCGACTCCCAATCAGTTGTGCTCCCAGATGGATTGGTTCCAGAAGACACAGGCGTCTAAGATGCTCGCCGATAGCAAGGGAAATCCAAATCCTTTGTATGTGCTGATGACCAAGACTTATCTGAACCTGTTTGTGCAATGCAACAGCGAGATCATGTTCCCATCGTCTGCTGCGACAACGGATGAGTCTGCAAGTTGCGTGGAGAAATATCGTAAGAAGCTAAAGCAGGATATTTATGACGCGATTTAATGCGAGAAACTTTTGTTTAGACAATTAGAGATTATAATTTTTCTGGAGTTCTGTCCAGTAGGCATCAATTCTCAGGAGTGAGCGGGTGCTTTTGTCCAGCTCTTCAGGCATCTCAGTTTTTTGTTTGATAATATCGGCAGGAAGGTCCGTATGGGTATCTGCTTTTACAAGAGTGAGGATCCTCGCGTTGGCAAGATTGGTCTGTGCTTGGGAAGTATGGTTCCTTCCTGCCCAATAAGCGATGGACTGTCTATAACCGTTGGTGATTGCATAGTCGATGGCTCCTTCATGCTGGCTCTGTCGTTGTTTTTCCCAAAGTGGAAGGTCATCTGCATACACTAGGGCAGGCAACCCTGCATCATTGGTTTTAGATGATCTCTTGGCAAGTTCCTCGGCTGTAGGACGATACAGGGCACGGTACTCTGATGCTTCATTTCCAAATAACTCTTTGAATTTTTGAGGTGAATGTTCTGGTTTGAATGAGACTGTCTTGGATCGCTTTTCCAGGGTGGAGAGGATCAGGTCATATGCGGCAACATACGTCACGGACTCACTTCTTGCTTTTTCCTGTATGATCTTTTCTCTGAGGGCGGTGTCTTCCGTGCCATACAACTTGACTTTGTTTTTGAGCAGGACATCATTGTCCACTCCACCATTGTCAAAGCCCGTGGTATACCCTGATTCCAAGGCAACCTCTGGATTTTTTGTTGTCACAGGGATTCCTTCAAGGACGACTGCATCAATGGTTCTCGATTCGGCAAGAGAGGTAAGAAGCTGGAAATCCTTGGTCATATCCTCATTGAAATGGACATTGGGAATGAGGTAGATCGTGACAGGTGAGTTGGTGTTTCCCGATACTGCCCATTGCTCTCCGGCCACTTCCATGGTCAAGACGGAATCTTTTGGTTTTGGACTAAAATGCTGATATGCTGTGCCAGCCCCTGCTGTAAGGAGTGCTGCCAGGCCATATTTCATCCAGGTTGAGGATTTCATACTCTCCAGAGGTCCTGGCGGTATTTAAATCTTTACCCACTATAGGGTAGTAACAATAAACTCTTTATTTTTAATCATCTGAGACAGTTCTCTGGCGTCTTTTTCGTATTCTATTGACGGTAATAGCCTTGTTTGGGCATTTAGTAGCTACTATATAGTAACATTTAAAAGCTATCAGTGATTTAGCTCTTGATGAAAGCAAATAGATATTCTCCATTTCCGGATCGTGTTGAAGACCGTCTTTCCAGGACATTGACTGCGTTGAACAGTGAACTGAAGATGGCCACATTATTGGCTTTTGATGATCATGTCTACACCAAGGAGCATCTTGCAGGAAGGGTACGTTCCGTAGTGGGAAGAGGAGTGCAGCTTCCTGGTCCAAAGATCTACAAGACCTACTGTGATGACTCTTTTTGTCCGGCAGGTGCAGTTTCTGCGTCGTATGATGCCTCTCCGAACAATCGCGGTGAACAATCTTTTTTTGAATTGACTCCTGCAGGAAGGCGGTTCTTACAGCCAATCGCTGCTTATACTATCGATGTTTCAGCCAAACAAGGGTTTAGCTGGTATTCTATTCTCGGACCCATCAGTTCAAAGGGAGAGACGAACGCACCCTATAACCGTTTTCGATTATTGACCACCCTTGCTCAAAGCTCGCATAAGATCACTGATCTTGAAGAGATTCTTGGATTGCCAGTTTCAGGGATCATCGTGCATTTGGAGAGGTTGCAAGAACAAGGTCTCGTTACCTATGAGTCCCTTGGAGAACTGAAAAAAGGGAAAGGCGGAATTATCTATGAATGGATAGCTGGTGCTTCTCAAGAAGTTCCTCTGACCTTTACTGACCTGCCCACGCTTACGCCTAAAGTGATCGATGCACTTCGGTCCATGGGGCGAGGGGACGCAAAGACTCTCGCAGATAGTGTCCAATACAAATCTCCAAACGTGGTCTCAAGGATCCTATGCCGCTTGGAAGAAGGAGGGTTCGTGCAAAGAGAGCGTTGGAAAGGTAAGAGTTTCAGGACAGCATGTTCTATCACTGAAAAAGGAAGGACACTTGTTGATAATCATCTGTATGCGATTGAAGACGCGCTTTCCGAAGGGCCTGCACTCTCGAAGATGCAGCAAGACTGGGAAGTCAAGCAGGCAAATGCAGACGTATTTCAGCCAACACTTATCCAGGGATTAGGGAATTATTTTAGCGTTTCACCTTATAAGACCTCTCGTCCTAGGGCAGAGAGCTCGCGCGAACTCCTTGAATATCTGCAGGCACATCCTGGGGCAAGGCCTTGTGAGATTGAAGAGAAGACAAGTATCTCTGTGAAATCCGTCGTTTTCCCGATGTTGACAGCAGGCCTCATCAGAAAAGAAAAAGAGGGTCGTGAGACAAGATATTATTTGAACAACACAACAACCAAATAAGTGATTTAAAAAACAATAAAAAGATTTTTAGGAATTAACGGGCAGAGTCTGCCTGTTTCTCAGCTTCGTTCTTCTTGCTGGCAGCAAAGCTTTCCATGGTCCCTTTGGAAGCGAGAATGATCTCGTTGGCCAAGGAATCTGCCATCTTGATCTTCTTGCCAAAGCATCGGTTGTAAGACCCGACGACAATCCATCGGATGGCGAGATTGACACGTCTCATAGGGCTGCAGTCTACTGCTTGAGGATAACGGGCACCACCAGATTCAATGACCGTGATCTCATCACGTGGAGAACCATTTTCAATGGCTTCAACAAGGACTTGGATAGGGTTGCGTTGGGTCTTCTTCTCGACAATGTCAAGAGCGGCAATCACGGTGTGCATGTTCTTGTTATACTGGCCCGAGCTCCAGTTGGTGATGATCTTGTGTTTTCTTCCAAGATGGCCTGGCACTGCAAGACGGTTGGCAAGTCGCTCGACAATGTTCACCTTCGAGCTCATAAGCTTTGCAGTCCTGCGACCATGTGATTTGACAAGGAGTTTTGGAGTGAGACAGATGTAGGGTCTCATTGCTGGATCCTTTACTGCAATCTCTGAAACATCATACTTATCAAAAAGCTTGAATTGTTCTATCTTTTGTTCGCTCATTATCTTCTACCCTTCTCTATCTTGCCTTTGACCAGAAGATGCAATGGCTGTTCATTTACTTTGATGACCTGGAATCTGATGCCTGGAATGTCTCCCTTGGAACGCCCCATACGCCCGCCGATACGTTCGATGATGACTTCATCATGTTCATCAATGAATCGTTGTGCAAGATTTCTTGGGATGAAAGCCCCTACCTGGATGCCATTCTTGATAAGCTGGACCTTGCAGCACTTTCTCATAGCTGAGTTTGGCTGACGTGCTTCTTTTTGGAACTTGGAGATGACGATCCCTTTGGCTTGTGAACATCCTTCTAGGGGGTCTGCTTTTTCCCTCAGATGTAATACTCTTTTTTTGTAAGCTCTCTGACTCCACTTGAACTTAAGCTCTCGTTTCATCATTTTCTGTGCATTCATTAATCCCATAGTAGTTTTGTGTTTTTTTGCTTTTTAAAGATTGCTACGCTCGTTTTTCCTCACGACTTAGAGGATTTTGAGCTCTAATCCGAAATTATCCTTGATGATGCGTGCAAGTTCAAGGAGTCTTCTTCTGTTTCTGCCGATGAGGGCGGCCTTGCTTTGGCTGCCTGCGTTTAAGATGACCTCTTCCCCTTTGACCTCGATTCCCTTGAATCCGACGGGAGAGACGATGTCATGGATGAAGCGTTCAAGGTCGGAATTGCTCTTGGCCTCTTTGACGATGCGCACTTTCTTGCCGAGCATCTCCTGCATGCGTCGGACATTCTCGGCATTGATGCCGATGGCCTGTGCGACAAAGTTTTCAGGGACAAAGAACATGATGGTGTTGTTGTAGCTGAAGCATTTACTGGTCTTGACTCTAGAAATCCGGTCAAGCAGATTGATATAGCGCATAGTTTGTAAATCAATAACGGTCATGTTTTTCTCTCTCAATTATCTATAGCGTGCAAAGAACCCACGTGCGATAAGAAAATCTGCTTCACCATTGTAACTGATAAACTGTCGTCTACACCGAGCTTTATAAACTTATCTTTTGTTTAGCGCTATTTTTGTTCTTGTCTCAGGAACGGGTGGTATGGGCGAGCGCATCGTCAATTGCCGCCTTGAATGTTGCATAGGACTGTGAGCCTTCAATCATGACCCCATTGATAAAAAATGTCGGTGTCCCTTTCACGTTTACGCCAACTCCTGCTTCAAGGGAATTTTCAACAGGGGTGGCATAGGTCCGGTTCTTCAGGCAACTGTCGATGTTGTATCCTATGCTCTGGGCATCCTGTTCTATGGTCGCTGCGCTAAGTTGGCTCTGGCTTTGAAAAAGCGCATTATGCATCTGGTAATATGCCTTGTCCCCGCCTTGTTCACGTACACATCGTGCTCCTTCCGAGGCTAGTTCGGCAAAGGGGTGCAACGAGGAAGGGAAATCACGGAAGACCAGCTTTGCTTTTCCCGTGTCTATATACTCGGTGATGATCTTGGGAAGGGTTTGCTCATAGAATGATTTGCAGAAGGGGCATTGATAGTCTGAAAATTCAATAATCGTGACGGGAGCATCACTGTTTCCTAGGACAGGTCCATCACCAGCAGAGACATTGATCAGGATTGTATCGGTCTTGCTTTTTTGCGGTGCGGTGGCATAAAGGAGGAACCCGACAACAATCATGCAGACCAGGACCACAAGAAACGTGATCCATGTTTCCTTTCTTTCCATAGGAAGTGACTGGCATTTCCTCCTCTTAAATTATTAGTTATCACTTTAAAGAAGTTATAACAATAATCTTTATAAAGAAACTGCGGTGTCTCTTTTAGGTGAGAAAATGCCGTTGATATCGGTAAGAAATATTGAATTAGAAAGAAGTGGAGAACTGCTTCTGAAAAATGTCTCCTTTGATATCCCTGAAAAAGGGAGGGTGGCCATCTATGGTCCTAATGGTAGCGGCAAGAATGCGGTTGTCTTGATCCTGGCGGGGATTCTGAAACAGACCCAGGGCAATGTTTTTTTCAGGGATGATGTCGCTTGGAAATATAAGCGCGACAGCTATTCGGTGGTGGGTATCGGGAACATCCCTTCAATCACGCCGCTCTATGACCAGTTTACCGTGATGGAAAATTGTGTCTTCTACGCTCGCTTTTTGCAATTGAAAAAAGCGCGATATCGTATAGAGGCTCTCTTGCAGCAGTGGGGCCTGAAAAACATCAGGAACGTACGGGTCGAGGAGATCTCTGCTCTGGACTATGCCTTGCTTTCATGCGCTTTGGCTTTTCTGAAAGACCCTTTAATCCTCCTGTTTGATGAGCCGACAGGCAAGTTGACCAATAAGGAAGTGGAGATCTTTTGGGGGATTGCTGGCAAGATGTTCAAGGATAAGACGGTGATCTTCACAACCTTAAATGAGGTTGAGGCTATCAAGCATGCAAAGAAGGTCTTGCATATCAGTAAGGGGGAGCTGTATGATAACTGACACGATTTATCTTGCGACGACTGAATTCAAGTTTTTGTTACGGAGCAAGGCAAAACAGCGGTCGCTGGCAATTGCATTGCTATTGCCATTGGTGTTTGGTTTTCTTGCGCTGTGGGCATTCTGGGATCCATACGGACAGGATAACTCTCTTCCGATAGCGGTGGTCAATTTTGATTTAGGGTATACAGCAGGGTCGACATATATCAATACGGGGGAAGAAGTGATAAACGCGCTCAAGAACAGCAAAAGCCTTAATGTGAAAGAACCGACACTTTCTGAAGCAAACAGGCAGTTGGAAGACGGGACCATTGAGGCGATCATTATTGTGCCCGATGGGTTCACCTTCAAGTTCCTGCAGCACGATCTTGAGGACAAACCGAAGTTAAACTATCAGTCCAGGAATGGGGCGAGTTTTTTTGGTTCCTCCTTAGTGCTTGAACGTGTGCGCAGTTCGCTGGGCAGTGCTAGGTTTATTTTCTACGACCTCTCTTCTACTGCTCCTCATAATGTCCTGAGTTTGGAAGGAGCGTCTCTCATCGACATACGAGATGCTTCAGGATATGCCCCTGAACTTTACGGCCCAAGGCTCGCATCTCTTTTTTTACAGATCTCTTTATGGATGGGTGCGGTGATGTTGTTATATGCCTTGCCGCCTAAGGACCCAAGGCTTGCGGTTTCTCGTTTCTCGACCTTCTCTATAACTGCTAGCAAAAGTATCGTGCTTGCATTTTTTGGTGCATTGCAGGCGTTGCTGCTCGATATCTCCCTGCTCTCTTTCCTTAATCTGGACATCGCCTCCCCTGTCCTCTTTATTCTGTTCACGATCCTGCTTTCGTGGGTGTTTATCGCGATAACCCAGGTGTTCTTTCTTTTGCTTGGTCGAGGTGGTCAGCTTATTTCCGTGATGCTCTTAATGTTGCAGATCAGCGCCAGCGGTGCACTCTTTCCATTAAAGGCTTCTCCTCTTTTCTTCCAGGTCTTCTCACCCTTCTTGCCCATGACCTACGGGACCACGGGATTGAATGAACTGATCCTTGCCAAACATACAGGAACCCTTATTCCTCTGCTCTTGCCCTTGTTCTTCTTTCTGTTGCTGTTTTATCTGCTCAGGATCCTGTATACGAAACGGCAGATCTCTGCAAAAGAGGCGTATCCTCTGCATTGAGCAGGGATAGTATGGACTCTTAGAATTTTTATTATTTTACTGGAGTCTTGATGACACGCTGATACACTTCATCATTGACTCTGCAAAGCGGGGTCTTGATGGCGACAAGTTGGCCTTTTTCGGCGACTGTGACTTTCTGGTGCTCAATTTCAAGATGGTCTGCCTTGGTCTCCTGGTAAGTTGTGCTGCCGACAATGAGCAGGTCATCTCCGCTATGGATCGGGGCATAGAGCTTTATTGCGGCGACACCGATCTTGGTCCAATAATGGACCACCGTACCAATCCTTTTTTTCATTTTTGTGGCGCTCCCATTTTGTGATTTGGTGAAGTCATCCGCAGTTGGGCTCTTCAGGTAAAATCCGCTTGAGAATTCGCGGTTGTAGACCTCTCCCAGCTCCTGCAGGCTTTTCTCAAGCTCAGTCTTCGTCAGTTTCTTGTCCAGGGCTTTTCGATAGATTCGTGTGACTGTGTGGACATATTCAGGTTCCCGATTCCTTCCTTCAATCTTGAAGGAGATGGCTCCGCTGCGTTTAAGTTTCTCAAGGAAGGGGAGCGTGCACAGGTCCTTTGCGGAAAGTAAAGTGTTGTTGGTCAGGCGAAGCTGGTTGCCTTCATCATCGGTGATGGTGTATGCTTTTCTGCACGGATGCCGGCATTGGCCTCTGTTGGCTGAACGTCCGTGGAGGATCTGGGAGGTGAAGCAGCGGCCGCTCACTGCAACACACATAGCCCCATGGATGAAAATCTCAACAGGAAGGATTTTTGATATCTCCTGAATCTGCTTGAGATTGAGCTCTCGTGCGAGGATGACTCTCTTTGCGCCTAATGCTTTGTAGAATTTTGCTGATGCGCTGTTGGAGACCGATGCCTGGGTTGAGATGAAAAAAGGGATTTGGTATTTCTTGCAAAGTGAGATGACCGAAAGGTCCCAGCAGATGATGGCATCCACTTTTCCTTTGACCTTACGGATGACCTCTTCAAGCCGCCCAATCTCCTCATCATAGATGATGGTGTTGAGCGTGAGATATCTTTTTACGTTTGCTTTGAGGCAGAGGTCTGAGAGGGTGTCTAGTTCTGCAAAAGAGAAATTGTCTGCACCGTCACGCATATTGAACTCGCGAAGGCCAAAGTAGACTGCATCACATCCGCCTTTTATTGCCGCGGTCAGGCTTTTGAAATTGCCTGCAGGAGACAGGAGTTCGAGATGTGCAGCAGACCTCTTGTGTTGTTGGAGAACTTTCTTCATGGGGTGCAAATTACCTTACTTCTTCACCTTAGGAGACTTCTTCTTTTTTAGGGTTTTGGTCTTCTTTGATGCACCATTGATCTTCTTCAGGATCTTTTTTACGTCCATGCCATGTGCCATGCATCCCTGGGCAACGGTCTCTTGCATAGCCATAGGGCATCCGCAACAGACCAACCCTTCAGCAAAAAGGATCTTTCCTGCTTTGGGATTTTTTTTCATAGCATCCAGAATAAGGTCATTCGCTTCAATAGTCTTTGATTTTTGCATGTTATTTGGCAGGGGTCACCTTGATTGCTTGGACAGGGCAACTTCCTTCTGCCTCAACAGCGCATTCCTTGTCTGTTTTAGGGGTTTTTGGTTTTGCTTTATCGCCGTCCATTTCAAATACCTCACTGCAGACCGCGACACACGTCCCGCAGCCAATGCACTTCTTTTTATCAACGGTTACTTTATACATCCTAGGAAGGGTCCAGCTTATTTTATAAATCTTATGAAAGGTAGTGGAAGACTGCTCTTGGCAGAACGTTCAGTGGGCAGGTTGTGGGGTCACAGAGGGGGTCTCGATAGAACCATACGCAACATAATGGTCATACGATAACTGGTTTGGGCGGCGGAGCAGGAAAGCAGCGTTCACATTGTTAAGAGAGAGTGCCTGGGTCAACCGATCTCTTTTCTGCATGAATTCTTCAAGAGTGTCCTGCTCACGTAAGACCCTGAGGGAGATGACTGTAGGAAGAAGCAATGCTTCTTCAAGAGAAAGGGTGTATGCTTTTCGAGGGTTTCTGAACTCCTCTAATGATAAACAATAAGCATTGCGAGGTGCAATCTTTGCGTAATACACTCTGCCCGTCATGCTCAGTGAAGGGACGAACAAGCCAAGGCAGACGAGGGCGTGGCCATCCTTGCTTTTTTCGACAGGAAAGATGGCGTTGGGGGTCATTGCCTGGTCAGGGACAAGTTCCGGAGAGAAGGTACACCCCCTGGACAGATTATTATAGAATTCCGGGGCATTGCTTCCCTTGATCCTTTGTATCGTCCCCTGCACGGTGAACAGGGAATATTTCAGGCTATTTCCAGAAAAGGCGTGGTTGGCAAAATGATCCTTGGCCAGGTCTGCAAGAGAAAAACTTCGTAATGCAACCAGGTTATAGAATGGGATGGCAAGCACACGGTTCAGGTTTGTCAGGCGGGCGGCTTTCGGTTTACAAGAAATCTTTTCTGTCTGGGGTTCTATTACTGGGCAGGAGGTCATAAGTTAGGAAACGGTCAGGTGTATTTGTAGTTTTCCGCAGAGTTTAGTATCGGTCTATCGTAGTGATAAAATCCTAGATGCCTATTCAACAATGAAGGCGCCAGTTCCCATGCCCATGCTGCAGGCAAACTGGAACGTACCCTTTTGAGAGGGGGTGAAATCAATGGTGTCCTGCGGTGTGCGCAGTGTTTTGATGATGCCGAGTTGTCTGATAGTGAACGTACGATAACAACCTACGACACTGCTGTCAAGTGAGATCTGTACGGGGATGCCGACTTTGAGTCTTATCTCATTAGGCTCATAATTATTGTTCTTCATCCCAATGACCACTTTTTGATACTGGTTGGTGGAAGGTGCAGGGTTGTTGTTTGTCGCAGCGACATTTCCTGTGGTCGTTGTACTGGTCTGTGAATAAACGAAAACACCAATCACTGCTAATAGGATGACCAGCAGGAGAAAAATAGTGAACTTTTTCATAGGTATATCTATATTCTTTAGTTTAAAATGATTGTGCAGGACTCATCACTCATGCAAGAAACGCAGGCTTTTTTTGATATCTTCAATCTTCCCCTGGACTTCAATCGTGACAAGTCCTGGGTAGTGTTCTTCCTGTAATTTCAAAAGAAGGTCTCTCAAAGGCAGTTTACCCATGCCCGGTACGATATGCATGGACATCACCGTGGAACGATAGTCGCTTAAATGGATGTTTTTGATCTTATGTTTATTTTGCTCAAAAAAGTGCAGGATATCTCCTCCCGCATGTCCTAGGTGCGTTGTGTCAAAGGTGATGCCAAAAGGGGTCTTATCCACAATCCTGGTGAACAGGCGCGGGTCATAGTACCTGCGTTTAAAATAGACGGTGATATCCTTAGGGCTGTTTTCCAAACAGATGGTGATCTTGTATTTTTTTTCAATGTCCAGAAGCCCTTCTTGGAAGGACTTTTTTAGGATGCTGTTGCCGAATGCAGAGAGATGGATGACGATGATGGGGGCATTGAGATAATAGGCCATGGCAGCAAGATTTTCAACCTGTCGCAAGCTCATGCTATACACCGTGGTGAGCGGTTGATGGACACTGCAGGTCTTTATGTTATAGGCTTCAAGAAATTCTTTGACACGGGTGAGGTCTTCATAGGTGGTGCTTCTGCGGACAACCAGTTCAATGCCATCCAATAAGTGACTGCGGAAAAGCTCGCTTAGGTCATCATGACTATATTTCTTGCTGCGGACAATCATGCGCAGGGTGTTATACGGCAATTTATTTAATGCCCAACCTCCAAGCACATCCGTTATGCTGATAGATGCAGAAATGGCGAATGATCGCTTGGTTGGCTTGCTCTTTTTTCTTTTTGTCATGCCTATGTATCTTTTTTTTCTATTTAAAACTTTTTAACGGTCTAAAAAAAGTGATTAGGATGTTACTCCGAGTTCCTTAAGATCTCGAATGTAGGTGAGCGCTGAAAAGAATCCTGCAATGGCTGTGATGACTGAAAAATAGATTGAAAATTCAGTTGTAGGGACCATGATATTGATCAATATCAAAGGGAAGGTGATGGCCTGAAGGACGGTCGTGGTCTTGCCAATGATTTTTGCCTTTGGGATGGGCTTACGGGCCAAGAATGCAAGCAACGCAAAGGGGAATGAGATGATCTCACGGGTCATGATGATAAGGATCTGGAAACCAAACCATTTGTTAATCCTCCCGTTTACTCCCATGTCCACAACAAGGGCAAGCACAGTGCCAATCATGAGCATCCTGTCTGCAATCATGTCAAACTTCCTTCCAAACTCAGTGGTGAGCTTGAATCTTCTGGCTATTTGTCCATCAAGGAAATCGGTGATCATGCCTATGACAAAAAGGGAGATGATCCAGCGGAAATCAAATCCTGAAAAAATGAAGTAGAACAGGACAAACGTGATGACCACCCGAAGAAGCGTCAGTGCATTGGGCACATTCCAGATATTTTCCTTTGGTTTGGTTTTTTTCCCTCGTGACTCTGTTTTCATATTCTCATAAGAATGGCAATCTTTAAAAGCTCTTCGAGCGATAGAGGACTAGCGGGGTAGAGCAGCCTGGAGTGCTCGCGAGGCCCATAACCTCGAGGTCGTGCGGTTCAAATCCCACCCCCGCTACTTAATTAAAATTATTTTTCTAGGCTGTTTTGCCAATGTATAGCCTCTCTTTTTAGTTTTTCTTTAAAATAAAAGATTTATGATAATCAGTATATTAAACGGACCTTGAAGGCAAATAATCTTCTGTCTATTTACTTTTTTTGATAAGAAGTATACTCGGCCAAGGGTGTGATCTCTACAAGAGAGAATTTTTCTTTAGGATGTGCCAGATTCCAGCTTTGGATGTTGTCTTTTGCTAAGCAGGAGATACGCTGCCCTTTGAATATAATATTTGTAAATATGGGGCTGTAGCCAGGTCCGCATGAACTAGTGCCTCCAAAATTATGGGCAGCTCCTAAAACTACCACAGATACAGGCTCATTATTAGTAGCCGTATTTGCAAGAATCGCATCTTCTCTATCTTCCCAAACATATTTTTCAAGATCTTGACGGGTAGAGTAAGGTTCACAGCAAACTTCACGTGCTTTCCACACAGCCTCGCCATTCTCCGGTCCGGCCAAAACAACCCTTTTTTCAAGAACCAGTCTGAATACTGCATCAGCAGGATGGGTTTCTTTAGCAAATTCTGTAAGATTCGTGCACCCTTTTCCTGCCGATTGAACAGCTTCTGTAAACCCTTCTGCAGCTTGAGGGCATAAGCCTTCTCGATTTATTTTTTTTAGGTTCAATGAGGTGCAGAGATTTGTCAGAACCTCATAGATTTGGGATTGACATTCTTTGATGAGTGGATACGCGGGAGTGTTGGTCATTGTTGCAGTGTTATAACTTCCATCATGACTCTGTTTTATGTCCACTAGACAAAACTTTGCTCCTTCTACTGGATATTTGACCACTTTTGCAATGCCTGGGAAAGAGTCAGGGATAAGGTCCATGATTATTGAAGCCTCTCTGGTCTGAGAATTACTGCCCACAGATTCTTCTGCACGGACGTATGTGTTGCTTAAGTTAAGGGTCAAACCTATGAGTGCCCCTGCAACAATTGATTTTAGGTTTATTTTATTCATAAACGTATATGTTTTCTACGCTTATAAATATTACTATGTAGTAGTAACAGTATACTCACTAAGGTCTATCTAAAATATCAGAGCTTGAACTTTCAGGGTTAAGATGCAGTTTCAAAAGATATCGCGGGATAATGTTCTTTAAGATATCCGATCATCGCTTGATATAGAGTACTCTCTAGTCTGCAGGATATTGGGGGTGCAATGATCTCTCCAGGCATAAGATGTACCGGAGTGTTTTTACCATTCCAGAATCGTATTCTTGTTCTTTCCGGAAGCCAGATGCTTGTTAACTTTGTTGCAATACCCCGGGCAATAACTT
>CAIQQL010000124.1 GCA_903873955.1 uncultured archaeon | reverse complement strand
TAACTTTTTCCAAACCGAATTCCTTCCTTTTTATACTTGAAAATCGCCCTTATCCTGCAAGTGACAGATTTTTTCCCGATAACAATGCCTGAAAAATTGTAACTTTTCTCTTTTCACAAAGTCTTGTCTTTCGAGAGTGACTCGTTATATAAGTTTGACTTTTCTCCAAAGCCTATGTCTTAGTCTCTTACTTCTATTTAAAGAACTCTCGCGCTTAATGCTTATGAGCAACCAAATAAACTGTTTACTGCCGGCAAAGTGCGGTCGCTGCGGTGAGCTCTTCGACATGGCCTATGACCTTGACCGAGGTGAGAAGGAGGAAACTTTTGTCAGGATTCTTTCTGCGAAGCGCGGGACTATGAGAAGAACCCTGCTGTGCTGGGATTGCAGACTCAAAAAATAGTTTTTTCTTTTTTTCTTTTTTTCTGAGTAAAGTTTAAATATAGTAATGACTCTATCTCCCTATGAAAAAAGGTGCGATAGTTATTACAATTGTCTCTATCATTCTTTTTGGTGCATTTGCTTTTAGCGCTTTCTCTGCTCCTCAATGGCATCCTTTGCAATGGATTGCCAATGACACTGCTGGTTCCAAAAGTGTTGATAGTAACAACAATGGGATTATTGATGAAGCAGACAATGCCCATGCCCTTAATGGTGTCGATGGTTCAACAATTCTCGCTAAGCTAAATGCCCAGTCTGGAGGTAGCAGCGGTGGTGGCTCTTCTGAAGGGTTTACCTATACTATCGTCCTTGTCCCTACAGGACCTGAATCTTGCCCTAATGACTTCACTAAAGTTTCTCTTGGTAGTTTGCAAGGTTATAATAATTATGATTATGTTGTCGTCACCAAGGATAATGCCTTCTTTGGAGGACTTTATAACTGGGATTGGAGAGGTACCAACGGGTTTAAGACTCGTATCCCTTCTTCTTGGGGTTACCTTTGTTTCAAGAAATATTCGGTAAACAAAGTCTCGCCTCCAACGGCTACTGTCCTTGGTGTTCCTATGGGCCTTTCTTGCGATTCCCTGGGAGCAGGATATCATGACTTTAAGCTGTCTTCTGGAGTCAATAATGGTTATACCCATATTATCCAGACCAGTTATGGTCTTTATATCGGTATGCTTGATTACTGGTCTTATTATAATGACGCTCCTACAACTGAGGATATGTTGGTTACCCAGTGGTATCATACCACTCATGTCGGTCATACTTGCTGGAGAGTTGATAATGTTAACGCTGCAACTATTTAGTAGGAGATAGTGCATCCATGGTTGAACGCTTTCCTCCTTCGTTACCAAAGTTTTTGATTTTCTTTTTTGCCTTGATTGGTTTTGCAGTCATTGTTCTGGTGATTATCGTATTCGTTACTTTCAAGTCTGCACCTCCTGTTCTTGTTGCATCCAATCTTACACAGCATACCTCTCCTGGACCTGTCGCCCAGCCTGCAACCCCCGTCTCTAATTTCCCTCCGATCATCTCTTCTACATCGGTGACTTCGACATACAAGGGAAATAACGGTTCCTATCAAGCAAATTCTGCCCCTGCCCTTGATGTAAATCATTCCATTGATTTTCCATCGGAGAATCCCTCTAATACTCCTGGAGCAGAAACCCTTGCCCCTTTAATTCCTCAGAAAACTCCTGAGATGACCGCGTCTCCTGGACTGAATGCAAGCAATAATCCTTCTGCAGCGGCTGCTCCAGCGATTGATACCGACCAAAACGCTGCCGCCAATGCCCCTGCGTTCATTCCTTGATTTTACCCGTATCTTTATTAACCTCTTTTTTGTAAGAAAGCCATGGATAGCTTTTTTGCTGCCCTCATCTTAGCGATTGTACAAGGTATTACTGAGTGGATTCCTGTCTCAAGTTCGGGACATCTGGTCCTTTTTCATACCCTTTTAGGGTACCATCCTCCCCTGCTTTTTGATGTAGCTTTGCATTTTGGGACCCTCATGTCTGTATTTGTCTATTTTGGGAAAGATATCATGGACATACTAGAAGCGCTTTTGAAGAGACGTTTTCACAGCCAACCTGGAAGATTGGGCCTATTGCTCTTGCTTGCTACAATCCCTGCAGGGGTCATAGGTCTTCTTTTCCATGCCTACATCGAAGCATTTTTTTCCAGTCTGCTCATCACCGCTCTTGGATTTGCCATCACAGGTCTAGTCTTGTTCATAGCCAGCTCTGATTTTTTTCCTCCGACCAAGCGGACACCCTCTTTTCCGGATGCTTTTCTTGTCGGTCTAGCCCAAGCAGTAGCCATCCTGCCAGGAATATCGCGTTCAGGAACCACGCTTTCTGCCGGACTTCTAAGAGGTCTTGATGAAAAGAGCGCGATGCGATTCTCTTTTTTACTTTCCATTCCTGCAATCTTTGGTGCAGGGATCATTGAAATAGGAAACAACTCCCTCTCTCCAGAGCTTTTATGGGCTACCTTGCTCTCTTTTATTATCGGGCTCCTGACAATCCATCTCTTCCTCAACTTTGTTTCCAAATCCCGCAAGAATTTGAGATGGTTTGCAGCATACGTACTGGCATTGGCATTCGGCATTCTGATGTACCTTCTTTTTTTCTAAGCTTGTCCCAATAGGTTTTTAATCTCTTTTTACCTTCATTATCTGGAGGTGAGCTATGCAGTGCAACATTGGAAGGTCTGATAAAATAACGCGTTTCGTCGTTGGTTTAGTTATTCTATTCTTAGGAGCATTTTATCAACAGTGGTGGGGCTTTTTAGGAGTTATTCCTATTTTTACCGCAACTATCGGTTATTGTCCTCTTTATTCACTTTTCGGGATTTCCACAAACAAACAAAAAACCTCCCCTCAACCTAAGCGCGTCAAGAAAAAGAGAAGATAATCTTATTTCTTCATTGATCTCCTCCCGCTGTCTTCTTATTTTTTTACAGGAGATTCAATATTATTAATCTGCTACCCTGGCTCTTTCTTGCATAAACTTTTTTATTGCAAGAGGGAACATCAGCAAGGACAGCAGTAAAAGGGGATAACCAAAAATCGAAATCCTCCCTGTTTGAATGATCGACAACGACACAAGCAATCCTGCCGCCCCCCAGCCGGCAGCAGACAAGGTCCCTTTATACCTGAATCCTTTTTTATTTTCAAGAATCTGGCCGCTCTTCTTCATTATTTCTTCGTAACTTTATCTTCCCGCAACACTAATTTTGCGATGAGAAAAACTGCCCACGCGATAATCAGGAAATAGATGACTGCGCTCAAGAATGCTCCCCACCCGAAAGCGAATGGACCGATATGCCAGACTGCTGTTTGCCAATCCCCTCCAGGAATCAATGGAGAGACCAGGGGCATAATAATATTGTCGACCAAAGCTTTTATCAACGTGTTCGCCGCAAGTCCCATCACCAACGCCACTGCAAGTCCCATCACCTTGTACTCTCTTAGGAACTCATTGAATTCAGTGAAAATCTTCATGTCTTTTAAAGGTAACCTCTGTTTTTAATCATTTTGTATTTTATTCATTCCATACAACTGCCTTAATCCTTCTAACCCCTGCAGCCACGCCTTCCTCTTTAAGAATCTTGAATTTTCCTAGCTCAGAAGTGTTGTTCACATGGGGGCCTGTACAGATCTCCTTGCTAAACCATCCCCTCTGGTCTGACTTATCCTCGATAGTATAGATTGATACCAGTTCGGGATATTTTGCCCCAAACTCGGCCTGGGCCCCGGACTTCAATGCATCTTCTATCGGAATCTCTTCTCTGATCACATTCAACTTCGCTTTTATCTTGCTGTTGATGAATTCCTCAACATTCTTCAGTTCTTCAGGGGTTAATTTGCGGCTAAAATTAAAATCAAAACGCAATCGTTCAGGGTTGATGTTTGACCCTTTTTGCTTTATGTCTGAGCCTAACACCTTTCTTAATGCCTCATTCAACAAATGTGTCGCCGTATGCAATCGTTTTGTCGCCTCTGAATCATCCGCCAAGCCGGATTTAAAAGCTCCTGAAGAGAGCGTACGCGAAAGATCCTGGTGCTTCTTGAACTCCTGGTTGTACTCTTCCATGTCCACTTTAATGCCTTTCTCTTCCGCTAGCTCTTCAGTCATTTCTATTGGGAATCCGTAACTTTGGAAGAGCAGGAAGGCCTCCTTGCCCGGGATAATCTCTTTAGTATCTTCCATGATCTCATCAAATTTTTTCAGTCCTTTTTCCAGTGTCAGCTTGAACTTCCTTTCCTCTTCCTCTAGCTGCTCTGTGATAAACTTATGATTGCGGTGGAGCTCCTGGTAATCAGGATAGACCTGCAATACCTCCTTGGTCAACAGACTCATGAAATTCCCTTCAATTCCAAGTATGCGTCCATATCTCACCGCTCTGCGGATCAGTCTTCTTAGGACATATCCCTGACCGAGATTGGAAGGTTTTATTGCCCGTTCATCTCCTAAGATAAACACTGCTGCCCGAAGATGGTCTGCGATGATTCTCATCGCCTTGGTGTCCTCTTCATGGACACCATACTTTTTTTGTGAAACGGTCTCAATCTTCCTAATGAGCGGTTCGAAGATAGATGTCTGATAGTTGTCCTGCAGCCCATTCAGCACGGAGAGCGTACGCTCAACCCCCATGCCCGTATCTACATTCTTTTGGGCCAGAGGCTCATATGCCCCTTCGCCGACCTTATTATATTGCATAAATACATCATTCCAGATCTCAACCCATCGGTCATCTTCAGGGTCAAATATCCTTGGTGCCGGCTCATTTGCAATCCAATAAAACATCTCCGTATCGGGTCCGCAAGGTCCAGTCTCGCCTGCAGGCCCCCACCAATTTCTTTCGCTTTCCAACGCTCCCCCTTCAAGATAAGCAATACGTTCTTTGGGCATGCCCAAAGCACCCCATATCCCTGCAGCCTCGTCATCCTTCGGGATCTGCGGGACTCTTTTATCCCCTCCGAACACTGTTACAGCCAGCCTTTCCTTTGGAATCTTCAAAGTCTCAGTCAAGAACCTAAAAGAGAATCCAATCATCTCATTTTTGAAGTAATCTCCCAATGACCAGTTACCTAGCATCTCAAAAAACGTATGATGGAAAGGGTCCCCTACCTCTTCAATGTCCTGGGTCCTGATGCATTTTTGCACATTGGTCACCCTCTTTCCTAATGGATGTTTTTGTCCAAGCAAAAACGGGACCAAGGGGTGCATACCTGCCGTCGTAAAAAGCACCGTGGGGTCATTCTCCGGGATAAGTGACGCACTAGGAAGCTCTTTATGTTGCTGTTCCATGAAGAAATGTATATACGCTTTAATGAGCTCTTGACGATCCTTGATCTCTTGCATGTGGCTAAGTGACCCTTAGGGTTATTAAGTTTTTTGGAAGAGTCTTTTCGGGTCGATAATAAGCTCTTGCTTCATATCTGAAAAATGGAAATCTCGTGCCTTTGGTCAATATTGAAGACTTGCAATCTTCTTTTTCAATAGATCAATCTCTTGTTCCAAAGTCAATTTTTTCTTGATTGCCTGATGATCCATCTTCTCTTGCTCAACATTCTCTTCCGCTTTTATCTTAGCCTTTGGCAATAAGGATTCAAAGACCGCAATCTGATTTTTTACTGCCTCTAATTTACTTTTTAAAGCAATCTTGAGCATGAACTCCTCTTTCCGAAGACGTTTGAACTCCTCGTATGCCTTGATTACAGTGAGAATCTCTACCTGGGACTGCAACAGGTTCTTTTTACTATACACGACTTCTGGTTTTACCAGTTTCACGTATTCGACGCTCATTCTTGTTTCTCAAATATATTCTCGCCTACTTCCTGTATGCGTGCTTTTGCAGTGAGCAACTCTTTTTCCCAGACTTCCAATTCTTGCTCTTCCCGCATTTTTATATCACGTATCTTCTTGAGCAGGTCTTCAATCTGATCAAGCTGGTCCTTGGCACCTTCCAAGGATTTTTTTGCAGAATAGAACTTATCTATCTTCACATAAATATCCAAGTTTCTTTGATCAGGTTTCGGATAGTTTATCCTTGTCTCTTCCATGACTTTTGCTTTTTCCTCCTTTTGGTAGTTCATTCGTGTATCATCCATTTTCGTCTCTATTCTGATCTCTCTTGGTTGTGGTCTGACCGGAAACTCTGGAATAGGGCTTCTTTCAAAAGCTTTTTTCGGTTCCTCTTTCTGAGGGATTATCACTTTCTTAGGTTTGAGTGATGGCGTTAACTGGGCGGTTGCGGGAACAGTTGACTTGATTGGGGCCTCGGTCACATGAGGAGCTATCTTTATCGGGGTGCTTGGATTCATCTCTGCAGTCTCACTGACCTCTATGGTCTTGAACGTTTTTTGGCTCGAAGGAATCCCTGCAACTTCCGCTGGTTCCTCAGGGCTCTCGCTGCTGGAAACTGCCTCCTTGATTGCGATCTGCGAAAATCCTTTATTCATGGGCGAGTCTGGAAAAGAAGGCAAACTATGTTTTTCTGGCATATCTGTCTCTTCCTCCTCTTTTTTTGGTATCATCATTTTATTATTCTCTGCTGGAGTAAATGGTGAATTTACCGGCGGTATATCCGGAAGAGAAACCTCACTCTCCTTTTTATTCCAAAACATATTGCTGAGATGGGAGGATGATTTATATAGCTTTATATTCATTTTGTAATAGTTACAAAAAATAGAAAGATTTTTAATGCATTTCCCTTACCATCAACTATGCGTATTGAGCTTCTAAAAGAGATTGTTAACTCCATTATCGGTGAAAAGTCGAAGGGTATCGTCGAACTTCTATTTGAAAAAGAGAACGTCAATGAATTTGTCATCGCGAAAAAGCTCAACCTCACTATCAACCAAACAAGGAACCTCCTCTACAAGCTTTCCGACGAGGGTCTGGTTAGTGTCTCACGAAAGAAGAACAAAAGCAAGGGCGGATGGTATGACCATTTCTGGACGCTCAATCTTGAGAAAAGCCTGCTGAAATTCAAAGAAGTCCTCCTGAAAAAGAAGGAGACTCTCATGCAGTCTGCCGCCCTCAAGAAAAGCACACGTTTCTATGTCTGTGAAACCTGCGGTATTGAAGTGACCGAAGAGCAGGCCCTCATGCAGGATTATACCTGTCAGGAATGTGGTCAGTTGCTTGTCTTGAAAGACAACACCAAAGAGATTGCTACCATTGAAAAAGAATATGCTCATCTGGACAAGGATCTTGCTGAAGTCCTTGCCGAGATTGCCATTCTTGACCAAAAGAACGCCAAAGCTGGACAGCGTAGGCAAAAAGCGTTCGAGCGTAAAAAAGCCAAGGACCGTGCCATCAAAAGGATCGCCTCTGCGGCCAAACGCAAGAGTACTTTGGAAAAAAACAAGAGCGCTAAAAAGAAATGAAGCGAATAGCGCAGCATACGGGTACCTCTTTCCAGAGGAAGGTTTTTTCTTCGCTTGTAAGAAGTTTCCCCCTTTTTCTTTGGATTATCATCATCACTTCTATCATCTCCATCCTGGGTCTTCTTGTATTTGCATTGTTCCCTGCAACAGTCCCCTTTGTCGCCCTTGTCCCCCAGGATGTCGCTTCAGGAAACCACGTATGGACCCTTCTCACTCATATGTTCTTCCATGCAGACATCCTGCATCTTCTTGTCAATATGTTCTCGCTCTTTTTCCTCGGGAGCATCTGTGAATCCTTGATTGGGAAGAAGAGATTCTTCTGGTTCTACATATTCTCAGGCCTTTTTGCAGGTGTGTCTTTCATCCTCTTCTCTTTTTTTGGGAAAGCGATCGGATTGACCAACATCTTCGGCGATCCTGCAATCGCAGGTGTTGGGGCATCGGGCGCTCTTTTTGGTCTTTTAGGCTTGCTCGCCCTTCTTATCCCTTACAAAAAAGTGTACCTTGTTGCAGGGCCTATCCTTGTGATCATTCTCCAGGTCATTTTGCCAAGCCTTGTCAGCGGTCCAGTCTTTAGCCTACTCAATGCTCTTTTAACTTTCCTCCTTTTTGTCATGATATTCTCTTTGCTTTTCCCTTTTGGATTTTTACGAAAGCTGGCCTTGTATATCGAAATGCCTTTATGGGTCGCTCCTCTTGCAGCAATCGTCCCTCTGGTTGCGGTAAGCGTGTTTGTAGCCCTTCCTATAGGCAATTCAGCCCATATCGGGGGTTTGATATTCGGTCTTGCCTACGGGCTTTATCTCAGGCTCAAGTATCCTCGAAAAGTTATGGTCTTGGGGAGACATTTTCAATGACTGCGAAACTTTCACGCTCCCGCAAAAGATCTCCTGGAAAACCCTTTCTTTTTCTCTCTTTTCTAGGCGCCCTTCTGCTGCTTTTCAGTTTTTGGTACCAATCTGCCTATCCTCTGCAAGCCTACTCGCTTCTCACCTTCGCACTTTTCCTTTTCGGAACCTTTTTTATCTATTCTGGCCTTTTTCTTTCCTATCCTGATATCTCTTTGCGAGTCCGTACTTATCTGAAAGATTCCAAACGCGAAATTTTGCTCATCACCTTCCTCTTTTTCCTTTGCGCAATCCTTGGCTTTATTTTTTATCGTTCTTTACATATTCTTGATGGTGTTTTATCTGAACTGGTCAACCAGACCCTTGGACTCAATGTCTATGGTCTCGTGGATTTTATTTTCTTCAATAATCTCAAATCCTCTTTTCTCGGGTCTGCCTTGGGCATTTTCTTCGGAGTCTTCCCCTTTTTCAATGTCGTCTTGAATGGAGCAGTCCTAGGCTATGTCTTCCACAAGGTGTTCCTCATCTCAGGTTTTACCGATTTCTGGAGAATCCTCCCCCATGGCATCTTTGAGCTTCCTGCGGTCTTCATTTCCCTGGGTCTGGGCCTGCGCATTGGCAAGTGCAGTTTTCCTCTGGTGCAATCCTTTTTCCAGTATTTCTGGAATAAAAGCAAAGCAGTGGTCTTCGCACCTGCAATCGCCTCGCTTATCGCCGTTGTCCTTTATCTGGTGCTCTATCTTGTGTTCCCTGTTTTCCAAACTGTCTCCTCTGACCTGTTCTTCTCCTTTCTCCTCTCAGGATTCATCGCCTCTTTCCTCATTCTTTTGCTTCTAACCCCTATCGTCTGTCTTTTCTGGGACAAACGGTTCAGATATGAGGGCAAGGAATTCATTCGTTCCATCAAGGAAGGGCTGTATGTGTTCATCTTCATGGTCATCCCCCTGCTTATCATTGCCGCAATCATTGAAGGGTTTCTTATTGCCTTTTACAAATAGCTTTTAAAAGGCGGGGCCCTTAGTAGCCCTATGGTCCTTAGCCGTGAAAGTGTAGAAGAAGTAGACACCGCTGTAGAATCAGAGCATGTACGCAAGGTAGAGGCTGCGCTGTTCATCTCCGGCAGGTATCTTTCCTTGCAGGAACTTGTGGCTCTCACTGATGTCAACCCCATCATCCTCAAGAAAGTCCTTGGAGACCTGGTGGACAAGTACAAAGAGTCAGGCATTGAAGTCATCAACAAAAGCAACCTCTGGAAGATGGATGTCGCATCTGAATACATGTATCTGGTCAACAAACTTGCCACAGGAAATTCAGAATTCACCAAGGCAGAACAGGAAACCCT
>CAIQQL010000123.1 GCA_903873955.1 uncultured archaeon | reverse complement strand
TCCAATTCATTAATGGTTATATCCGAATGAACAGGATTTTTCCCCACGATTACCACGTCATATCATTGAATTCCTGACTTAATGGGTCTCTTTCAGGAAACTGATTATTTGCTTTTTAGCATCCGGTATATTGGTCTCTCCGGAAACTTTGATGACCGGTTGAAGGGTATCCTGCAGTTCAATATCAAGAACGGCTACCCTTTTGTCAGGGACAAGCTCTATGGAAGCAGCGAATGTCTTCCCTATAACAATGGCTATTTTCAATTTGAAGAAAGGTTCGGTTCTGGAATGAACTTAAAACAGTATAACTGCCTGTATACCATAGACGGTGCCCAACCAACAGATCCAAAAAATTATCGTTATGGATTTTCAATCAGGACCGCTTCAAACAATCCTGATGTGGCAAAAAATGTGGCAGGCTTTGACATCATCTTCAAAGGCGGAGGAAGTTCCAAAAACGTGCAAATTCGAGCAGGAAGTCCTTCTGATGCCGTACGATTATTAAACGGCCATCTGAACACCGCCCTCACTATCCCAGGTCCAGGAGAGGTTAGCACCTATGTCTATGATTTTAGCGGCACATCCTCTGGAGGATATGACTCGATGGAAGTATATCCTATCCTTAAGAGCGGCAGACAGTGCTCGCTTGGCGACGCAATCACCATAAACGCCCCATGTATCGGGGGAGTGACCTTGCAATGAGCAGCCCCTTAAGAAAAACGAGGGGCCAGGTCTGGATTGAGACTGTCCTTTACACACTTATCGGTCTTGCATTGATAGGAGTTGTGCTCAGTTACGCCACCCCAAAGATCAACCAGTCCCGTGACAAGATTGCCGTAGAACAGAGCATCGAATCCATGCAGATTCTCGGTGAAAAAATCGATGAGACCTTGCAGGGAGGTTCTGGAACCAAGGTCATCATTCCATCCTTAAGCCTTAAGAAGGGTGTGCTTACCATTTCCCCCCCTGACCGCAGTATCTATCTGACGATGAACGATCTTACCTCGCTCTATTCTGAAAATGGCACTGAAATCTCCTATGGCAGAGTCAAACTCACCTCCCTGGAAGGTCAAAAAGTCTACAGTGTCCAGCTCAAACTTAATTTTTCCCAGAATATATCCTATAATTCCGATACGGCCACCATAAAGAATTTCCCTGCAGCCTCAACGCCCTATAAATTCTCCATAGAAAAGACATTTGTCGGAAATCAGGTTCAGCTTAACTTCCAGGAAATTTCCTAACTATAGATAGTTTTAAATAATTTCATGGGGATTAAGGAGTAAAAAAAGATGGCCAGTATAACAATCAATACCAATCCCGCAATTCCTGCATTGCCTAGGTTCGAGGATAAGAAAAAGGTGGATGTGAGATATATGCTCATTCCTCCGTATGCTTCTGCACATATCTACTGGAACAACAAAATCAATGAGTTGGTCTATGATATTGAAGAACCTCTGCTCCAAGATTCAGAGAAAGACGTCCTAGAAAAGCTTGAAAAGGCGATGATTGAACTTATTAACATCAATGTAGCCATTGAAAACACACTCGAGGCCACAACAAGTTATATTGACAAGACTGCCCGTCTTCTTATTGATGAGCTTAATATCCCGGTGAGCCATGAGACCTATAGCAGGATTTTCTATTATCTTTTCCGTGATTTTATCGGTATGAATGAGGTCGATCCACTCCTCCGCGACTATTTTATTGAAGATATTGAATGCAATGGTGTCGATACCCCTGTGTTTATTGTCCATCGCGTCTACAGGAATCTGAAGACGAATCTTGTCTATCATGATATTGACCAGCTAGCAAGCTTTGTAGAAAAAATGGCCCAGAGGGCAGGACGTTACATCTCCTATGCCTCGCCTCTGCTTGATGGGGCTTTACCTGATGGGAGCAGAGTCAATGCGACGTATACGAAAGATGTCACATCTCGTGGTCCAACGTTCACCCTTAGAAAGTTCACCAAAATTCCTTGGACACCAATACAGCTTATCTCTATGAACACCGTCAGTCCTGAAATGTTAGCCTATTTCTGGATACTCATCCAATATAAATGCAGTATCCTCATCGCAGGGGGAACCGCCTCTGGAAAGACCACCCTTCTTAATGCCCTGGCGTTCTTTATCCCACCAGAAGCCAGAGTCGTCAGTATTGAAGATACCAGGGAAATCAATCTTCCTAGGGAAAACTGGCTTCCTGCAGTGGCCAGAACCTCCATAGGGATAGGTAAAGTGGGAGAGGTAGACCTTTTTGCCATCCTTAAAAACTCATTCAGGCAGACCCCAGACTATCTGATTGTTGGAGAGGTAAGAGGTAAAGAGGCATTCGTTCTCTTCCAGGGTATGGCCTCGGGTCATGCTTCCATCAGCACAATGCACGCCGATTCCGTAGACACCTTGATTAAAAGATTGCAGACCCCGCCTATAGAACTCTCCCCAACACTGATCAATACACTGGATTGTGTTGCGATTGCCACACATGCTATTGTTAACCAAAAGGAGACAAGACGTCTACGTGAAGTGGTCGAGATTGTCAATGTCAATCGTGATGGAACGGCACTGGTCAACACTCCTTTGATGTGGGATGCAGCCAAGGATGTTTTCTATTTCAAGAAGCAAAGCAAGGTCTTTGAGAAGATTTCCCTGCGACATGGAATCCCTATGGAAAAGCTACAAAATGAGTTTGCCACAAGGACTAAGGTCCTTTACGCCATGTACCAGCAGAAAATCTTTGAGATGGAAGAAGTCCAAAAGGTCATCAACGACTATTTTAAGAACCCAATTGACGTTCTTGCGAAATTCAACATCGAGGGGTAGTGAAAGATATTTAAATCTCCTTGGTTATAGGTGAATAATGGAAAAAGAGGATATAATGGTAATTGCGCAGCTGCTCACAAGCATCAAAGATGCAATTGACAGGCTCGATGAGGCCCAACGAAACAAGGATGTTGAAAAACTGAACGCTGCCAAAAAAGAGATTCTTCAATTTCAAAAACAGATCAGTGAACTCTTATGATTTATGAATTAAAGCAGAACATCAATACGGAAATCGATATCTTACGTGAGATTTCCAATTATCTGCGAAAGATGAGTTATGCCGCCCCTTCTGAACAAAAGATCCTGACTAACACCATCGATTCTTTACGTACAAGCGCGAGGATGATCAATAACTCCATCCCGGCAATGCTCGATGACATCACTATTGCCCAGAAACTCACGCCAAAACAGGAAGCAAATAAAAACCTGCAAAAAATAGAGTTCCATCGTCTTGATTCCCGTATCCATGTCGTCTTGAAAGTAGAAGATCGGGAAAGGTTCCTCAAAGAGTTAAGTGTCGGAGAGGATTTAATCCGTAAACTTAAAAAGAAGGACAGGGAACGAAAAGGAGAAGCCGAAGACATCCGTTCTGCCCGTCTCTACTTAAAGATTGCCAACCGATTCTTCCTTAAGAACGCCCTGGATCTGATTAATCGCGGATACTTTAAATCCCTCGCCATGAACCTACGAAAGGCAAATGTAGAGATTCTGCTCTCCTCATATGTAGCCCTGATCATTTTCTCAACGATAGCGACGTTCCTTGCCTCTATATTCGTATTTATCTTTTTCATGTTCTTCCAGTTTGATTTCAGCGCAGGTTATATCCCACTTAGTGCATATTCCGGCAGCTACCTCCTAAGGTTTGCCTATGTCTTCTGGATTCCCATCGTCTTGCCTTTGATAGGTTTTTTGATCATCTATTTCTATCCTTCCTCTGAACGAGACTCGCTCGCCAAGAGGATAGAGCAGGAACTGCCTTTTGCAGTCATCCATATGAGCGCAATCTCAAGTTCCGGCATTGAACCGAGTCAGATTTTCAAGATTATAGGCGTAAGCACGGAATATCCCACGCTGCGCAAAGAGATCCGCAAGGTCCTCAACCAGATTAACTTGTATGGTTACGACCTGGTAACTGCATTGGGAAATGTCTCGAAAAGCACCCCTAGTCCCAAGCTTGCCGAACTCTTTTCCGGGCTTGCCGTCACAATCACCTCAGGAGGAGAATTAAGCAATTATTTTGAGAAGAGGGCAGAAAGTCTCCTTATCGGCTACCGTCTTGACCGTGAAAAGTACACCAAGACCGCCGAGACTTTCATGGACATCTACATCAGCATCGTCATCGCAGCACCTATGATTCTCATGGTCCTCATGATCATGATGGAATTCTCAGGCATGGCTGGAGGGGCATTCGCCGGTTCAGGGAAATCAGGTATCATTGCGCTCATCGTAGGGGTTATTAATATCATCTTCCTTGCCATATTGCAAATCAGGCAACCAGGTTATTAACATGAAACTAAAAAAAATGCATATGCTCGGTATCATCCTCGGACTGATACTTGTAGGTCTTTCTTTCCTATTCTGGGGAAATTTCAACCTGCTCCTGTTCCTCATGGGACTTGGGATAGGCATAGGCGTATTGCCGTTCATCATAGACATCGCATTTGAAAGCAGAAGGAACACGGAAATTGACGAGATGTTCCTTGAGTTCTCGCGTAATCTTGCTGAGAGCGTCAAGACAGGAACGCCTGTGAGCAAGAGCATCATCAACCTTGCAAGCAGAAGCTATGGCGCCTTGAGCCCTTATGTCGCCAAGCTAGCCAACCAGATTTCAATTGGCATCCCTGTCAACAAGAGTCTTGAGACATTTGCCTATGAGATTGATAATCCTGTCGTCACCCGTGCAGTCACCCTAATCAGGGAGGCGGAAAAAGCGGGAGGAGACATTGAGAACATCCTCGAGTCCTCTGCCCAGTCCATTGCAGAGATTGAGAAATTGCGTAAAGAACGAACTGCAGCCATCTCGAGCATCATCGCCCAGGGATATATCATCTTCTTCATTTTCATCGCCATCATGTTAGTCATGGAGTTCAAGATCATGCCAATCACCCAGGGCCTCGGTGGTCTCGGACTTGACCTTTCAGGAAACATCAATGCGCAAAATCTTAATTCGCAGACGGTCGACCTGAAAGCGGCGGCAGCCAAGGCGTCAGCCGAACAGAACAGCACCATCAGTCCCTTCCTGGTCCTATTATTAGTACAAGGATTCTTCTGCGGACTTATCATCGGAAAGATCTCCACCGGCAATATCAGGGGCGGGTTGAGGCACTCATTTGTCCTGATGATGAGCGCATTCCTCATCTCCACCGTTTCCAAACTGATCTGGCACTACTGAGATTTCTGGACTAAATAAAAAATCTCATTGGGGAAGCGCAGAACCTCGCGGATGGAAAAGCCCAAACGTTCCGTCATCTTCTCAAACCAGGTACGCTGCACACGCCGCATCCTCTTCCCTGAGAGCGTTATCGTTGGAAAGCTCACCAGAAATACCTTGCATCGGACTGTCTCCAAAACTTTCTCTACCGCTCCCGGGTTTTTCCCTCCAAGAATATCAAACAGTTTTAATGACAGGCAAAGGTCTACATCCGGAAGGGATATTTTTTCAAGATGCTGCACATCCGCTACCTTTGCCCAGCCAGGGATATGCTGTCGCTCAAAATAGGATTTTACGATTTCCACATCTGCGGCGTTCACATCCAAGGCATAGTAAGGAATATTCGGTGAAGCGAGCGCTAGGGGATTTAAGCCACACCCTAAGTCAAGGATTGAGGCCGGATGGAGACTCGCAACATATCCTTCCAGCTCCACATAATAGGGGAATCGTTCTTTTGTTGAAGCATGCGTCAGAAGCACCCCTTCCTTGTCTCCTGCGGTGAGCAGTTTCGTTCGTTTCTTGCTTGATGAATAGAACATCCCCACCTCCCTTCGAAGCTTTGCACGCACTTCCTTGACTATAAATTTCTGATCCTGGGGCCGGAGAGTCCTGATATTGATGGCCTGCTTTGCAAGATAGGTCTCAAGGATAGGCAAGATGAACTCATCAGGCAAGCCTTGCAATTCCTTCTTCTCTTTTACACCACGCAACAACTCCTGTAATCGCTCGTCCATGCTAACCAGAGCAAATGGGACTATAAAACATTTTTTGCTCTCAGGGAAACGTATAAAAATGACTTTTGGTATCTATGTCCATGCAAAAGAGGGGATCTAGCCATATAGAGATGGTTATCGCATTCATATTGTATATCACCACAATATCCCTTGCGATATATCTTTTTAATCCGACACCGATAGCAAAGAAACCAGACTTTTCAGCACAGGATGTCGAAGGAGCATTATTCGCCCAGGCAGGAATCCCCGTCACCACCTATGAAGTCATGATCAACAATACCAACGGCCAGATCACGAGCCCACAAATCCTCATCGACCTTAACGCGGACCAGATTGGCCAGGAGCGTGTCGTAAACGCTTCAGGAGCAGTCCTGAACTCAAGCATGCAAGCCCATTCACAAGTATCTGTTGCCTGGGACAAAGATAATGGAACCCTGCTCTATTTGTCGTTTGGTGAAGATTTTCAGTCTCCGGGATTGATAAAAGACAGCACGGTCACGGTGAACGAAAACTTTACCTATATCCTAGGAAAGACGACCCTGCTCTACATCTCAGAGAACAAGATGCTTGCAAGCAACAACAGTTATTATAATGATTATATCGGGTTCAAACACTCGTTGCATCTGAGCGATTTCGTTGACTTTGGTTTCACCTTATATCCTTCCTATACGGAGGGGATCATCTATGCAAACCGGTCAGTTCCCAATGGCATTTCGGTGTCCTCCGAGTCCAAAGTCATGCCTATCCAGCGCAGCAATGGGACACTCACTTATGGGGGATGGGAGGTAAAAATATGGTAACGAAAAGAGGAATGATGAAGATTGTCGAAGTCACCATTGCCATCTTTATGGTCTTGAGTTTCTTGCTTGTGCTCTCACAGCAACAAAAGGGAAACCAAACCGCAGACAATCCCCAAGCGCTCCAAGCCGTCCTCGAACGACTCGCAAGTGATCAGGTCATACGCCAACGGATTATGGAAGCACCCATGGATGATGCTGCAGCAGTGACTAATGTCAATGACTATCTATCAAACATCATCAAGCCCGATTTTGACCGCCAAGGATATTCCTACTCCATACAGCTCTGCAAGGTGGCTGACCTTTGCATCAACCCTGCTATCGGCATCAATTCAAACAAGGTCACCAGTTATGATTATATCATCGGCGGGAACAGCCAGAGCTTTTCCCCGAGAAAACTCCATCTTTCAATCTGGCGTGGGTAACTCGGGAGGCGTATCTCCAAAAACCTGACCAAACTTTTTCCCTACTTCCTTTGCCTTGCTTAGAGCAATTACCCAATGCTTTCCTGCATCATCCAACTGCGCTGGCTCAATGAACAGCCATCCCTCGTAATTAAAACGCAGCCCTATCGCAGGCTGCAATCCCATGATGTTTGAAAAAAGCATAAAATCCTCTATCTGCTCCTTGGTGATGTAGATACGGTCTTTCTTGCTGGACTTTGCTTCTATGGCAAAACCCTTTTTCCCTAATTTGCCGATGATCACATCACAAGGAGAATCATCATTGACGCCGGATCCTGCGACCCTCAACGCCCTCCAGCCATTCTCTGTGCACATACGCACAAGTTCACGCTCTGTTTTTGACCCTTTTGCTTTATTAGACATCGTTTTGAGAAAGGACCTGCTTTAATAAATCTTTTTTGTTCTCAAAAACCAGCGACGTTTAAAAGAAGACTACCTGCCATTCAATCGGTTGGAAATCATTCCCAACGCGACAATAATAAGAATCGCAGGTATCCAGGGAAAAGAAACCGGGATTGCAAGAAGTTTCAGGTCACTCAAAAGCCAGACCACACCCACCAATAAGAGGATTGTCGCAAAGGTCGGGAATCTACGTTTCATCTTAATCTATTGACGCGGCAATATTTAAAATTTTCGCGTCCCTCATAGGTCCCTTGCCTGCAAGGTTTTCCTTCCGTTGAGCTTGGCCCGATTTGACGCCTCATCAAGGATTTTGAGGACCTTATTGTTCAATGCTTCGGCAACTTCGTCAGCGACATTTAAGTCAGAAACCGCTATCTTGATGTTGCTTTTTTTGATGATGTCTACCATTCTTCATTTTCTCCTTTTTTAGTCACCCTCGCTACTCCCCTAGGGACCGTTCTCATCGCAAAGATCATTTCCTTTGCGACAAAGGACATAAGAATATTACTGTTTTTATGTATATAAAAGTAACGTCGGGATTTCAGGTTTATTTTTCAAGACCGACTTCTTTTGCAATGGACCTTATCGCATTTATGGAAATCTCGAGAAACTCGTCTAAGGTGATCCCTAGCTTCTCAGATTCAGCGATGATCTCCCTTCTCACTGCAGCGGCGAACTTTTTGTCCTGATATTTTTTCTTAAGCCCCTTGACATCCATTCCTTCGATTCCCTTACGCATCAAGGCATAAGCATGAATAAGGCCCGTCACTGTTTCTGCAGCCGCCAACGCATGTTCAATAGGTCTTGCCCGGGTCTTGTTCTGCAGATTGGCACAAGGAAACCCGTAGCCGTGGGAAACAACGACATCAATAAAGTCCTGCTCAAAACCTGCCTTGCGAAGCATCGCGGGTGCCTTGGTCAAATGTTCTACACTATGATCCTTCGTGCTTCCCCAGTCAATGTCGTGCAAGAGACCGAGCATTCCCCAATAGTCCTCGTTCTCCCCCAAACGCTTTGCCAATGCGCGCATCACTGCCTCGCTTTCCAGATAGTGGTTCATATCAGCAGCATCCTTGTTATTTGCAATAAGCAGCTTGAGCGCCTGAGCACGGTCGATAGGAAGAGCGGTGTTCACGGCCTTTGCTGCAGCAGGAGCTTTCGCTTGTGCAGGTTTTTTCGCCGTTGGGGCGGCCTGTGGTTTCATCATGGGGAAGATAACGGTCTCTCGTATAGGCCTGCCTTCAAAGAATGCGAACAGGCGTTCAGAGACACCGAATCCGCAGGTAGGAGGCATACCATATCTAAGCGCCTCGACAAATTCAAAATCATGGCTTTGCGCCTCAGCGTCCCCTGCGTCTTTCATTGCCTGCTGTTCTTTGAATCGTTCTTCCTGATCGAAGGGATCGTTAAGCTCGCTGTATCCATTGCCCACTTCACTTCCCGCAAGGATTGGCTGGAAACGCTCAACCTTTCGAAGATCATGTGGATTCCTCTTTGCCAGGGGAGAGACATCAACAGGAGTCCCTATCAAAAATGCAGGACCAGATATCTTTTTACGACAATATTTCCACAGGGCATCAATAAGTGTCGATCGTCCCGCACGTTGCTCATACTCCACATCAAGCTCTTCCAACTTGTTTACAATATCATCTTCCTCTGCAGTGAATATGTCGACACCCGTCATATTCTGTATGGTCTCGGCATAATCAATCCTCTCCCATTTGTCTGCAAGGTCAAAGGTATGTTCACCGAGAGTGAATTTGGTCTTTCCATACACCTGCTTGGCAACGAGACGGTACATCTCTTCCACAAGCTCCATGCCCTGCTCATAGTTGGCATACCCCCAGTAGAATTCCATCTGCGTGTAGTCTTGCAAGTGTTCTGCATCCATGCCCTCATTCCTGAACTGGCGCCCAATCTCGAAAGTCTTTGCATATCCGGCAACCATCAGCTTCTTTTGCCAAAGCTCACCCATAGAGATCCTCAAGTATACATCCATATCCAAGGCGTTAAGATGCGTTGCAAATGGAGTGGCGTTTGCCCCTCCTGCAGAATTTTCAAGAACTGGAGTCTCCACTTCAAGAAATTCCCTGTCAATCAGAAACTGCCGGATAGTCTGCCAGAACTTTGCCTTGCGGACGAACATCTGCTTG
>CAIQQL010000122.1 GCA_903873955.1 uncultured archaeon | reverse complement strand
GTCAAAGAAATCATCAAGCAAGAGTTTGAAAAGGTCTTTGAGGAGTATGATGCAGTAATCCTCCCCACTGTCCCTTCTCTGCCTTGGAAGGTTGGTGATGCTGCATCGATGAAACCTGAAGAGATTTATGCTTTCGATGCCTTGACTATCCCTGCAAACCTTGCTGAACTTTGCGCGATTTCGCTTCCTGTCGGAAAAATCGATGCAATCCCTGTCGGTCTGCAGATTATGTGCGGTAAGGGTGAAGAGAACACTATGCTCAGTTTGGCATCTATGGCAGAATCCCTCTTCTCTAAAGACCACTAACCTTATAAGGTTTGTATCCTTTTCTTACAGATGGAGATAAAAGGAGTAAAAATTGACTATTTGGGCCATGATGGCTTCTTGATTAGGGAAGGGATACACAGTCTTGCTGTTGATCCTCTCAATGTTTCAGAAAACGTGGGCCCTGTGGATGTAATCCTCATCACCCATAGCCATTATGATCACTGCAGTATCAAAGACATCGCAAAACTCTCAAAAAAAGGCACAATCATTCTTATTCCCGCAGATGCGCAAAGCAAAATCACCCATATCAACGATGTCGAGATGCAGATAGTAGAGGTAGGTGATGAGATTGCCTTTAAGAACATAAAAATCAGTACTGTGCCAGCTTATAACATCGGCAAAGTCTTCCATGGCAAATCAGAGGGTTGGTTAGGGTATGTCATCAAATTTGACGGTCTGGTCATATATCATGCGGGGGACAGTGATCGGATTCCTGAGATGGAGAAGCTCACAGGTTATGGGAAACAGGGTAATGAATTTGTTGTCATGCTTCCGGTTTCCGGTAAATTTGTCATGAATGCAGAAGAGGCGGCGGATGTTGCTGCTTTGCTTAGCCCGACCCTTGCGATACCTATGCATTATGGGGCAGGAGTTGTGGGTACCCTGGAAGATGCGCAGCGCTTTGTATCCCTTTGTTCTGAACGTAAAATCCATGCAGAGATCCTAGAGAAACTCTAATCTTTCTTTCAGCAAGTGTACAATTGTTTATTAACCCAATTTTTTTAATCTTTGTATGGATCATATCGATTTCACCGTGGGCAAAGAGAAGGGCTTCTTCGCTTTCATGGGCAAAGTCAACAGTAGGGGAAGAATTGCGCTCATCAGTCATAATGACCTTGATGGCATTGCAAGCGCAAAAGTTGCAAATGAAGTATTGCATGCCGATTTTATCCGTTTCATAGACTATGTCGATCTCAATGAAGTCCTTGTTGAAGAGTTGCGGGGCAATAGGGTCACCAGGGTCATCTTCACCGATCTTTCCATTGAAAGTCCCGAAGTTATTCGAAGAATAGAACGTTTTGCAGATATTTTAATAATTGACCATCATCCTCCCAAAGCAGACCTTAACTCACGGCATACTGTATATCTCAACGCTCAAGGGTACTGCTCTTCTTATTTGTGCTACTATCTTTTTTTTAAGGTTCAAGACATCTCTTATCTGGACTGGATTGTCGCTAGTGCCTGTCTTTCTGACTGGCTTTATCTTAACAGTGAACGCTGGCTGAAAGAGACCTATAAGCGATACAAGGTCGCTTTCTCAAACGACCCTGAGAAGATCAAGAAGGGGAAGATCTGGGATCTTCAGATGAATCTCTCTCTTTTTCTGATCTATTTTAAAGATAACATCGACAAGGCTTATTATCTTATCGGGCAACATATGGAAGACGTAGACTCCCTTAAAGTGTACTCGCAAGAGGTATTCAATGAAATAACACAATCCCTTCGGCTTTTTGAGAAAGAAAAGACAAAGATTCGGGGAGGGTATTTTTGGGAGCTCCATTCACGGTTTCCAATCAAGGAACTCGTTTTGAACATCCTCTGTGCCAGAAACAAGGAAACCACGTTTATTATCGCTGAACGCAGGGGTAATTTCTATCGTTTTTCTGCCAGACGGCTTGATGGAAAAATAAGTGCCGCCGATATCTTGCGCGTGCTCACCCAGGGATTTGTTGGAGCGAGTGCCGGAGGCCATAAATCCGCCGCCGGAGGGCACGTCATGCTCCAAGATGCCGATAAGTTTATCGAGCAAATAAAAAAGTTCTAATCTCATCTCTTATTCTTGTTTTTTATTTTAGATTCCGCACTTTCAAGCTTTTTTAACAAAGTGTCAAGTTTTTATTTTATACCGACGATAAAAAGCTGATTTTTATCATTTCTTTGATAAAAATCTTATCTATCTTAGCATAAACAAATATAAATACTAGTGAAAAGGTAAATTAGTAAACTCATGCTCATATAGATGAAAGGAGGTAAATAAAAAGACGCAAATGGTACTTGATTTCGCGAAAGAAGCAATACAGAACGCTGCAACACACAGTATCAATTTTGATGAACTCAGAGCTGGTAAAGCTAACATCAAGGTTTTTGGTTGTGGAGGCGCAGGTTGTAATGCCATAACTTGGCTTTTCAATAAAGGAATAACTGGTGCAACGATCTACGGAGTAAATACTGATGCCCTTCACCTTTCCATTACAAAAGCTGATGAGAAAATTCTTATCGGTAAAGAACTCACAAGAGGTCTTGGATGCGGAGGATTCCCTGCAAAGGGAAGAGAGGCAGCAAAGGAATCTTTGTCTGAACTCAAAAAGGGAGCAAGCGGAGCTGATATGGTCTTCATATTAGCAGGAATGGGAGGCGGAACCGGAACTGGTTCAGCACCTGTTGTCGCACAACTTGCAAAAGAGTCGGGAGCTGTAGTAATCGGTGTAGTCACTATGCCTTTTGAATGTGAAAAGGCAAGACATGACAAAGCTGAATTCGGACTTCAGGAATTGACTGAAGTAGTTGATACTGTTATCGTTATTGATAACAATAGACTGGTTGATATTGCCGGTAACTTACCAATGGAGCAGGCCTTTGCAGTAGCTAACGAGCTGGTCAGTACAATGATTAAAGGAATTGTGGAAACTATTACCTTGCCATCATTGATTAACTTGGACTATGCTGATGTTTCGGCTATTATGAAGAACGGCGATGTTGCAGTTATTGGCGTTGGAGAATCAGACACGACTGCTAGAGTCGATGAGGCAGTACGCCAGGCCCTTACTCATCCACTTTTGGATGTAGACTATAAAGGAGCAACTGGTGCTCTTATCCATATTACTTGCGGCCCAGACTTTAAGCTTGAGGAATTCTCAGGTGTGGGCGAGCTTGTCACTGAAAATATCAGTGGCGATGCACAAGTAATTATCGGAGCCAGAATCAATAAAGAGTTTCAAAACAGAGTGAGAGTTATTACTATCATGACTGGTGTGAAGTCTCCTTATGTTTTGGGTAAGAAAGCTTATCGAGAAGAGGCTGCTATCAAATCTGAAATGTCCGACCTTGGCATCGAGGTCTTCAGGTAAATCCTGATCCTATATTTTTTTCTTTTTTTTCTTATTTTTTAAGGAACTTTGAAAGAAGTTCCTTTCTTCTTTTTTTATCTCCGTAAAGGTTATAACCCTTTTCATCTATTGATGTCCGTGTCTTTTTTATCATGGAATCATCAGAATATAATCGGGTTATGGATACGCTTCTTTCTTTAAAGCGGACAGGCAAAGTTCTTGATGTGGGTTGTGGTAATGGGGCAGATTCTGTCTTCCTTGCAAAGCAGGGTTTTGATGTCAGTGCTCTTGACATTTCCCAGACTTCCGTCTTTGAGGTGTTTAATCGTTCAAGAGCAGCCAATGTTTCTGTACGTACCCTCTTAGAAGACATCTGCAAATTCCGTACTCGTGAGCGGTTTGACATTGTCCTATGTATCGGCGTTATTCATTTTCTTCCTTCCTCTTTGGTCAATTCGGTCTTAACCTATCTGCAAAGAATTACCCGAAAGGGCGGGATCCATATCCTGGAGGTTAAAACTTCCTGTCTTACCGCCAGACAACTGAAAAAGGTCTATTCTGGCTGGAAAATCCTTGTTCTTAAGGAGTTTGCCCCCCGTAAACCATTTGAAAGCAGGTCGTTTTTACGTTTTATTGCGAGGAAGATTTCTTAACTTACCTACAAGTTTAAATACCCTAAAATATGTCCTATTTTATGAAATACAAGAAAGGTTTAGTTTCAAGCAATAAGAAGCTTCGGCAAAGAGGGATAAAGAAGATTGCTGCCCAAAAGAGATTTGGGAAAGTAGTCAGAAAAGCTATTCCTATAAATATGGTTAAGTAATTTTTTACTTTTTTTCTTATTTTGCTATTGAATATGGATCTTTAGGCTCTTTAAGCAACTCAGGTCTTCGGTTGTTGTTCCATTGCTCCCAGTATAACGTGTTTACAAGCTCTTTCTTCTTCTTTTTCGGTCTCTTCTCTTTTTCATACCCTATTGGAATAATAGCCTCTATCTGTTTTTCTTTAGGGATTCTTAGGTGGTATCTTAACTGATCATCATCATACGCGCCAACCCATTCAGAGGAAACTCCTAAATCTGTAAGCTTAAAGATGAGAGTGATTATCGCGGCTCCTGACTGTTGACGGGAATATACTCTCCCTCTCTCATCGAACATGCTCTCCAGCTCCTTATCATCTGAACATACTAGAATGACTGCAGAAGCCTCGTTAATCCATAGCTGATCAGCCGCCTCGGCAATCTTTTTTATCATCTCTTCTTCTTCAACAATAAGAAACCTCAGGTTGTTTAGGTTGTTCGCAAATGGTCCTTGATTTGCAGCATCTATCGCCTCTAATATCTTTTCCCAATGCACCTTTTTTTTATTGAACGAATGGGCTGATTTCCTGTTCTTAACAACATCATCGAATTGCATATTCTCAATACGCCTTCTAAAGTATAAAAAGATATGGTTTAATTTGTTTTTTCAATCTCTCCACCACCCATCAGAATCTCTTTTTTGTAAATTGCCAGAGTTTGCCCCTCAGCAATTCCTTTTTGGGGGGTGTCAAAAATAAATTGCCATTTCTTTCCTTCTCTTTTCAATGCACCCTCACAAAAGACCCCTAAATGGCGAAATCTCCCTCTGATTTTGCTGCCTTCCCAACTTGTTCTTGGGTTGATCAGGTGCAATCTTTTCAGAATGACGCTCTTCGTCAGCAGGGCAGGATGGCCTTCAGGGGCGGCTACCAGGACATTTCCTTGACGTTTTTCTGCAATGTAGAATCTTTTTTGTGCAAACTGTTTTGGTTTATTCAGGATTATCCCATTTCCATCTCCTGCCTTTTGCCCAATCGTATAATACATCACTCC
The DNA here is from genome assembly GCA_903873955.1 of uncultured archaeon. Lineage (GTDB taxonomy): Archaea > Nanobdellota > Nanobdellia > Pacearchaeales > GW2011-AR1 > VGKP01. Next base: position 4,153 of record CAIQQL010000122.1, on the reverse strand, counting down.
TGGATGTGTGCCTAGCAGTTTTCCTTCAGGAGATATTACCTTCCCTTTTTTTTCTTTTATCTTTTTCTTTAAAAATTCCCGCATATCTGTTTTTCCAACAAAACAAATTCCTCTCGAACCAATCCTTTCCCAATTGGGAAAACCTTGCTTTTTAGCAATCTTCCGTATCTGTTTTTTGGTGTAGCTCCCTAGGGGGAAGAGCGTATGTTTTAGGTCCTCTTGTGTCAGATCAGTTAAGAAATATGACTGGTCCTTAGTTTCGTCTTTTCCGGCAAGGAGATGGAATCCTTCTTTGTCCTCTTTTAGACGTGCATAATGACCTGTTGCAATATAGTCTAATCCTAATTCCTTTGCCGATTTCCAAAGCAAAGGAAATTTAATAACTGCGTTGCAGAGAATATCGGGGTTGGGTGTTTTGCCTTTTGCATAGTCCTTGAACATGGGTTCGAGAACGTTCTTTTTGTATTTCTCTTCAAAGTCTAGGGTAATGAACCTTATATGCAATTTTAGTGCTATGCGAAGTGCCATTCTACGGTCTTCACGCCAAGCACATTCACCTGTAAACTCATTTTTTGTATCGGAGTAATTTTTCATAAATGCGCCAATGACCTCGTACCCCTGTCTCTTAAGTATCAATGCCGCCACGCTAGAGTCTACTCCTCCTGAAAGTCCGAGAAGCACTTTCTTATGTCCCTTCTGTGTTTTCATGTCCACAATTGTCTTTTAGAGTATAAAAATTCATGGTTATCTAACGACGTAAAGCTCTTTATTCCTGCCTCATGGACCCTATTTTGAGCTGTCCTATTTCTTCGTGTTTCCAACTTGGGTTATTTTATCAGATATTTTTTTAGCAAGAGAAAAATCCTTTGTCTTCTTTGGCTTCTTTTCAAACAGCGCAAACCCTTTTTTATTGTATCTTGGAATAAGGTGCCAATGCACCTGATGTGTCTCGTCCATATAGACTAGATACACTTTATCTATGCCCAGTGCTTCAAGCATGGCATTTCTGATGACATCAACCTTATCCATAAGGTATTCATACTCTCTTTTCGAAAGCACGTGCAAGTCTCTTGCCTTCCTTTTCCATACAATGACCGTATGTCCCTTGACCAAGGGGTATTTCGCAAGACAGGCATATAACCTGTTATCTTCATAGATCATCGCTCTAGGGACTGGTTTAGGGAGTGATGAAGACATACTCCTCTTAGACTCCTCTTCTATAAAAACTTCACGTACGTCCTATTTTCGTAATCTTTATAATTCCAGTCTCTCTTTTTTAAGAATGGCAGAATTTGTAGAAACTGGAGGTCTAAAGACTTTTAGGCACGACTCTGCAACTCAATCTAAGATAAGCGATGAAAAAAAGGAAGAGATTGAACGGGCTTATGCACAAGCAAATGAACGTAAACAACGTGAAAAAAAGGAACGCAGGTTCCGCTGGACCATCCTTACTCTAGTGATCCTGCTTATCCTGGGTGGAATCCTGGGATATGTTCTTACACGGTAGACTCTAGAAATGACCGTCCCCTGGAGGACTCGAACCTCCGACCCCAAGATTAACAGTCTCGTGCTCTACCGGCTGAGCTAAGGGGACTTGAGAAGGGGAGAGAGATTTGTTATTTAAAGATTACTATATCGGAAAACTTTTACTCTTCCTACTTTAATTTCCTATCCTTTTTTGTTTCTATTCCCTGAGTCTGAGAAGGGGAAAGGTTTTTCATCTGAGACAAAAAACACATATCCTACGGTTTTGGTAAGCTCTGAGACCCACACCTGAGCAAAATCTCCAATGTCTTTATTTGTTTTTTGCGTAAATATCACAATGATAAGGTTGATCAGGAGAAGTATCCCTATCAAGATGGACCAAAAGTAGAATATTATCCAATTGACGATTAAAACGATGATCCTGAAAAAGATCTCCTCTCCTTTTCTTTGCCTGACCGTCTTCCCTTCTTTCATAAGCTTTCTTCCTCTTCATCCATATCCTCATCTTTCTCATCTAATTCTGCCTTGTCCTCTTCCGATTTTTCGTCTTCCTTCAATCCTAAATCCTTGCCAAGCTTTTTCTTGCGCGAGTTCATTCTTTCCAAGAAGTTATATGCATTAGCATGTTTTGAACCTTTGATTATATTGGTAATCGCAGTGGTAGCCTCATCGATGACTTCTGCATTTCCAATGACTCCGACCTGATTATCCTCGCGAATCACCAGGAAACAGCCTGTAATCTCCTCAATGGTCCTTTTCGTCTTTCCTTCTTTTCCAATGATACGCGAGCGAACATCGTACATGTTCTTCCTTCTGGTAAAATTCTTCATCATGAGCGGTCTAAAGATCATGTCTTCATCAAGCAACATCAATGCCTTTTTAGCCGAGAATCCAAACTGTATCGCTTCAAGAACCCTTTTCGCCTCAAATTCCTTGAATGAATCTCCTTCCATAATCACCTGCCTGCCTCGTAAAGTGATCTTGACTTCCAGAGCTTTCTCTAAAGCCAGCCTTTCTTTGCGTATCTCTCGCATCTTCTCAAACATCAAACTTTCCATTTTGTTATAAGCGATTTTTAGTTTATAAGTGTACCTTTTCAGAAAACAAGCACGTAGGGGATACCTTGTATAGAAAGAGGCTGCTCTTTTTTTATGAGTCCTATCTCCAAGGCAATATCCACTGATTCCTTGCCAGCGATATTAAACGTAGCATCTTCTCGTGCATATCTTTCAATCACTCCTATAATCTCCTCTTTGTTTGCCTGTTTGTCCTTGAAAAAGTTTTCCCTCACCTGGAGTTGACGTTGCCCTTCCTCAAACTGTTTCCCCAGTATCTCCTCATCGCATATCGCTACGATGCATCGGTAAGACTTGTGGACTTTAACGAACATGGTTAAATAATGCCTCTAATAGGAGACTTTGCTCCGCAGGCAAGGCAGTGCTTATATTTGACTCCTTTCTCTACTACTATCTCCGTATCTGGTTTTTTACACTCATTGCAAAGAACAAACTCTTTGGTGTACTGGGCAATCTTCTCATTGACCTTGCCCGAATTTAACTTGGTGTTCAGGATTAGGCGGCCGTTATCAATCTTGCCTGATGTGGCCAGTTCTTTCTGCAGGAATTTTGCAAGGTGTTCTATGGGTCTTCGCAGGTAATTTGCTATCTCCTCAATGTTGGTAAGAATCGTATTCTTCCCCGCAACTTGTCCTATTGCTTTGGGAATCTCAAATCGTTCTGAGTTGGTATTGACGACTTTCACTTTCTCGTATGCTTTGTTCAACAGCTGTTCGTATGATTCCATGGTTATGTTACGTTCAGAGGCTTTTAAAGTTTAACTACGGGTTATTCTGCAGTTTTTATGCAGGGTTTACTTGAGAAATGACTAAACCTTATCCTAAATAACGTAGCTTTCCCGGGCGAGGCTCGTAGACTGCGCCATCTTCCAACAGCTTTTTTATCTCGTTGTTGATCAGCTCTGCCGGTTCATTTGAGTCCAAGATTATCTTCTCAATATCAATGCCCCCATTCTGTTCAGCTTCCTTGACCATACCCATAATCTTGTCTTTAAGAGCGAGCAACTCACTTGCTTCCCTTCCCTTTGGCTGTTCAGACTCCACCTCTAGTTTTCGTACAAGCAGAAATGATGGATCTTTTTTCTTGATGATCTCCGGAGTTATATATACCTCATTATTCCAACTTCGCAGAAGCCCTATGATCATAAGGGTGTCTCCCTGGTTTAGTTCATTGAACCTGTCTACATCATCTCCGAAGACTTTGATTTTCAGTTGTCCGCTTCCATCATCCAAGGTCACGGATCCAAATTTCCTTTCCCCTTCCTGGATAAACTTATCGATAACATTCGCGATGACGTTTGCTCTAACGACGGGCCTGCCGTTGACCTCTAAACTTTTAAGCTTTTCGGCTTCCATGATCGGTTTTCCTGACAGAATTGTCCCTAACCTCATTTTGTATGCAATATTCCTTTTTAATGCTGGTTCAGCCATACTCTTTTTTAGTTTCGATACTTATAAGCTTTTATGTTTCCGTTTACGTCTTTTGGATATATCCCTTTTTTGGCCTAAATACATCTCCTGATTTTGCCAACTGATCCAGTGCCTCTTCCAGTTCAGTTACTGAGAGCTTACCTTCTGCCGCTTTTTCTACAT
>CAIQQL010000121.1 GCA_903873955.1 uncultured archaeon | reverse complement strand
GGGGATAGCTGATGTCCTTGTCGATAACGCAGGAGCTTCCCATTACATGGGGTCATATGAAGACGCCTGGGCTCTAGAATATCTTCTGCTTAAACCTTCGGGTCGCCTGGTATCCGAGGTTGTCAAGGGCGGAGGGATATTTACCCCTGCCCGCCCCACCTCGAGCCGCAAGCCTAAATAGACAAAAAAAGCAAACCTTATAAAAAGAAGAAACGGAATCTAATCATGGCAGAAGAGGTACTCATTTCTTTAAGTATAATCATCGCCATTGCAGCATTGTTTACTGTTATCGCTAGAGCGATCAAACAACCTCCAATCATTGCCTATCTCATATCAGGTATTGTCGTTGGGCCAGTTGTCCTCAATCTCATCGGCCCTACCAGTTCATCGGCCACGTTATTACAGACGTTTGCCCATATCGGTGTCGCATTCCTTCTGTTCATCGTCGGCTTAAGCCTTGATTTTCGTGTCCTTAAAGAAGTCGGAAAAGTATCATCCATTGCGGGATTTTTAGAAATCGCAATCACCGGAAGCATTGGAGCATGCATTGCACTAGGACTCGGATATTCCAATACTACTGCCCTTTATCTGGGCACTATCCTTGCATTCTCTTCTACTGTTGTCGTAGTCAAGATATTGTCTGATAAAAAAGAGATTGATACTCTCCATGGGAGACTTGCAGTCGGAATCCTGATCGTCGAAGATTTTGTCGCTGCCCTAGCATTGATGCTCATCCCGTTATTAAGCAACAAAGGGGCCCATTTCACCTCTTTAGTATACCCGCTCATCATCGCCCTATTGACGATTGTATTCATTTTCTTGTTTGCGGCCCTGCTCATCCAAAGACTCCTCAATTATCTGGCACGTAGTCAGGAAGCCCTGTTTCTTTTTGGAATTGCCTGGGCACTCCTTTTAGCTTCGTTATTCTACTCCTTGGGTTTTTCTCTGGAGATTGGAGCCCTTATAGCAGGAATGTCTCTTGCGTCCAGTAAATATACTTTAGAACTAGGCGGGAAAATGAAGTCGTTACGTGACTTTTTTGTCGTCATCTTCTTCGTCTTCTTCGGCAGCCAGCTTACCCGAGCTATCTCCCCGGGCCTTATTGGACAAGCAGTCATCTTTTCGCTGTTTATCTTCATAGGTAAACCCATCATCGTCATGTCCTTGCTCAGGATGTTCGGCTATAAGAAACGTACAAATTTTCTTGCCGGCTCAAGCCTTGCACAGATTAGTGAATTTTCACTGATTCTTGCTCTCTTAGGATTCAATCTTGGTCAGCTCAACCAAGAAATGATGAACCTTGCAATATTAGTCTCCCTGATCACCATAGGCCTGAGCAGCTATAGTATTTATTATGCCCATACCATCTTCAATAAGATAGGCCATCTTCTCACTATTTTTGAAGGGAAAAAACATCGAGGCAAAGTCTCTAAAGAAGAGAAGTATGACATCATCCTTTTCGGCTATCATAGCGTGGGATACAAGATCCTTCAAAAATTAAAGACCATGAAGAAGAAAGTCCTGGTGGTGGACTATAACCCTCAGGTGATCCTTGCTCTTGCTGATGAAAAAATAGACTGTGTTTATGGGGACGCAGGCGACAGGGATTTTCTCGGGGAGATCGGTCTTGACAAGGTAAAAATGGTCATTACCACAATACCTGAAGGAAGCTCAAATCTGATCATCCTTGAAAAACTACGGCAGGTGAATGCAAAGGCGATCTGTATTGCCGCCACCAAACAACCAAGAGAGGCCATAGGGCTCTATGAAGAAGGCGCAGATTACGTGATTGTCCCCCAGCATTTAGGCGGAGACTATGCTGCCCATATGATTGAAAAGTTTGAGCTAGACAAGACCGAGTATGTCAAGGCTGGAAAAAAGCATCAGTCTGAGCTTGATCGAGGAAAAAAGAACTCCCGATATCTTTAATCCTGCTTGAAAACAAACTTTAAATAATCCTCTTTTCTTGCGTAAGCATGATAGACATCAAGCTCATCAGAGAGAATCCTGAACTTGTGAAAGAAAATATCAAAAAGAAGTTTCAGGATGACAAACTTCCATTAGTTGATAGTGTGAAGAAAAAAGATGAGGAATGGCGCAAACTTAAAGCCCAGGTGGATTCTTTACGTGCAGAACGTAATAAAATCTCAAAAGAG
>CAIQQL010000120.1 GCA_903873955.1 uncultured archaeon | reverse complement strand
TGGAGAATAAAAAGGAAAAACTAAAAGTACATCTGATGATGACAACCCCATTTACATATTTAAGTTATCCTGAAGGTTGCCTTGAAATCTTTCAGAATGCAGAAAAACTCTCTCAGGAGCTGGCAGATGAAGTAAGCCTTATACAGATTCAAGGTAGTTTGAGTTTATATTATACAATCACCGGCAAACTAGCCCTTGGCCTGGAATACGCGGAGAAATGTTTCTACTCGGCAGAGAAGCTTAATGACTATAAACTTATGACAAGAAGTGCCGGCCGAATTTGCGCAGCATACTTTTTTACGGGTGATGTTGCGAAATGTGTGGAAATTGGTAGCAAGGCCATTCATCTGCTCGAAGAACAACATTTGGAAAAAGAATTTTTTGGAACGGCATATAGCCCATATTCATTTATATGTTCTTATTATGGTACTGCCTTAGGATGGATGGGAGAGTTCAAGAACGGGTCTGATGTTTTAAAAAAGGGAAACCGGAACGCTGGTGAAGTGAATGATAAATATCACGTGGGTTTAACAAAAATAATGCACTCCGGTTTAACGTACTTCGCAGGATACGGAGATAGTACTATCGAATATGCACAGGAAGCCATCAAAATCTATGAGGAGGCAGATATTTCTATTGGACTGGAGATTGCGTGGTCACTACTCGGGGGAGGTTATTGTCTCCGTGGAGAATACAGAAAAGCGTTAGCTCCTATAGAAAAGTCACTCAAACTTGCGAAAGAATTGGGATTGCCCTTTGCAGTTTCGTGGTGTTATTGGTTTCTTGCTATGGCTCTTTGGTTTTTAGATAATGTGAGACATGCCGCGGAGTGTGCTGAAGAGGCTTTAAGAATTTCACAGGAGTGCGGCTTAAAATCCATTGAGGGCATGGCACGGGTCTTCCTAGGATGTATGGTGGAGGAATTAACCCCGCCCATTATTAAAGAAGCGCAACAACAGATCACGCATGGTATTTCAATTTGGGAGGACCGCAAAATAAAACTATGGTGCCCTGTAGGGTATCTTCACCTGGGTGAGTTCCTCGCCAATGCGGGCCGGAAGGAAGAAGCCTTGCAAAGTCTGAAGAAAGCAGAAACTCTATATCAAGAAATGGAAATAACTCCTCAAAGCCACTGGCTCACCCGCACGAAGGATGCAATGAAGAAACTTGGATCAGCAGCGGGCCCTGAACAGTAAGATAAACAGTTACCAGTTGTAATCTTGCATTTTGAGGGGAATATTTATTCGCTCAGATACAGGAAGAATTTATTCAAAAATCACACTACTCAAGATTTATATTAGAGTCATAGGAGGTATGTTATGAATCTCATTGACACACTGATGAAGCCTGTCATGCGTAGGATCACTAAAAACCGATGGGATTACAATGATCAGGAATTTCGCAAAGCAGAAGAACTCGGCCTCTTAGATAAGCTTAATTTAAAGGCTATGGGTTACTGGATCGTGGCAGACCCGATCTGTTCTGTACATTGTTCTGGTTGCCATAATGAGGGACGTCCCTTCTATTTCAATGCCATGGGGCTGCTCATCAGACACAAATGCCCCCCAGGCATATGTATTCATGGTCTCTCTCAGCTTTCTCCAGTTATCTATAATTATTATGATCACTTACTTCAAGGGAAGAACCCAAATGAGATGATTTTCAATCATGTGACCTGTACTGACATAGGTCTTGAAATGGGCGGTCTCGGGAGCAACCTCTTTCGAGTAACCGTCGAGAAGATGCCCTTCCTTGAGTTCTTGCGTTTCATGCTTACCATGACTCCTTATCTCTTTATCAGGAATAAACGTGCCAGGGGGGAGTGTCGAGCAGTGAAGGAGGCTCGAACCAGCGGAGGACCGATACCCGATGAGTATATGAAAGGACTACCTTTGGAGCCAAAAGAACTTGAGACTTTTTTAGCATCACCTGGACGTGTAAAGAGACTGCTTGCTGCTAAGAAATTCCGAGATCATCGTATTGTGA